>PFEU01000001.1:0-9407 GCA_002793515.1 Candidatus Uhrbacteria bacterium CG10_big_fil_rev_8_21_14_0_10_48_16
CAAAAAAGACACAACACTTTTTCAAACAAAAAACTTCGCTTACTACTGCGAAGAATCTTACAAAATAATGACTAACATCTGTGCCAGACCCTACGCGCGGATGCCCCTCCTGGAACAGCTCCAGGAACAGATGAGTCGTCTCGCGACGGAACTCAGTGCGGATGAGCTCTTCATGGGCGCGATCGGAAGCCTTCTGACGGTGCGTCGCATCGTCGCGATGCTCCTCATCCACGCGAAGATCGCACAGGCACTGGTGGTGCCTGCCAAGGCCCGTCGGTTCAAGCGTTCTCTCACCGTCATCGAACAGCTCGATCTGATCCGCGACATCGACGAGATCATCGCGATGCTCCAGACGGTGGAGGAAGAGGCGCGATTCGCCCAGCCTGGGAGCATCGACTTCATCTCGTCCCTGACGGACGTGCTCGTGCGGACCAAGACGGCGGTCCTCAAGAAGGATGCCGACGTCGTCGCCATCTACAAGCTCTTGAACTCCGCACTGGAGAGGTACAACTAAGGGAGATCCTCTCCCACGCGACGACCACCTCGGTCGTCTTTTTCTTTGTTTAGGGATTTATCGCGCGAGATTCTAAGCGATTCTTCCTTTCTAGGAAGGGTTCTATGCTAAAATGACTCGGCTACTTGTAGTGAGTGAATCGAACTATGAAAGAATTTGTTTTACAAGATGATTTTGACCTGTCGAAGGCAAATATTGATTATCAAAAGGAATTGAATGCCGAGCAGTTAGAGGTGGTGTTACATGGAGATGGACCGGCCTTGGTGTTGGCTGGAGCGGGATCTGGGAAGACCCGAACGATCACCTATCGTGTCGCGTATTTGCTCGAGCGGGGGGTGAGTCCGGAGAGTATCTTGCTCGTGACGTTCACAAACAAGGCGTCGAAGGAAATGATGACGCGCGTGGAGAGCTTACTTGGTCGTCAGCCAAAAGGGCTGTGGGGTGGGACGTTTCATGCGATCGCAAATCGTCTGCTTCGAATATATGCTTCGGAGATTGGCTATACTTCGAACTTCACGATTCTCGATCAAGAGGATGCAAAGGCTTTGGTGAAAGTATGTATCAAGGCGCTGAAGATCGACACAACGTCTCGTCGTTTTCCGTCCCCGGCAAAACTGAACGGGATCATTAGTTATGCGAAAAACTCCGGACAGCCCATCATAGATGTTTTAGAGACGAGGTACCCAAGTTTTATTGAGATGAGTTCTTCTATTGAACGTATTGCGGAGCTGTACGCTCAACGCAAACGTGAGTCAGATTCGATGGATTTTGATGACCTGCTTTTGAAACTCCGAGAGTTGTTGTTTACCAATGAGGGCGTGCGTCAACGGCTGGCTCAACAGTTTGAATATATTTTAGTGGACGAGTATCAAGATACGAACGTGATTCAGGCAGATATCATTCGTCAGTTGGCGAGCGTGCATGGAAATATTTTGGTCGTCGGGGATGACGCGCAGTCCATCTATTCCTTTCGTGCGGCCGAGATTAAGAATATTCTCGGATTTCCCCAAACTTACAATCAGACAAAAACGTTTCGGCTTGTGACAAACTATCGTTCGACGCCAGAGATTTTGGCCGTAGCAAATAAGACGATTCTTCAAAACACCGAGCAGTTTAAAAAGGAACTTGGGGCGGTCCTTTCTTCGTTCGAAAAACCACAGATTGTTCCCGCACAAAACGCAGGACAAGAAGCACAGTTTATTGCGCAACGTATTTTAGCTCTTCGAGATGAAGGGGTTCCGCTTTCAGAAACAGCGGTACTTTTCCGTGCCTCGTTTCATTCCCAACAGTTGGAATTTGAACTCATGAGACGCGATATTCCTTATGAGTATCGCGGAGGGCTTAAGTTTTTTGAGCGGGCGCACGTCAAGGATCTTGTTTCGCATTTGCGACTTAAGATGAATCCAAAGGATGAGATGGCTTGGATCCGTGTCCTGGGGTTGTTGACGGGGATTGGGTTGGTGACGGCGGAGAAGATGGCGAGCTCGTTTAAGCAGTTCGAGACGCTTGAAGAAGTTGTTCAATCGCATCCAAAGGTCCCCAAGCGCGCCCAATTCGGGTGGCGGAATTTGACCAAGACGCTCGAGAAAATGATGCATGAAGATCGTCCTTCAGAACTTATTCGAGCGGTGCTTGCGGGAGATTATCGAGATTATTTGGAAGCCGAGTATCCGGACTTCATGGATCGACTCGAAGACATTGAACAATTTGCGTTGTTTGCAGAAGGCTATACCAGTTTGCAAACGTTTCTTGATGAAGTGGCTCTGACAGGGGAGTATGGAACGTTGCGTGAAGAGGGTCAGGTTTATCAGGAAGAGAAAATGGTCCTTTCGACGATTCATCAATCAAAGGGGCTGGAATGGTCTGCAGTGTTTATCATGCACCTTGTGGATGGAAAGTTTCCGATCGGAGCCGCGTTGGATGAAAAAGGGGGACTTGAGGAAGAACGACGGTTGTTTTATGTGGCCACAACGCGTGCGCGAAAGTATCTGTTTTATACCTACCCGATTACTTCTGGATACGATACACTCATGCTCAGCCAGCCTTCGATGTTTCTCCAAGAGCTTCCAAAAGAGCTTCTTGAAGAGATAAAATTGAAAGCGGCGGTTTCTAAACCCTCGTACGGATCGTTCTCGAATGACGAATGGAATGATGATGGACCAACGATTGTGTTTGATGATTTAGGGGAGCGTGTTCAAAAGAAGCCTTCAACAGGAGTGAGTTTTTTAAGAGATATTGATGAATTATGAGAGACGATGAGCGCGACGCACTGAAAGAGTCTGGATATTGCGAAGATGGGAATAATCCGGTGACGTGCTTGTTGTGCAAAAAACGAGAGGGGCAAGAGGGAGAGTCTACACAGCAGGAGAAAAAAGTAGGACAAGCGAAAGGACTACTCGAGTCCATTGGTGGAACCATTGATGTCGCCGTGCGTCCATTCAAACAGTTCGATAAGAAAAGGCATGAACGTTTTTTTATTCAAAAAGGGGAGCTCAATGGTCGAGCTGTCGTGTTCAAAGTCGGTGAAACGGCAAGTGCCGACCGACTTCGCGATGAATCGCGAAATATGAAACTTCTGGAAACTGCACAGTCGGGACTCGAGCGACCTCTGGATATCTACATTGTTAGACAGGTGGGAGAGGCGTTTGCAGACGACGCCATGACGGGACTTGCTACAGAATATCTTAAAGATGATCCATCACTCAAAGCAGAACTATCGGCAGATCAAAAGATCCAAGTTATTGGTCGAGTGATCGATAACGTACAAAAACTTCCCGTCTCAGACGAGGTGCTTCGGACGAGCGGGCTGGATGTCCATGACGCACAAAAAATTTCATCGGACGGTGAGTACTTTTCCTCCGTTCTTGAAGAGCAAGGATTTTTTAACTCCGAATTAGCTGAGAAATTGAAGGAGGTGTTTCGTTCTGTGCAAACAGACCTACAGGATGAACAGCCAGTGTTTGTTCACGGAGACGCGCATGGTGATAACATTTTTCTGAAAAGGGGAGAGAATGGTAATACGGAAGTGTCGCTCTTAGACATTGAAGGACTCAGAATTTCGAACCGTTATCATGATTGGTCGGAGATTTTGAACAAAGCAGTTTTTCTTCAGCACCTAGAGCGTACGCAACCGGATTTGTATGCGCCTATTGAGGGGAACGTAAAAAATATGTGGTTGGACAGCGGAGTTCCTTTTGAGGAGGATGCGATCATCCAACAAGTAACAGGCGGTGATGAAAGCCAGGCGAGGAATTTTCGGGTTACAAGAATATACGATATGTTGACTCGTATTATGGCCGGGCGTGACAGTACGCACCCACTTCAAAAAGTTCGCACGGAACTCTATCGTGATCTTATTAAGAAAGAACTTGAGTAACGTTAACATCAAATTATGAATTACAGTGAAGCGTCGCTTGAGATGCACAAGCGGTATAAAGGGAAACTTTCAGTCGAGTCGGTTGTCGCAATCGAGAATAGTGACGACCTCTCAACGGCGTATACCCCTGGAGTCGCTGAGCCTTGTCGAGTGATCTCTGCGGATAAGGAGCGCGTTTGGGATCTGACGATCAAAGGGCGAACCGTTGCGGTTGTGACGGATGGTTCCGCGGTGCTTGGTCTTGGGAACATTGGACCTGAGGCTGGGTTGCCCGTCATGGAAGGGAAAGCCATTTTGTTCAAACGGTTTGCTGGACTTGATGCATTTCCGATTTGTCTCAATACGCAGGACGTCGACGAGATTGTCGAAACAGTTAAACGGATTGCGCCAGGGTTTGGCGGAATCAATTTGGAAGACATTGCGGCTCCGGCATGTTTTGAAATCGAGAGACGGTTAATTGAGGAACTGGATATTCCCGTGATGCACGACGATCAGCATGGAACAGCGGTAGTGGTGTTGGCGGGATTATTAAACGCCCTCAAGGTGGTCGGCAAGAACCTCGAAGACGTGTCGGTGGTGATTTCTGGAGCTGGAGCCGGTGGCATGGGGGTGGCGAATCTTTTGTTTGAAGCGGGGATGACCAAGCTCGCGATGATCGACTCGAAAGGGATGATTGCTCCAGGCCGTGAAGGAATGAATGTGTACAAGGAAGAACTCGCCGAGCGAATCAATCCAGAGGGACGTACAGGAAGTCTCACCGACGCGCTTGTTGGGGCGGATGTGTTTATTGGGGTGAGTCAGCCGGGAGTCGTGACGGCGGACATGGTGAGAACGATGGGCAAAGAGGCGATCGTTTTTGCGATGGCGAATCCCGTTCCCGAGATTATGCCTGATGTGGCAAAAGAGGGAGGGGCACGTGTGATAGCCACTGGGCGTTCTGATTTTCCTAATCAAGTGAATAACGTGCTGGCGTTTCCAGGGATTTTTAAGGGAGCGCTTGAAGGACGATTGAAACGAATCACTCCGGCGATGCGTGTGTCTGCAGCTCATGCCCTTGCGAAACTCGTTCCAGAACCCACCGCGGAAAAGATTATGCCATCTCCATTTGAACCGGGGCTTGCAGATGTGGTGGCAGAAGCCGTAAGGCGAGCTTCGTAATCTATGATGAAGAACACACAAAAGAAATCTGTGCGATGGGGGTCGGCGATTGGTTCTGTAGGAGCGGTTATTCTTTTGTTTATTCTTTTCGTGATTGCAGTGGCTTGGTTTCGTTCTGAGCCGGCTGTAGAAGAAGAGGTTGTTTCTTCGATTGTTGACGTGTTGAAGCCTGATCCGATTTCTCAGGCGGTGATAGATGGAGCGATTGATACACAGAGCCGGGAGGCAACGCTCTATTGGAAATCAACCGGTGCGCGTGTTGGATCAGCCTCGAGAGGGGAAAAGGATGGGTTGTATTACGTTGAGATGAAAATGGATCTTCCAGAGATCGATCGGGAGATCCAGTATTATCAAGTCTGGCTTCTTCGTCGGTTGCCGTATGATTTCTTCTCGACTGGAGAAATGGTGACAGATGAAGATGGGTACTTCACCCTTGAGTGGTCAGCACCAGATGACGAAGATTATTCTGGGTATGCACATATTATTGTGACGCGTCATGCATACGATGGAGATCCTGATCCAGGGACACACTTAGTGGAAGGGGTGTTTGGAGATTAGATGTTATGTGTTCACTCACTACACTTCATGATCTGTAGAACAGATAACTTCGTTCCGTTCGGAACGCATAAAGAGGAACTTTATGCGTTCACTCACTACACTTCGTGATCAAAATGAAATCCGCTTGAGCGGGGTTTGAACTCAATAGGGAGGGTGGATGCGCGCTTCCAGACCCCTGAGCCATAACGATGTTGAAGCGTATCGAGCGCACAAAGGACGGACTGCATGTTCCGTTCTTTTTTGAATAGGGATGGTTGACTTGGATTTTGACATAGGAGAGATGCAGAGAGGCCAACCAAACGAACGTCGCTTTTGAGATGGGGTCTAAGAATGCTCCAGGCGACCTCGAAAAGATTTTTCCCATCTGCAGTGGGTTCATTAAATGTGCGTTGCTCGCTATGATTTGTGAAATTCCCAAATCGTACATGGGCAGTTACACGACGCGCGACAACACCGTCACGACGCATACGCCAACCGACTTTATCCGCAAGCCCAAAGAGATACCGTTTGAGGATCACGGGGTCTGTGGTGTTTTGTGGAAGGGTATAGGAGTGCCCGTAGGATTTTATATCTTGGATATCAGAAGTTACTCCTTGTGAAAGATCTCGACCGTGAGAGGCTTCGTGGAGCCAGAGTCCGTAGCTTTTAAATTCACGTTGCAGATCCTCAAGGGGGAATGCTCGAAGTTCTTGAAATGTTTTTATACCGAGGGTATTTAATCGCGCATGAATGCGAGGACCAATTCCACAAAGATCAGTAAGGTTGCAACGATTAAGGAGATCGATAACATCATCTGATTGAACGACCGTAAGTCCACTAGGTTTAACTGTCTCGCAAGCGAGTTTTGCCATAAGTTTATTTGGCGCAATACCAATTGAGGCGGTGATGTGATCTCCAAGTTCTTCCTTGAGACGAGAGCGAATCATTTGAGCGATGTAGGTTGCTCCAAAGTAATCCTCTGCCTCTTCGGTAATATCTAAAAAACTTTCATCCACACTGAATGGTTCTATATGAGGAGTGAACTCACGATAGATTGCGTTGAAGCGATGCATGATATCTGAGTACTTTTCTGGATCTCCTGGCCAGAGAATGAGTGAGGGACAAATTTTCTTTGCTTCCCATGTAGACATAGCCGTTTTCACCCCAAGCTTTTTTGCTTCTATGGAAGCTGTGGCCACCACAGAACGGATCTGGTCTTTTCCTGTGATCCCGATTGGTTTTCCACGCAAAAAAGGATTCGCCTGTTGCTCGACAGAGGCAAAATAGGAGTTCATGTCGATGTGGAGGATGATCCGTTGCATAATTGACACTCTAGATTTCCCTGGATAGGCTGGATATCAGGAGAAACGAATGCCCTTCGACCCAGAACAGTTCCGAGTTTACAAGCCGGACTTCAGTCCCTATCGCGACTACGCCGACTTCGGTGCCTGCATCGCATTCCTCAACGAACGCGGGGACGACCTCCTGCGCTCTGGCCCCATCGTTACGCCGGGAGAACTCCACACGGCTCGCCTCATGGATCCGACTCGAACGCGCATCAGTGTCATCCGGGAGATCGCTACCAATCGTATGGTCGCGGTAGCGTTGCTCAAGGTCAGTAGTGACTGGCGCAAGTGTGTGGGTGACGTAGAATACGTACTCGTCGACGAGGACTTCCGTGGAGGTGGTCGTGGTTTGGGACGAGCGCTCATGGAGCATCTGCTCAAGCAAGCTCGCGAGGTCGGCGTCACACTGGTTAAGCTGGTTTCCGAGCCTGAACGCGAAGATGCCCGCGCGCTCTACATGAAGCTCGGATTCAAGCTTGTTAAAGGTTCGGACAGGCACTTCGAACTCACGCTCAGCTAGCACCCACGAGGTGCCTCATCCGGTATGATTCGTTCAGCCGGATTTTTCTTATCCGTCTGTATAGAGTTCGACAAGGCGCCATTCTAAGATTTCTGGATCGAGTTTAAGTTTGAAATAGTTGGTTGTGTCTGAGACGGAGAAATAGAACATGCGTTTTTGCCCTTCACGAGCCGTGTGCACAAGGTTTACGGTATCGATTTTATAATCGCGTTCATTCCATCGTATGGCACGAGGGAAGACGCGATTATCTTTAAAGGCGACGGTGACGTCGATGGGGTCATTAAGAACTTCATGCATATGATTAAGCGATACTGAGTGACCGATGGTCAATCATTTGACGAATGGTTTGTCTGATCTTGCGACGACTTGTGCGAATTTTCAGCGCACGAAGACTCTTGACGATACGTTGATCCCGTTGTCGTGGAAGGAAGGCGAACGTGTTGAAGTGGTGGCGAAGTGTGGCGGTAGACATAGAGTGAAGTGTGAGTGAATTAAGGGATCATGTTCATCAAAGGATGAAGGTCAGGCCACAATGAGGGTTTGGGAACGTGACGATTCTGACTCCAGGCAGAACGTTGTCTTTTCCGTTACCGCGTATTGTAGCGAGACCTTCAGCCTTGATGTTTTTGAAATTTGGCAAACTAAAACCCCATGGCCAGACGCGTGATCCCTTACGCGCCTCGTCATGGGATCTCAAATTGTCAGTAACACGATGTGGGAGGGCCCTCCCGAATAGTGTCTTGTTTTAGATTTTGGAGAATCTAGATAGGTTGGAACTTGCGTATGACGGCTCGGACAACTCCCTGAATAATGCAATCTTGAACATAGATCGGATCCATGGAGCTATTTGCCGGTTGAAGACGAATGCGATTTGTCTCTCGGTAAAAACGTTTAAGTGTGGCAAACGCATTATCAAGGAGGGCGACGACCACTTCTCCATTGCGTGGGGAAGGGTTGCGTTCGATGACGACGAAGTCCCCATCGAGAATTCCGTCTTCGATCATGGAGCGCCCTTTTACTCGGAGGACGAAAGAGTTGGCCCCATCGAGTACAAAGTCTGCGGGAACGGCCATGGTCTCGTTGTCTTCTACGGCTTCGATGGGGACTCCTGCGGTAATGAGTCCGATGAAGGGAAGAAGAATGGAGGGTCCAGAAGGTGTTTCTTCTACGAGCTCGATCGATCTTGCTTCACCGTCATCACCATTTACGATGAGTCCTTTTTCAACGAGCGCTTGGACGTGACCGTGAATGGTTGCCGTAGATGAAAGGTTGAATGCATCGGCGATCTCTCGATAGGAGGGAGCGTATCCATGATCTTCAATATATTCACGAATGAAGCCGAGAACAGCCGATTGTTTTTTTGTCAGTTGTGACATAGAGAGATGTTGTGTTCGCTTTATGTTCGTATTATGAACCGAACAAAAACCGAACGCAAGAGATGGGTGGGGATAAATGAAAATGACTCATGAAAAACCCCCTAATATATGCGGTGACAAGCAGAGGGAACTTTGGTATTCTGAGCCAGTATTACGTATGAAAAAAACGGTCGAATCTGTTACCCAAGGTCAGCCTGATAAAGTCTGCGATCAGATCGCAGACGCCATTGTTGATGAGTATTTGCGTCGTGATACGCATGCACGAGTGGATGTGAATGTGTTGGGAAGTCACGGAATGGTGATGATTGGAGGCGAGGTGACGAGCACGGCAGACTTTGATATCGGGGCGCTTGCCAAACAGGTGTATGCGGAGATCGGATATAAAGATGATATTGAAGTGTTCGTGAACATCGAAACACAATCAGATGAAATGAAGCGTGTCGTCAACGGAGTGACAGACAATATGGTGGTCAATGGGTTTGCCACGAACGAGACGCGCGAGTTGATGCCACGTGCGGTGGTGTATGCACAAAATCTTGCACGACGACTTGATGATCTTCGTAAGAGTGATCCGATGTTT
>PFEU01000001.1:9468-12929 GCA_002793515.1 Candidatus Uhrbacteria bacterium CG10_big_fil_rev_8_21_14_0_10_48_16
CGATTGTGGGAGAAGAGGGCGTACAGATGTATATCAATCCTATCGGATCTTTTATTGACGCAGGATTTCGGGCGGATTCTGGAGCGTCAGGACGTAAACTCACCGTTGATACGTATGGAGGGCTTATTCCTCAAGGAGATAAATCGCTTTCAGGAAAAGACCCAAGTAAAGTTGATCGTGCTGGCGCATACATGGCGCGTTATACGGCACGCTATCTTGTGGAGCAAGGATTGGCGAGTTCTGCGATGGTGTCGCTTGTGTATTCGATGGGGCGAGCAGAGCCTGTGCATCTTCAGGCGGTTGGGATGGGAGAAAAATCTCGAGGAAGTAAAATGGATCTGACAAATTTATTAAAGCAGACATTTGATTTTCGACCCGAGGCCATTGCGGAGCGGTTGAATTTATTTCAGCCGGTGTATCGAGCAACTGCCACGTATGGACATTTCGGGCGGTCGGGGTTTCCGTGGGAAGAACCATTCGTGTAAATGAACAGGTTCTGAGAATGTGATAGACTAGAGAAGTATGGGACAGGCTTCTCGAAAAAAAGATTCTAATATTTCAGTCGCGATTGTTGTCGCGATTGTTTTAGTTGCGAGCGCGCTTCTGCTTCTTCGTCCAGCTCCTGAACAGGTGATGGCGTTATCAGAAGATGGGCGTGTGTGGGTGGAGGGGGTGACACGCGAATCTGGAACGGTGTTGATTGAACGCATCGATGGGGTAGATACAGCGATTGAAGGAGCATTAAGTCCGGTATACGAATTAACATTGACGAGTAACGGCACCCTTCAGGATGGGGAACTCACCTTTGTGTTTGCTGAGTTCGCTCAAGAGGGACAGATGATTCAAGAGGTCGTAATATATCAGTTTGATCGGTCGTCTCTTTCATGGAAACCGCTTTCAACCTTTTTTGATTTGGAGACGCAAACGCTTTTTGCCCCTTTGAGTCTTTCCGGAAGTCTTCTTGTGGGACTGGGGGAGCGTGTTCAAGATGAATAAGTTTGGTGTGACACCAAAACGTGTGTTATAATCAGTGCAACAAAATATTTAAACGTTCTTTATTCTCGGGGTGAGAACCACGAGGAGCGAAGTCTATGCCCACAAAAACAAAAACGTCCTCCTCTGTTTCCAAAACACAGGTGGGAAAGAAGCCGGTCGCAAAAAAGAAATCGACGGCAAAGAAAAAGGTGACAACAGCAAAAAACGTTGTCGAAAAGAAATCGGTAACAAAAAAACCGGTCGCGAAGAAGAAAATTTCTGCAAAAAAGAGTCCGGCAAAGAAATCGGTTGTGACAGATGTTCCTGAACTCACCATTCAAGTTGAGGAGCAGACCTTTCCGGTGATCACGATGGTTGAAAAGCAAGTGCATTCGACACAACCAACGGTCGAAGTCCATCACAAGGTTGTGTTCCTAGGCTCATGCAAGAACTGTGAGCATATGCCTATGGGGGTTAATAAGTTGATTGGAATACTCTCCATTTCAATTGCGATTCTCTCTGGGCTGTTAATCTCGACATCTCTTCCAGGAACCTTTGAAATGCCATCCATTTCTATGAGTGGTTTTACGGAATGGATCAACGGATACAATTTATGAAATACGTAGGACTCATCTCTCTGTGCGCCTTGTTGCTTGTGGGGGCTGGGTGTGCTCCAACGATACAGGAGGAATCTTCACTCACCTTTAGTTATCCAGACTCTGTGCAAGACGAAACAACCACTCAAACCTGGACGTTCCCAGGAACTCTTCCAGAAGAACAGATTGCGAATAAACAGATTCGTATCACAACCGAAAAAGGAGACATTGTGTTTGAGCTTTATGCAGACACAGCTCCGATGACGGTCTCGAACTTTGTCTATTTGACGGAAGGAGGATACTACAATGGATTGACCTTTCATCGACGTGAAGAAGGGTTTGTGATTCAAGGTGGGGACCCAAGCGGAAATGGGACAGGGGGTCCTGGGTATGACTTTGGGGACGAACTTGAAGATGATTATTCGTATGAGCGCGGGATTGTCGCCATGGCAAACCGTGGGCCAAGCACAAACGGCTCACAGTTCTTCGTCATGTTGGGGGATGTTCCGTTGCCAAAATCTTACTCCATTTTCGGACGTGTCATTGAGGGAATGGATGTTGTCGATGCGATTGTCGTAGGAGACGTGATGACTACCGTGGTGGTCGAGGAACTCGCACAATAATAGATGTACCAGACACAGGGTCGAGTTTCTCGTCCCTGTGTTTTTTGTTTCCGTATTGTTTGTTTTAGTTTGAATGACTTCTGAAAAATAAAACCGACCGCTCAATGAGGGTCGGGGGGCGTGCGTGAGAGAGGGTCGATGACGCTCTTGTTGGTGTTGTCAGGAGCCTTGCGGACGTTCCCGCGCGGTGACCTGGCTTCCGGCCGTGACCTTGCGGTCGGTCGCGACGACGGTATCGCCGGGCTTGAGCTCTTGGCCGGGTTCTGCCTGGACGGAGATGTCCTTGCGCTCGGGGGAGACGCCGGCGGACTCGAGAGCCTGCGCGACGGTCATGCCAGTCTTGAAGGCGACCTTCTTGTCGACGGGGCTTCCGCTGAGCGGAACGATGCGGACGGTGATTTCCTTTTTGCTCATGCTGTCTTCTCCTCGTGGTCAGGTGATCTGGTGGAGGGATCCCACCAGCATCTCGAACAGCGGGGGTGTTGTACCTCCTTTCCAGCTCTGCGTCAACCGTGCTGTAGCCGCGCAGGCTGCCAGACTGCTGACGTAGATGATGCCGTGTTCCCCACACATGGGACGTACGGCTTCGCTGGAAGGGTAGAGTCGTGACTCGTAGAGAGCGACGTGGTCGGCGTTGGTAGGATCGATCGCATAGACCGCAACGAACTCCTTGGCGATGCGCGTATCGACGAAGATGTTGACGAGGGGGTTCTGACGAACCTTCGTCCAGATCGCTCCACGTACGTCCATGGAGTCGACACAGCAGACGACGGATCCGCGCAGGGTCTCGCCGTTCCACATGCGTCGGATCGGCTTGATCTGCACTCCGCTCTTGTCCGCGACGATGTCCGCAAGCGCCTCGACCTTCCAGCGACCGAGGTCGCTGATACGGAAGGCGCTCATGCAGATGTTGTGCGAGGCGACGTCGTCGGCGTCATAGACGGTGAGGTCCGTAACTCCGATTTGTGCCAGCATCTGCACCACCTGACTCCCCACCGATCCGGCTCCCAGGACCGTCACCGGCCTGGCGAGCTTGGGATCGAAGAGCTTGTCCTGTTGGTCGAAGTTCAGGTGTTGTTCTCCGGCGAGTTCAGGACGCATCACGTTCCTCCTTCTTGACCATGGGCCATTCGTGAATCTTCACGGCCGCCAGTTCGGGACTGTAGCCATGTGTGAGCCAGGTCAGGACGTAGAAGATCGCATCGGCGTAGCGTGCTTCTCCCGCGGCCTTGGCGATGGCTGTGCTTGCGTTGCCGTAGCACGGTCC
>PFEU01000023.1 GCA_002793515.1 Candidatus Uhrbacteria bacterium CG10_big_fil_rev_8_21_14_0_10_48_16
AGGTTTTTACCAACACGGAAGTTTCATTAACTCTAAATAAAAAAGCAGCCTGTTAGGCTGCTTTTTTATTAATCTGGTTGGATAATAATGTAGCCATCATAATACACCCACGGATCAATAGTTTCAGTAGATCCAGCACTACAACTATCACCTCCTGGACAATTCACATAGTCGCACTCATTATCTCCACCTTCATCACTACCATCATAACACTCGTCCTCTCCATCCAATCCAGCATCACAGAATCCAGTACACCAGCCCCAGTTGTCACGCGCATGCACACGTGGTTGGAAGACACAGGCTCCGTCTCCACCGCTAATCACTCCGCCGGTACATGGCGAGGTTTCAAGATTTCCGAACTCGTCTATGGTACATGATCGATCAGACAAAGAACTCAAGAATCCTTCTGTACAAGTGTAATTATTCACAAATTGAATGTAACTTGTGGAACAAGAATCTGAAGTTTTTCCCCATTCACTCTCATCACACTCCGTCTCATGCTGAATTGAAATTGGGTTGAGTCCACGTTGATTCTTGTAGAAGTTATCTGTCGCAGGAGAACCACGTTGACTATCCGCAGGCCAAGCAGGACCAGAAGACCCAAAATCTTTTCCAGCCCCCCAATCAACAATAACTCTGCGCAGAGGCATTTGATCCTCGTCTGCGTAAGCAAAAAAGGCAAGTGATACACGTTTTTCACCATCACCATAAATATCACCTGTAGACTGCTCATTCGCCGTCACCTCATCATCATCTCCTTCAAAACAGGTTGTATCGACACAATCACCTATAGAAACAACGGTTGGAGGAGTTGGAGATTCATACCCATCTCCAGTAGCACGATAATCCCAAATCCATGCTCCTGCATCTGCGTCCGTACAATCCGCTGGTGAAGTGTACTCACTTCGACGACAAAAACTTCCTCTATTACCCCATTCATCAGACGGGCTTGAATCATTGCCGCCAATTCCAGTATACCCATCACTGAACTGAATTATGTCATAGGAACGGGCAAACATCTGTTTTAACAAACTAATCGATACTGTGTCACTTCCGGTTATAAGAGAGTATCCAGGAGTTTCAAGACCACATCGTCTCGTGGAGATACGCGTATCACTTCCACTTGAAGTAGATATTTCCCCATTCTCTACGCAAGTCAATGGTCGACAATCTGAATCATTAGAACATGAGTTACCAAGCAGTGGACCATCCCCTATACACACCCAGTTATCTGAATCTGAATCTGAATCATCACAAAATAAACCTTGATTACACTCATCTTCAGGATCCGCTGTCGTGGAACACGTAAGAGTACAGTCTCCTCCAGTAGAACCCCCACATGTTGTTGGCCAATTTTCTGATGAAGATGTGAAACCTTCAACTAACTGAAAATTCGTGAACGACTTTGCTTGCTCACCACTTGAGCTTGAGATCACATAGTCTGTTACGGAACATGATAAATCAGACTCTGGAACTGCATAGGAATATATCTGATCAACAACTTCACCAGCCTGATAATAAGAACCATCAGACGCGTCTGAACACGCGAGAACTTGTAGTGGCCATGGGTCAGATTCTCCTTGAAGTTCCGAATAATTAATAGTCGCACCAAACGGCATTATTTCTGATAAAGTTGAGAATTCAAAGTTGTCATAAATTGCGCCGCGTAATGTATATCTTTCTTCTCCTGAATCATACCAATCTCGATCTGTCCAAGCCGTATTATAATCACCTTCATTAGAAGCATCTTGTGATGCAACTTGCACTAAAGTCTCACAAGCTGGGTAACCCCCAAAATTCCAATTAATTGTCCCATTACTCGGAGCACGATAGCCTTTACTTCCAACCGTCCCAAACAATGGAAGTTGACCAACTTCTTCATACGGGGCAATAAAATCCAGTAATGAATCAGTGACTCCTCTTACTGTACAGTCGTTATACCATTCCTTTACATCCGGCCATGAGACATTCGCATCATCTGGATCGATGTCATAAACAAGATAAATAGTGAAATCAAATCCAGCTGAATGAGTTACCTCTCGCTCTCCCCACCCAGCAATCTGACTGTATGTCCATTTTTTATTTGAAGGTCGATTAAAAGGATTGTTATTAGCACTATCATCCGCTTCTACCCCAGGAGGAAGACATGGCATTCCTACGTCTGAATTGATTCCATCTATCTCATCATCCTCTGTCTTATAGGAACCCTTCGGAACACAGAAAAATGGACAATCGCTATCTCCTGAAATTTCTGCACAGAATGGACTATCATCATCAATATCGGTTGTTGAAGATCCGCTTTCATCATGAGAAAGATCCCCACACCCTGTCATGACAGCGAAGTATCCATTTGGACATGTCACTGCTCCAATACAACTTCCATCTGCCTCTATATCATCAATAAAATCTGACCATCCTGAACCATCTGGACAAGAACCTTGTGATTCTGCGCACATTGTTGAACTTGTTTGGATATCATATGCGAGCGTCACTTCTGCACAGTAGTAGGTATCCTCAAGCTTATATCCAGCCTGAGTATACTTTCCGTAAAGATCGGTCCCTCCACTCAATTGATCAACAGGGAGCCAAGTAAGACATGCTCGATCTTCTGTATCGGAACTTCCATTAATTTGAATTGATGTATCTTTTTCGAGACAGTATCCATGCCAACCATAATACGTATCCTGTTTAGTAACACGTTCACATGTTCCCACTCCTAAACTTGAATTTGTCGGACAATCATTATTTGTTTCACAAGGAGCACCTTTAAAAGGTCCATCAACACACACGGCATCTGGAACTTCATCGTACGTCACTGTTGATGACGACAATGAATCAGCTGAATTTCCTGAATTTGGAGCGATGTATCGATAATATTGCCCGGTTCCATACTCAACTTTGTCGTAACTACAGATACAATTATCTGATATTTCCCCTTCTTCATTTGGAGAACAGACCAATGAATCTTGATAACCACTTACATAACTATAAGGATGGCTCCAAATTTCAAGATTTGTAGAAGAGGACGAAATATCTTCACTGTAATCAGAATAATCAGGTAAACCAGCCCCATCATCAGGATATGTAGCCCATTCAGTAACGACATCTGAAGAATATGGAGAATCAACTTCAGGATATGCACGACAAGATTCTTCTCGAGCTTTAGATCTTGAAAACGGATCAGGAGTATGAGCTCCATCGCCATCAAAATCACCAATAAGCGCGAGGCATCTATCATTATAACAAGTTCCGGCAATAGATGTATTTGTAGGAACACACGTTCTTGATGACGAATCAGTAACACAAGCGTCACGATTCTCTATATCAGATGTGAGTTCATCTACACAAACAAACTGAACGGGGTCACACACTTCGGTTGAAATACCTGCACTTGAAGTTGCTCCAGAACATGATGAGTTTATATTATCGTTATCTGAATCATTATTGTCGGGATTACAAGAACAATCATCATTTCCACAATCTTGCGTTGCTGTCGCTTGCAGATATCCAACAATACAACTTTCACCTGTCACACAATCATCATCCGCAGAACAACTATCTCCAGAGTCTTCACAGTGACCAACAGTACAATCACCACCTTGTCCAACACCAACCCCCTCAGATGAATCACACGGACCAGCATTGTAAACAAGCCGATAATCTTGCACCACTTCATTACATGCGTAAAAACAATCACCAGTATCTTCCTCACATCCACCATAACCAAGATCTGTACATTCTGAATCTAATGTACACGTTCCGGAAATATTATACGTATCGCAATCTTCCGTAGAAGAACACACAACATCCTCATCATTATCATTCGTGAGTCCATTCCCTGTCGTGTATTCACATCGACGCTCTGGGTTTACGTTGAACTGATCATAATACTGAACGGGCAATTGATTCGGAATAGAGAATCCAGAATACTCTGAACCTGTCCAACTTACATCTCGACTCGAATACTCAAAATCAGAAATAATGATTGGATCTACTTCTGTCCAGTTAGTACAGATAACAGAGTCTCCTTGAAAAGATCCTTCGACGCACAGATCAATCGACTCACAAATCGTATCGTACATATTCGTACTCGTGTTCCAACTTGTTCGGGAACTTTCACACGCTAACCACGCAGAGCACGTTCGATCGCGGTTTACCTTAATGACTTCATTTGCATCGTCTACCAAGTAGTAGTCATCTGCATCTTCACTTGAACCGAGATCTGTCAGTGTTTGGTCCGTATTTCCACAAGATCCGGAAACATCTTCTCCTAAGTACGATGTCAGTGTTGGACAATCCGTATCAAACAAACACGATCGCTCTAAGAAGGCGGTATCAACATCCTCAACTTGTTGAGCTAAGTCCGTTGTAATACTGTCTCCATCCCCAACTTCATACAGACAGCGTCGAGCACACACATCGAGGGTCCGACCTGAAAGCCCGATCAATTCCGCGCTTGATTCCGACACGGTAAAGACCCCTCCCTCTTCCGTCGTACAACTGATCGGATCAACCAGGTCGTTTTCTTCTGTGCCGTAAATCACATCCGCATGGACAGCGGTGACATAACTTGCGCTCGTGTTGTAGGTTAATTCCGAATTGGTTGTGTTGTTGAAAAGCGCACAACCAAACTTCTGACTGACTTGTCCGTTACATCGCTGGTTATCGGTCAAATTATCTTCACTCAACAATTCGTCATTTGTGAAGTAATACGATTGACCATAATCGTTCAGTCCTCCTCCGGTATCGACAACGTCAATAAACTCCGTACACAAGTCATACTTTCCATCACAACTGGCAACCCAGCCATCGTAGTAATCCCATAGATCATCATCCTCATCGTCCTCATCTCCATTTCGCCATACACTGAATTCTTCCCCGGCCACGAGATAGGCTTCATCATCTGCACGCGTATATTCCCCATCCCCATTCTTATCTTCCCAATAACAAGGCTCCGTGGTTCCCGTTCTAAACCATCCAAAGTACGACTGGTTCTCAATCGTCACGGTCGATTTATATTCGCAACTCTTATCCAATGGGTCTTTAAAGTAGAAGTTTCCGTCTTGTGTTGAAGACCACTCTTCACAGAACAACGCTTCGTGTTCACACAAAATATTGTCGTAGTCTCCTGGAAGATTGATGTAATACACCGATTCAAAACTTTCAACCTCACTTTGATCTTGATTATAAGTTGGTTCTCCGACTTCCTGACATCCCATCACACTCGACGTACAGGCAAAAGCATCGTTTGCCACAATATAGACAGGTGTATCTCCTGCCACAACGGCTGTTTCAGGGCCATAGACAATTGCGAAGTCGGCAGTTCCAGAGGTATCAATCGGAAGAGGACTCTCAAACACCGTTTCTGCATCAAACGTACAATAACTGCGTCCGGTAGAAATCGTACAGTACGTAATGTCATTCACGATACAGGCGGTATTTGATCCCACCACTTCCCCATCCGTCAGATCATAAGACGCATCTGTTGAATAGACACAACGGGCATTAAATACCTGCTGATACGCAGAATCTGAATTTCCCGTGTCAAAGAATCCTTCACATCCAACCACTTCCTCTGAACACAGGTCGGAGAACTGATAGAGATCAACATCATTTCCGTTCTGGTCTGTATACGCTTCACACCCTAAGTAGTACTGATCAGAGTCAACACCGCCTGGGGTCTGATCACAAGTTGAAGGAACCACCCATGAATCTTTAATCAATGTGAGATTCTCTTCGACCTGCTTCAAGGTGATGTTGTCGATGTAAAATTCACCGCCTGCTGAAATCGCAAATCGGAGGACAGCCGTCTCATCGAACGCATCGTACGATGAGGTATCAAGAGGCCCAAGACTATAGAGAGCCCATGATCCATCTAATGCAACAGGCGTAAGATCTGAAAAAGTCGTGACCTCTGCGGTTGGATTCACAAAGTCATGTGCATCTCCACTTCCTCCCTCTTCTTCAAAGGTCACGTAGAGGTTCCCATTTCCCTTTGCCCAGAAGTCCAGCATAAACGTCTTTCCTGCAACCAGTGAGCCGGCAAGGGTTCCACAACTGTCACTTCCGTCGCTGACGGTACAACTTTCATCATCTGACCCATCTCCATCGTTATCGGTGGTGAGGTCACATCCCGCATCACTTACGGTTCCTGAACAGGTCGATGCAGTGTCTGCATCATACGTCGCTCCATTCGAAATCTGAACCGTTTCAATACCGTTTATCTCACCTGCATTGCCGAGAACATACAAAGAATGCCCTTCTGTCGCTACAGATTCATTACTGATAGAGACCGAATAAGGGGCAGATCCTGATGTAATAAACCCTGAAGCTGTAAGAGATGATTCATTGGCATCTGTATCTGCAATCGCAAAATCCTCGTACGTCCCTCCTTCAAAGGTATCCGTGAGAATCGTAGAGGCATTTCTTCCTGCTCCACCGGTATATTCGCGACATCCATTTTGTTCTGCCGGACACTCCGTACTCTCTTCAGATAAAACGTAATAGCGACAGAATCCCTGCTCTGTCCAATATCCGCCTGAGTCCTCACAATCTGTTTCCTCTCCTGAATCCTTCCGATATGGGGTACATGCATCAGAAATAGAAATCGTATCGGAATATTGTCGATAATGAATTGTTCCTTCGGTATCAAAGAACTCTCGACAATCTGGATTATCAAAAATATCATCGTGCTCGTCACACGTCTCATTATTCCAAACATCATCGATCAAATCACTTTCTGAAGCCTCATCACAAACGACTTCATTCTCTGATGTCATTGAAATATGTGTACACGGTGCCAATTCCGGCAAACTCTCTACATACCCTGAATTTGTAAACGTGCTGGCTGAGTCTTCGTAGTTTGACTCAAGTAAATACCATGTCTGCAATTGATACCCTTCATTATCAGATCCTTCCCACGTGAAGTACGTTGAAGGAACCTGCCCGCTATCTCCATCTGCGATAGCTTCGGTCAAACAGGATCGGAGATTCGTGTAGTACTCCGTTCCCTCCCCTCCTGCTTCCACACTCGCAAGGTTTGTATAAGAATCACATCCAACATATTGCGCAGAACAGCTACTCGCGCTGGTCGCAATAAAGTAGAGTGGAAAATCCTCGCTTTCGTAATCCGTTGCTTCTTGCTTGTACGTCGTATATCCAACACACTCGCTTGGACACTGATCAAGCTCGGAAATGATCGCAGGAACACTTGGATCACCATCTTCTGGGGCATACAAGTTACAACCAACGTCTTGGGCCGAACACACCTGCGCATACCCATCACATTCTGCTGGATCATTCGCTCCACCGGTACACCCAAGATAATCCGGAGCAATCTTATAATACACCGCCACTGGCGTCGTACTGTATCCTTCAGCAAATATATTTGCGTCCTCACCAAGTTCTAGTTGAACCGCATCAACATAGACTCCATCTGACACGGATGAAAGCCAGTACCCTCCAATCCGCATTTGCACTTGAACCACATCTCTTGGAGTCGTGAATAGACAAGAAACCTGTTCAAATTCATCAGCTGATGGCGCAGGTAGTAATTCATAAGACAGACTCGTCGCGTTCCACGTACAATCTCCAGATGACGATGTGCCCGATGCATCCACTTCATTTCCATCTGAATCTAGAAACGTAAGATGCACAATCCCCTGTCCCCCATCACTTACGGCTTTAAAGAAAGCACTAAACGTATAAAAATTATATTCCGAAACATCCACAAACTGTTCAAGTTGAACAACGGCGTTTCGTGGAAGCTTCACCGATGTACTTCCGTATTGAGCTGTGCCTGTAGTCAATAGAGCTGTGCTGTGTCTCCTATTCCATCCATCAGGCACACCATCACTATCCTCATCATCTTCAAATGATGGGTTCTGAACCCCATTCAAATACACATCTGTGTCGAACTCATACAACCGCGTACATCCTGCACTACTGTCAGAACATTCCGTCGCGTTATGCGTGAGATACAAACGATCCTCATAGGCGTAGGAGGTGTATGAATACGTTTCTCCGGAGTCTGATGTATAGAA
>PFEU01000025.1:0-2877 GCA_002793515.1 Candidatus Uhrbacteria bacterium CG10_big_fil_rev_8_21_14_0_10_48_16
CGACCTGGTTGTCTAAAATATTGATATTGACAAAAAACCAGACTTTTTGTATCCTTTCTTTGAACTGAAGATTTACCGTAGATCACGGGCTGCTGAATAAGCATAGGTCCCGTTGAGGTGAACATCGAAAGGCTTGCTTTTCGACCTTGTTCTACGGCGTGAATCCGTAGTTTTTTATTTTTAAAGGTCGAACCTTACTATGCCAAAAACACGTGCACAAAAGTCAGAGATTGTTGATGAGTTGGCGCAAAAACTCACAAGCATGAAGTCTGTGGTGTTCACCAGCGTGGCTGGATACACGATGGAAGATGCAAATACTCTGCGTGAAAAGGGTCGCGAGGTGGGCGTTGAGCTCCTCATCGCAAAAAAATCCCTTCTCGTACGTGCGCTTGAGAATAATGGCTTCACAATCAGCAAAGATGATTTGGAAGGCAGTATTCTCACCACGTTCGGATTCGACGATGAAGTTGCCGCTGCGAAACTCATGGCTGAGTTCGCAAAAGATCGCGATTCAATTTCTATCGTTGGAGGAATTCTCGAAGGCCAGTTCGTTGGAACAGAAGCGATTCAACAGCTTGCAACACTTCCTAGCCGAGAGCAATTACTTGCTCAGCTCGTTGGAACACTTAACGCTCCAATCTCTGGATTCGTTAATGTCCTTGCAGGAAATCTCCGTAAGTTCGTTTACGTCCTTGATGCTATTAAAGAGGCAAAGGCGTAACCTCATTATTCAATCAATCAATGTATTATGTCAGAAGAAACAACCAAGGAAGCAGTTGTCGTCCCAGAAAAGTTTAAGGCTCTTGTGGAGTCTGTAGAGCAGATGTCTGTATTGGATCTTGCAGATCTCGTAAAAGTGCTTGAAGATAAGTTTGGTGTGAGCGCTTCTGCTCCTGCCATGATGATGGCTGCTGGTCCTGCTGCAGGTCCTGCTGCTGAAGAGCAGACCTCTTTTGATGTCGAGCTCGCAAGTTGTGGAGAGAACAAGATTAACGTGATTAAGGCGGTACGTGCGATCACCGGTCTTGGACTCAAAGAAGCAAAGGATATTGTTGACGCCGCTCCTACCATGGTGAAGGAAGGTGTTTCAAAAGAACAGGCAGAAGAAATGAAGAAGCAGATCGAAGATGCTGGAGGAGCTGTCACCCTCAAGTAGTCTATTCAAACAAAAATCCCGCTCAGGAAACTGAGCGGGATTTTTTTATGGGGTTACACGTGTGAGTTCAATTCCTTCGAGACCAAGAACGTTAGGATCTTCACCTGGGATGAGGACCATGGTGTATTCCTTTTCGCCCTCTTGAAATATTTTGTGAACTTCGAAGGATCCATCTAGGTATCGGGTGGCGATCGTGTAGGTTCCTTCTTCTGCGTAGTCCGTTCCGGTTGTGAGGGTGTAGGTTCCGTCTGTTTCGAAGGTGTACGTCATAGACCACTCGAACCCGTCTGCATTCATTCCTCCCGCCTGCCATTGACCGACGAGCTCATTTATTGCGGGATCTTCTGTGTGTGTTTTTGGCCAAAGAAGGAGTCCTCCAGTGATCGCGATGGCGAGAACGAGAATAATCCAATGTTGTGTTTTCATATTATTCAAGATGACTTGGGGCAATCGAATAAAGTTTAGACCCTGCTAAAAGATAAATGGTATAGCCCGCTTCGTCAACAACGAAGTCTGTGAGTCCGGTGAATGCATCTGATCGATATTGAACGACAAATGCTCCTGAATCTTTACGGAACACGATGAGGCGCTCTGTTGATGGTTCGAGCACATAGAGGTAGTCGCTTTCTGGATCCGTCCAAAGTTTGGTTGCTGAAGTGATGCGTGGGTCTACAATACCGACATCCCAACCCTCCTCGCTTCCACTCGCAAAACGCGCAATGGATCCGTCTGACATGAGGACATAGACATTTCCATCAATGGCGATAGATGCCGCTTTATCAAATGAGACGGTTCTTGAAGTGATCCAGTCAGACGGATCGGTAAGGGAAGATCCATTTCTATTAAACCGAACGATCTGTCCTTCCGTTCCGTTTTGGCTTGGCCGTAACAGATAGAGACGATTGGCATAGGCCTCGAGATCAATCCAGCGATCGTCTTGAATCTCAAGGGGGCTTATCGTCTTGTTCTCTAATGAGACTCCATAGACAGATCCCGTCTGGCCGAGAACATAGAGACGTCCATCTTCTTGTGTGGAGGCGAGGGGAGAGAACGTTTCTCCCGTTCCCATCGAAGCGGCAAGATCAAAACGTTTTTCCGTTTGGTTTAGTTCGTAGGTCCGCCCATCAGATCCCGCGATGAACAACGTGCCCTCGCTTAAGAGAACCGTGTTTCCAAATACGCCATCCGTAAGTGTTTCAAGGTCAGCAAGGAGTGGGGGGTTTGGGACGGTGACTAAGTGACGAATGTCATTGAGAGCGGCTTGAAGATCATGATTAAGCTCTTGAGCTTTTTCTTCGCGTTCAGGAGTATCTGTAGGAAGAGATTCAATTAACGTTTGCGCATTTACAAAGAGACTGCGTGCTTGATTCTCGTCTTTGTAAATAACAGCTCCTGCCGCGCGTTCCATGACGTCCTCGATGGCGGTAAGTTGCTCTTGATAGGCTTTCTCATCTGTTGCACGTGCTTGGGATTTGGAAATAACGGAGATCCCAATGAAGAGAACAAGCACCGCAACCACAATTCCTGCGACGAGATATTTTGTTGAGTTGGGGACGCCTTTGAATCGGTTTATCAGGGATAGAACCTCTCCTTGTGTATGTTGTTTCTTTAGCTGAAGACGCTTCTGTATTTGGACACGCTCTTCCTTATTTTTCAGAAGACTGATCGAACGCGAAGTCTTTTTTATGATGTACTTCGTGGCGAGGATGGCGACTTTCCAG
>PFEU01000025.1:2898-7400 GCA_002793515.1 Candidatus Uhrbacteria bacterium CG10_big_fil_rev_8_21_14_0_10_48_16
ATACCGTTTTTGAGGCTTCCTTGAGAATGAAGATCATTCAGGAGGCGGGATCGCTGATCTGTTTTTGATTGGATGAATGCGTGTATTTCTTTGAGAACAATTGAGAAGCTTGGTCGTTGGTCATCAAGGAGCCGATCGGTTGTCTCTTCCGTGGCATTAAGTTCTTCCACAGAAAGGTTTGATTGAGGGACGGCAAGATGAGGGGATTGTATGGTCGAGGGAAAGGTATCATCGACTATTTTGAGAACCGTGAGGAGCATCCCTTCCTTATGTGAGAAGTATTGGTGAATTTTTTCAACCGCTCCAATAGGAGGGAGGGAGGAGAGAATGTGATTGAGTTCATCGGCTGGAATGATTTGTTGGAGATCTTTATCTGTGACGCAAAAAACATCTCCCGCATGAAGATCGCCGTCTAACACAACAGCAAATGTTTTTTCCCAGGTTGGAAGGGATTGTTCTGTTTGGATTCCTCGGAAGAGATTAAATATCTGATACCGTTGTGAGGGCTTCTTATGAAGAAATAATGCGACAAGGTCCCCAGTTCCTGAGAGATACATTTCTGATGTGGATGCAATACCAATGAGTGCATGTACGTCTTCAATAGGAAGATTCCAATGTCCTTCTCGAACATGTTCAGCGAGCGTCTCGTTGAGTGCACCAAGAAATTGTTCAAATCGGTGTTGAGGATTTGCTTCTTTTCCAAACGTCTCAGCGAGTCGACGCGTTTGATCCATGAGAACTTGGAGAAGGAGTTCTGAATCAGGACTTTCTTTTTTTGTATACGCAATCAAGAAGATAAAACCCCCTCGATCCTGTACAGGAAGAAGAAGGGAGAGGCCTCGAATGTGTTCATCGGGTGCTTGTGGTTCGTAGGTAGCTCCTTTAATCTCGACGCTCATATAATTTGCCCGGATATGGTCATTTGTGTACATTATACCTAGATGTTCGGGGGGCGCAAATGAACCTGTATGACCAAAAAACCTTTTAAACTCGAACAGATGTTTGGCTCAAAGACGAGAGCTAGGCTTATTGCTCTGTTTCTTCAGCAACCTGATGAAGCTTTTTTTGTGCGAGAACTGACCCGCAGGATAGATGCACAGCTGAACTCTGTACGACGAGAACTGAAAAATTTGGTGGAATTAGGGCTTCTTATCGAGAAAACGGGTGAAAAAAAGGATGCCAAGCGATTATCAGACAGAAAGAAGTACTACAGCACGAATAAAGATTTTATTCTTTTTGAAGACCTTCGTTCATTATTCCAGAAGGTACAGATTCTTTTGAAACAAAATCTTGTCCAAGAACTCCAGGAAAAGGGGAATATCGATTATTTTGCGTTTACAGGCCGATTTGTTGATGCCACAGATATCGCTACAGATATGTTAATTGTCGGTTCCATCAAACAATCAGATTTGGAAAAGGTGATTGGGAAGTTCGAAGATGAAATTCCTTATGAGATTAATTATACCCTCATGCCTAAGGATGAGTTTCTTGATCGGCGTCAGGTGGCGGATCGATTCCTTTTTTCCATTCTTAATGGGGAGCGTGTCGTGATGATTGATCGACTTCAAGGATAGATATGCATTTGATTCTTTCCGCACAAGACATTCGTTCAATCACGTTCGGTGTGTTTGATGGGGAAGGTGTGCACTCTGTAACAGAAGTTGCATCTTCTCCTGAGGGGTATTTCCCGGCTCTTGATGTTTTTCTGTCTGAGCAGTCTCTTCCATTGAAAAATTTGGAAGGAGTGATTGTTGTAACGGGCCCGGGGTCATTTACCGCAAGTCGGGTGAGTACGACGATCGCGAACAGTATTGCGTTTACCCAATCTATTCCTGTCGTTGGTTTAGAAAATCCAGAACGGCTTGATCTACCGACTCTGTTACAGGGGAAACTTTTTGAGGGAGTAGATTATGTAATCCCTTCGTATGATCGACCTCCATTAATCACAAAGAGTAAGCCAAAAATGGGGATAAACAGCGTGACTGAATAGGAAGCAAAGTGATATGGTAAAGATAAGATATCGTAATTTTTAAACACTTTTTCTTATGGCTTATTCATCAGAAGTCCTTCAAGGTCCATTGTTAGAACTTTGGGAAACGCTCGTGGCGTATCTTCCAAATTTGTTAGGAGCTATTATCGTATTTCTCATTGGAGTCGTTGTCGCCCTCGTTTTAAGAAGTGTCGTGGTAAAGGTGATACTTCTTTTACGGGTTGATGAGCTTGCAAAGCGCCTTGAAATTACCTCTCAGTTTGAACGT
Organism: Candidatus Uhrbacteria bacterium CG10_big_fil_rev_8_21_14_0_10_48_16; assembly: GCA_002793515.1. Classification (GTDB taxonomy): domain Bacteria; phylum Patescibacteriota; class Patescibacteriia; order UBA9934; family GWF2-40-263; genus UBA12478. The sequence continues at coordinate 5,157 of PFEU01000025.1, forward strand.
GCTGGTCTGCGTCTTCACATCGGAAGTCTTCTTGGGTGGATTGTGAAGTGGTTCATTATCATTATTGCTCTTATTGCTGCGACAGATATCCTCGGCTGGGATCAGGTGACGAACTATCTCCAACAAGTCGTTCTCTTCATTCCGAATGTCATTATTGCGGTGATCATCCTCCTTACAGGAATCCTCTTAGCAAACTTCGTTCAGAATGTAGTAAAGACGGCTGTTGAAGCAGCAAAGCTTTCTTCTGCGGATTTCTTGTCAGGGGTCGCGAAATGGGCCATTCTCGTCTTTACCCTCATGGTGGCACTCGTTCAGCTTCAAATCGCTCCTGAGCTCATCCAGGTTCTCTTTACAGGGCTTGTGGCTATGCTTGCGCTTGCTGGTGGACTTGCCTTTGGACTTGGTGGAAAGGATCACGCACACCGCTTTCTTAACCGACTTCAGAAAGATATTTCTTCCGAACGTTAATGCAAAAACCCTACACATACGGTTCGATGCGATTTTGGGAAATGTTCCCCGGCCTCTTGGTCTGGGGGACATTTTCAATCGCCCTGACGCTCAGTTTTATCAAGCCACTCTGGGTGATCATTTTTATTATCGTTTTTGATTTGCTGTGGTTGTTTCGCGTTCTCTACTTCAACATCTTTGTGTTGATTTCGTGGGATCGTTATCGGAAGGCAGATAAGGTTGATTGGCAATCTAAACTCTCATCGATAGATGGCTCTGGTCACATCGTACATATGGTTTTCCTTCCAACGTATAAGGAAGGGTATGAGATTATTCGTTCAACTCTCCGCTCCTTGAAAGAAAATAAGTTTCCCAATAATCGAATGATCGTTGTCCTGGGAGGGGAGGAGGCCGATAAGGAGGCGTTTGGGAAAATCGTTCGCAGAGCTGAGCAAGAGTTTGGAGGTGTATTTAAGTACTTTGGATCCACACTTCATCCAAAAGGACTCCCTGGTGAGATTCCTGGAAAAGGATCGAATCTTAACTGGATGGGGAACAGGATGTCTGAAAGAATCACGGAGCAGTTTCCCGAGATTCAAGATGAGGATCTTGTCGTCTCAGCGTTTGATATTGATACCGTTGCTCACCCGCAGTATTTCTCTTATCTGACGTATTTGTATGCGACGGTGGAGGATCCAACGCATTCTTCGTTTCAACCCATCGCGTTGTTCTCGAATAATATCTGGTCTGCTTCTGCGCCGGTTCGTATCGGAGCGTTTGGAACGACCTTCTGGTTGTTTGGGGAGCTGACTCGTTCAGAGCGACTCTGGACGTTTTCTTCCCACTCCATGCCGTGGAAGATGTTGAAGGATGTTGGGTTTTGGCAGAAAGATATTGTGAGTGAAGATTCCCGTATTTTCATGCAGGCCTTCCTTCATTACCACGGAAATTATCGTGTGACCCCTATGTTCCTTCCTGTCTCAATGGATGCGGTCACAGGAACGACCTATATGCAATCCATGAAGGCGTTGTATATTCAGATGCGACGTTGGGCTTGGGGAGTGGAACATCTTCCCTATGTGATTGATGGGTTTAAGCGGGACACGCAGATTCCGTTCAAGAAGAAGCTTCAATATGTGTTTAACCATATTGAAGGGATGTTTACCTGGGCGACCGCTCCAATCATCATGTTTGTTCTCGGGTGGCTTCCTCTTTGGGTGGCAAAGGGTGAGTCGAACGCGTTGATTCAAGCGGCACCGTTTACCCTTGAACAACTCATGCAGTTAGCGATGATTGGAATTTTTGTGTCGGCCATGATGTCGCTTACTCTTCTGCCAAAGCGTCCTCAACAGGTTCGAAGACATACCTGGTTTATCATGGCGCTTCAGTGGGCGCTTCTTCCCATTACGTTTATTGTTTTTGGTTCATTCCCGGCGATTGACGCCCAAACACGTCTGATGGTTGGGAAATACCTAGGGTTCCATGTGACAAAAAAGGCGAGGTAGTCCATCGAATTTTGCGATGGACGATTACCTCGTCTCTTTGAGAACAATACGTTTTTCGAATCCTCCGCGCTCGTCGCGTTTTTTGTTTTGAAGGTGTTGGAGCTGTTCACGGGGGACTCCTTGAAGAGCGGTAAGTGAGTGAATCACTTCAAGGATATCGGCGAGTTCTTCAGAGGATTCGCTTTCGAGATACTCCTCCACTTCTTCGACGAGCTTTGCGTGCAGTCGGCTTTTGTATTCTGTAGGATCTGCCGTAGAGATGAGAGGAATTTCTCCGTGGGATCGAATGATT
>PFEU01000009.1 GCA_002793515.1 Candidatus Uhrbacteria bacterium CG10_big_fil_rev_8_21_14_0_10_48_16
CCGGGCGGAACTCATCGACGATCCGCGACTCGTCGCACTCCTGGAGGTGCTCAACCGCACGGCACCTGAGATCCAGGATCACCTGGAGATCCGCATGCGCGGAGCCGAGGGCGATGACGTCAAGCAGGAGATCGAGTCGATTCGCACGATCTGCAACCGCCGATACCTCGATAAGGGCATCCGTCCCTTGGGTGGAAGCGAGGACAACGACGATGACAACTCGTCTGGAGGAGCCGGTGGCAACAAGAACCACCCGCCGATCACGCTGAGCTGTCGGAGCGAGTTCGAGCTCGGAGAGCTCATCGAAGTGGGTGCGCGCGTGCGCAAGAATCTCGGCCACACGGTCGAGGACCTCCGCTGGTACCACAGCAACGCCCGGGCCACCAACTTCACGGTCACGCCCAAGGGTGCCACTATGGTGGCTTCCGAGGTGGGGACTGGCACGATCCGGGTTGATCTCCCGGGGACCCTGCACAGTGTTGTGCGAGCCTTCCAGATCGTGGCGGAGCGCGTGTTCCGCCTCTCGGTGGCGCACGCGACCGTTCCGGTCGCGGGAAGTGTGACCGTTCACGCGGTCAACGCCGACAAGCTCAAGGGCGACCTCGAGTGGTCCCTTTCGGGAAACGGCGAGATCCAGAAGAACGGCAACGCGGTGACCTACATCGCTCCGCGCTACCCCTCACGCGCGACGCTCGTGGGCTATGACCGGGCGAACATGAACGTCCGTGCGGCCTGTGAGCTCACCGTCGTCGGACAGCTCGACACGCTGTGCATTCGCGGAACGCACTTCATGGTGACCACCTACGACGCGCCCGGTGACGACGCGCGTCTGGTCTCCATGGCGGTTGGTGGGGATCCCCACCAGGTGATCTTCAACACCGGAGCGCCGGGATTCAAGGCGTCCCTCAAGGCAGGGACGCAGAGAGACCTTCTCCTGCTGGCCCTCGCGCAGGAGTTCCCCGCCTTCCAGGCGTTCGAGCTCGAAGGGACGAACCTCGCGGACCTCGATCCGCGCGATGTCCCACAGCTCTTGCGGGACCTCACGCGCGAAGGGTTCGTGATCTACCAGGAGCTGATCGAAGGGGTCTAGCCCTTCAACGACCACCCGTGTCTACGACGACACGGGTTTTATATTTGGGAATTTCTGTAAAATAAAAAGAGGAGTCTTGCGATCTCCTCAGGTGAGGTTGCGTTTAAGCCTTCCGGCTTCGATGGAGCTCCTCTTGCTCCGCGCGACGGCCTTCGTGTGCCGCCTTGATTTGTTCTGTGGTCAGCTGGTGGCGCGCCAGAAGTGCTTCTGTGCGCTTGCCTCCTTGTACGGTCATCTTGAGTCGCTTTTGCTTCCTTGTTTCGAAAGCGATCCAGGTTGCTTGGCTCGACTTACGGAGAGTTGAAACCCGCTTGCCATCGTCCGTGTGGACACGTTCCCCACTTGCGCGGGAGAGCTTGTAGAGTTCACGTCGGTAGAGTTCCACCTCTTCGAGGCTGACTCGTCCCATGAAGCGGAGTACGTCGAGCATGGCTCGGATGGTGGTTGCTGCCAAGTGATGATGGTTGCATGTGAGGACGAATCCCACACACTTTACCAGCTCGTAGATCTCTTGAGCTCGACGAGGGTCGACGATTGCCTCGGGTCTCCCAACGTCTGAGTCAGACTCTGTTGAATGGGATGCTGGCGACTCAGGTGAAGGAGACGAGACCCTCTGAGTTGAGTCACCGGCCGGAGAGTCGGCCACCGTCTGCATCTGAGTGAGGAACCGTCCTGCCTGGTCAAGCAGGCGTTCTACCGCAGAGGGAAGCACCGGCTTCTCGAGCCGTGCGATCATGCGGGAACACAGCGAGTCGAGGCGACTCTTGGTTGTGGAAGGTCCCCAACGGTGGTCGTCTGCGAGTTCTCCTCCTGCTTTGAATTGTTCAGGAGTGATTCTCTCGCGGAACGCGTCGAGCTCAAACGGAGGCTGGTGCGTTGCCCCGAAGGCTCTTCGATACTCACGGATGGCACGGCTTCCCTTGCCAAGGTCGGCACAGAGTTCTGCGATGGTTGCGCGGATCGGGAAGACTTCCCGGTGGACACGTTCCTGAAGCAGTCTCCACTCTTCTTGAATTCTCGTGAGCGTCTCTTGGCACTCTTCAAGATGGAGTTGTGCGAGTATTGTGTCAGGTTCGTCTCCCTCATAGAGGGACGGGTTCCGATTGAACTGAAATGCCTGGAGATTGAATCCCACGTCACCATCTGACCCCCCGAAGAAGGTTCTGGCGGATGCGTAGGGTTCGGAATCTGCCGACAGTTGTTCCTGCCACCGTGAGATCGTCCCATCCACCTCTTGTTCGAGAGCGCTCAGTCCTTCCTCGATCGTGTCGAGACGGGCGGTTGTGTGGAGAAGCAGGAGCGACCCTTCAATTACGGCGTCATAGATCCGAAGCCTTGCGGCCTCGTTCTCTTCGAAGGTGGCAGAGATCTGCTCGATGCCTACCGAGACACTACTCGCATGGTTGTCCGTTGCCTGAAGGCGACTTGCCAGTGACAAGGTTCCTGCCAGGAGTGCATGGAGAATTCCCTCCCATTCACGCTTTGCGATAGTGATCTCACCACGCTCGAGAGAGGCGAACAGACGTTCGAAGGTGAGACCCTCGGACAAGGTCTGCAAGGTCTCTTCTCCCACCGGTCCGAGCTCCTGAAACCCAGGAGTGTATGAGAGGAGCAGGTCATGGACCGATTCGAGCAACGGACCAAGATCCATGTGGTCTGTGTTGGTGTGACCGCTTCCACTGACGGCGAAGTAGCGAGGCGGGCCTTGCCGACTGCGTTCACGCGTGTAGAGCTGTGTGATGAGCTCTCGTGTGATGCGTGCCGAGTCGACACGCACGTATTCATACGCATCCCCACCAGGGACCGGTATGCGAAGATAGAAATCCTGGGCCATCTCGGCCTCCCTTGGTTCGGATGTGACGGGGTTGTCTGCTAAAAAGAGCAGACGTCAGTTCACCATAATGAAAGACGTTTGTCAATCCATCATTTTCGATAGAGATGGTGAAACTTCTTTGTTCTGTGCGATTTTTTTTGAAATCAAAACACCCGTCGTAATCGCGACGGGTGTTTGTGTGTGTTGAGAGCTAGATAATGAAGACGGCAATCAAGAGGGCAACAATGTTCAAGATTTTGATCATTGGGTTGATCGCTGGTCCAGCGGTGTCTTTGTATGGATCCCCAACGGTGTCTCCTGTGACAGCTGCTTTATGTGCGTCACTTCCCTTTCCTCCGTAGTTTCCAGACTCAATGTACTTCTTTGCATTGTCCCAAGCTCCACCACCAGTGGTCATAGAGATCGCGACAAAGAGTCCTGTGATGATCGAACCAATCAAGAGTCCACCAAGTGCTTCGGCTCCGAGCCCAAATCCGACAACGATTGGGGCAAGGACAGCCAGGAGTGAAGGAGCAATCATGTATTTAATTGCACGCGCAGTTACGATGTCGACAGCTTTACCGTATTCAGGTTTTCCTGTTCCATCCATGATCCCTGGAATCTCTCGGAACTGTCGTCGTACTTCTTCCACAACGGCGCTTGCCGCTTTTCCAACAGCTTCCATCGCCATGGCACCAAAGAGGTAGGTCACAAGTCCTCCCAAGAAGAGTCCTGCGATCACGTTTGGATCGACAAGATTGAATTCAATGGTTGCTCCTGTGGCTTCAATCGTGTGAATGTAATCTCCAAAAAGGACGAGGGTTGCGAGTCCTGCAGAACCAATCGCGTACGCTTTGGTTACCGCTTTTGTGGTGTTTCCAACGGCATCAAGCGGGTCAGTAACCGCACGAACTTCTTCTGGAAGCTCAGCCATTTCCGCAATCCCTCCAGCGTTGTCCGTGATTGGACCATAGGCGTCCATCGCCACAACAATTCCGGTAAGAGAGAGCATAGCAACGGCGGCGACAGCAATTCCGTAGAGTCCTCCAAGGTTGTAGGCGATCAAGATTCCCGCAACGATCGTAAGAACAGGAAGAGCGGTTGATTTCATTGAGAGGGCTAGTCCCGCAATAATGTTTGTTCCGTGTCCTGATTCAGAGGCTTCTGCAAGTTTCTGAACAGGCTTATATTCTGTGGCGGTGTAGTACTCCGTAATGATAATAAGAAGAGCGGTGATAACAAGTCCGAGGATAGATGTCCAAAATAGATTCATGGCATCTAAATTGGTTCCGGTGAAATCAAATCGATTTGTGACAAACCAGAATCCGACAGCTGCAAGGACTCCGGCCATGGCAAGACCCTTATAGAGGGCTCCCATGATGTTCTGACTTTTTCCAAGCTTGATAAAAAAGGTTCCAACAATGGTGGCAATGATGGCGATTGATCCAAGGGCGAGTGGGTACATGACAAGCACATCAGAACTTGGGAACAAAATATTTCCCAATACCATTGTTGCCACAAGGGTCACCGCGTAGGTCTCGAACAGGTCAGCAGCCATTCCTGCACAGTCTCCAACGTTGTCTCCAACGTTGTCTGCAATAACCGCTGGGTTACGAGGGTCATCCTCAGGAATACCAGCTTCGGTTTTTCCCACAAGGTCCGCACCAACGTCAGCGGCCTTGGTGAAGATTCCTCCTCCGAGTCGGGCAAAGACGGAGATCAATGATCCTCCGAATCCAAGTCCGATAAGCGCATGAATATCTCCTGTAGCTCCATAGAATCCAGCGACTCCAATGAGAGCAAGACCAACGACGAGAAGACCCGTTACTGTTCCTCCACGAACCGCTACGTCGAGTGCCGCAGAGAGGCCACTTTTTGCGGCTTCTGTGGTTCGGACGTTCGCACGAACAGAGACGGACATACCGATGTATCCGGCGAGTCCAGAGAGGACGGCTCCCACAAGGAACCCGATGGCGAGGGTCCATCCAAGAGTGAATCCCAGAACGAGGAAGATGACCGCACCGATTCCGGCAATCATCTTGTACTGACGGGCCATGTAGGCATTTGCTCCTTCTTGAATAGCCAGCGCTATTCCTTTCATTTTTCCTTCACCGGCTGGACGCTTAAGAATCCATTGAGTGAGAACGGCGCCCCAGAGAATTGCGAGAACTCCTGCGGCAAGTGCGTACTGTATAATAGTCATAGATGACGTACGAGAATAAAGAAATACGCGGATATATTAGGAAAATTTAAGCCTCATGTCAACCAAATCACCCCCAACCTTTAAGATTGAACGTGAGTTGATGGCTCAAGGCTATCACCGAATCGTTGGTGTCGACGAAGCTGGGTGCGGTGCATTGGCAGGTCCGGTTGTCGCGGCGGCGGTTATTTTGCCCATAGATTCTCGCATCGGATCCATCAAGGATAGTAAGCTCATGAGTGAACATCGGCGCGAAGAGGTGTATCCTATTCTTATAGAGCGAGCCACGGCATGGGCGGTTGGGTTCGCGAGTGTTGAGGAGATTATGCAGTTGAACATTCGAGGAGCGAATCTTCTGGCGATGCAACGTGCCGTCCGGGCGATTGAGAATGTTGAGTATGCGCTCGTGGATGCTTGGACCATTCCAGGACTTACATTTCCGCAACGTGGAATCATTCGAGGAGATGCAACCGTGAAGTCGATTGCGTGTGCGAGTGTGATTGCAAAAGTGACACGCGATCGGTTCATGAAAGAGCTTGCTCAACATGTTCCTCAGTACGGATTCGAGATCCATAAAGGGTACGGAACAAAAATGCATCGAGAGGCAATCGCCCAATATGGTCCCTGTGAACATCATCGACTAACATATAAAACATTTCTATGAATACACCAGAAAATGTTCGACCATGGGGGCGATATGACGTTCTTGAGGAGATGCCAACCCATCAGGTGAAACGCATTACCGTCAGTCCAGGTGGCAGGCTTTCCTATCAGCGTCACAAACGTCGGGAAGAATTTTGGGTGATTATTTCAGGCCAAGCCAGACTCACACTTGATGACGTTGAGTCTGATCATGGTCCAGGGGAAGTTCTCATCGTTCCCTTTGAAGCGAAGCATCGCGTTGCGTGTATCGGGGATGAGACCTTGGTTTTTATCGAGGTTCAGCGGGGAGATTATTTTGGCGAAGATGACATCGAGCGTTTCAGCGATGACTACGGACGAGAAGGAACAACGACTCCACACGGAGAGTAAATTGATTGACAAAAAGGCATATTTTTTGTATATCTTCCTGGGTAAATTAACAGATTCTTCTGAATCTTTCTTTTAAACAATTTATTGTCCGCTCTCTCTTGGGCTTCTTGCGTGGATTGATTCTTCTCAAGCGACATGGGGGAAACGGGCTTCAGAAACTGGCCGCGCCTTTGAAAAGCACCGGTCTGTTTTTTGTTCGGTTCTTTGGGGTTCCCGTCTATCGCGTATTCTTTTTTACTCGTCGATACGTTCAAAAAGTATTATTTCCCGCAAAGCACCGTGTGGTGTTCCTTATTTCAAATCGATACACCATGCACGTCATGATGGTGATCATTATTGTTGGGGTCACTTGGATAAACCTTTCAGCTCGTGATGTGCGTGCAGAAGATTTTGGTCAGAAGAGTCTTTTGTATCAACTCGTGTCAGAAGATGATTCCTTCGTCCTTGAAGTCGTTGAGGCAGGAACACCTGTCGTATCGCTTGGAACGAGTTCTTCGTACCTCTCAGGAACGGTCGTGGATACCCGTCGCCATATTGACCTAGATTACCTTGAAGAAACATATGTCACTCCAACGGTCGGTGAGGATGTATCTCCGGTAAAAACGACGGTTCCCGCTCGAAGTGAAACAGAAGTCTATGTGGTTCAGGAGGGCGACACCCTTGGAAAAATTGCAGAGAGTTATGGATTAAGTCTTTCAACGATTCTTTGGTCGAATGGACTGACATATACAAGTACGATTAATCTTGGCCAGGAGCTCAAGATTCTTCCAGTAGATGGTCTTGTGTATACGGTAAAGAGTGGCGATACCTTATCGAGCATTGCACGAAATTATTCTGTGGATGTGGAAACCATTATGAAAGAAAATGGGATGAGTAGTGCAAATCGACTGGCGATTGGAGACGATCTCCTGTTGCCTGACGCAGAACCTCCTTCTCCGGTGACGACGGCTCGAAGCACTGCTTCAATCACAACCCTCTTTACTGCTCCGCAGGTGAGTGCTCCAAGTGCTGTTGTGAGTGGATGGGTATGGCCAACAGATTGGCATATCATCACGCAATACTATGGATGGAAGCATACAGGGCTTGATGTCGATGGTGACTACGGGACATCCAGTTATGCGGCTCGAGGAGGGGTCGTGATCTACAGCGGTTGGCGGAGTGGATATGGCCTGACCGTTGAGGTTGATCATGGAGATGGATATGTCACACGCTACGCTCATCACTCAAAGAATTACGTTTCTGTGGGAGATGTGGTGAGTACAGGGCAGGTCTTGGCACAAACTGGAACGACGGGACGATCAACAGGAACCCACCTCCACTTTGAGGTGATTCGAAATGGAAAGTTTCAAAACCCACTTGATTACGTCAGGTAATAAGCAGGCTCTAACAGCCTGCTTTTGCTATACTGGGTGCGTATGAATCAAACCTGTACATCATGTCAGAGAGAAGTGGAAGCATGGAACGAGAAGTGTGGAGGATGCGGATTCACGCTCGAACTTGTTCCTGATGATCTGCGTAAAGCACGTTACCTACGGACCCCAGCTCTTGGGGCGCTCCTGTTTACCCAAGGATGGGCATTCGGGGCACGGCTTTATTTTTGGTTCTTGTTGTCACTTGTTCCTGTCTTTGGGCTCATCGCACTTTTTGTCGGAGTGTTCTTCGGTCGCCGTCTGAGCTGGAAGTATGGAGGATGGGCCGACTGGGAAGAGTTTACAAATCGCATGAAGATCATGGATCTCATTGGGGTCGCCTGGATCTTTATTTTGGGGGCAATCTATTTTTACGCGCGATTTGTATGAAGCATTTAGCAATAATCTTAGATGGTAATCGTCGGTGGGCAAAAGAGCACGGTCTCCCCTCACTCGAAGGACATCGTAAGGGATATGAAAATGTTAAGACGATCGGGCTCGCGGCACTTGAACGCGGGATCGAACATTTTTCCGTGTTCGCGTTCTCAACTGAAAACTGGAAGCGTTCACAGGAAGAAGTGGGATATTTGATGGAGTTATTATTTCTTGCTCTGACAAAGGAACTCGATTTTTTCTGGAGCAGGATGTTCGTTTGAAGGTCGTAGGTCGTCGAGAAGGGTTAAACAACAGGATTCAAAAAGCGATTGATGACGCAGAAGCAAAAACGGCTGGTGGAACACGAGGGCAGATAAACATGTGCATCAACTATGGAGGGCGTGCAGAAATCGTGGATGGAATTCAAAAGATCATCACACAAGGAAAGACAGTGGAGGAGATTAATGAAGATATGGTGAGTGCATCACTTTGGACGAATGGGATTCCTGAACCAGAGATGATCGTGCGAACAAGTGGAGAAAAAAGACTTTCTGGATTTCTCGCATGGAGCGGGGTGTATAGCGAGCTCATGTTTATCGATCATCATTGGCCAGACTTTTCCGTCGAAGACTTAGACGCATGTCTTGAAGAGTACCAAGGAAGACAGAGGCGGTACGGAGTGTAAATAGTTAGCGTCACCGAGGATGCTTATCATGAAGTTGTCCCGCGAGAGCTACTTACTTTTTGCGGTGAAGTACTTCAACTGTAGGCTGATCCGGATCCCAAATGAATTATGTCTGTAGATGTAGATGGTGATCAAGCGCTCGCAGTAGCGTGTTCCTGTATTGATGATAATAAATGAGTTCTTACGTAGTGTCTCCAATCCTATCTACCGTCTAGGCCCTAGCTGAAAGATTGTTATTTCTAAGTCCAAGTAAGTAAACAAACACCTAAGTGATCCGATCGGATCACTTAGGTGTTTAGTTCAGAAGGATTGCACGGTATACGTTTACCCATTTTTGGATTCCAAGAACTGTGATGAGTGAATGCATTTGAGGACTTATGTCTTTCAACGAGGACCAAACACTTAGTTGAGCTTGTCGGAATCCTAATTTTTTCAAAAGGCGTCTGAATCGTTGACGAGCATTTCTGGCTACTTCCGGAATATCAAAAATAACAAGTGTCTCATTGTGGTGAGTATTTAGATTTACTTGTGAAATAGATAGTTTTAAATACTCAATAACTGCATCATTACTCAAATCAAACACAATTTCATTTCCTTTTTGTTTGTTTTCGATCCACTTCTTTTTTCTTAGACGACGGAGAGCCCTCTTTTTACGTTTGTCCGCAAAAAGCCTATCCCATTCTTCAGAAGGAATCGTTCCACGAATTCTTCTCCGTAATGCATGTGGGTTTTCCATCCACTCCATAAGAAGACCACCTCCCTCGGTGATGACATCTAGAATCTCTTGAAAGACTTCGTTCCTTTTGGTCATATGGCAATGACACACAAGTGATCCGATCGGATCACTTGTGTTGTTTTTCTTATAAACTGAGAATGTTTAAGATCGAAGTATCAACCGATTTTCACTTGTTCCCGATACTGCAGAGCTTCTGCGATGTGTTCGATGGTGACTTGTTCCGCTTCTGCGAGATCGGCAATGGTGCGCGCGACTTTTCGGACACGCATGAATCCTCGCGCAGAAAGTTTATTTGAGCGCAGAGCTGTTTGAAGGAGGTCTTTGATTTCTGGGGTAAGTGGGCAGAGTGTATCGAGATGCTCTACCCCCATTTCGCTGTTTGTGAAGAGATTGAATGAGGAGAGTCGTTGGAGCTGATTATTGCGTGCTGTTTCAACACGAGCACGAATAGTCTCTGAGGATTCTGGGGTGTGATCCGAGAGAAGCTTGTCATGCTCAACGGCGGGAACCTCGATGATCAAATCAAACCGATCTAAAAGGGGTCCTGATATTTTCTTTTGATAGCGACTAATCTGATTCATCGTACAGGTACACGGATGATGGGGATTTGTAAGGTGTCCACACGGGCACGGATTCATGGCAGCGGTGAGAAGAAAGCGAGCAGGAAATTTAACGGAACCAACAGCTCGTGAAATGGTGACGGCGCCATCCTCAAGGGGTTGTCGAAGGTGTTCTAATGCGTAACGAGAAAATTCTGGGAGCTCGTCCAAAAAAAGCACTCCTCGATGAGCGAGAGAAACCTCTCCTGGTTTTGGCCATGTACCTCCCCCAACAAGAGAAACAGCGGAAGAACTGTGATGAGGAGATCGAAATGGTCTCGTGCAAATGAGCCCTTGTTCGTTATCTAGTAGTCCCGCAACAGACGCTATGGCAGTGACTTCAATGGACTCTTCGTGCGTAAGAGAAGGGAGAATCGATGGCAATGATCGAGCAAGAAGTGTCTTCCCTGCTCCAGGTGGGCCCTTAAGGAGAATATTGTGACCTCCAGCAGCAGCGATCTCAAGAGCACGTTTGGCTCCCTCCTGTCCTTTTACATGGGAAAAATCACTCGTCGGAATGTGAATAATTTTTGGCTTTTGCTGAACGGGTTCTAACAGCTTTATCTGATTAAGGTGCTCGACGACATCTTGGAGCGATGAGACTCCAAATACGCAGACACCTTCGATGGCGGATGCTTCTTGTGTGTTTGCTTCAGGAACGAAAAGTGTGGTCCGCATCATGTTCTTTGTCATGATGGCCGCCGTCAGGGCTCCTTGAACAGGTCGAACAGTTCCGTCGAGCGCAAGTTCGCCTAGAAAAACACTTGACTCAACTGATGCACGAGAGATTTCACCGGTTGCAAGAAGAATAGAAAGAGCAATTGGGAGATCGTAGAGAGGCCCTTGTTTCCGAACGTCTGCTGGCGCAAGATTGACCGTGACTCGTCCACGTGGAAATGTGTACCCACTGTTTTTAATCGCTGCACGAATTCGATCTCGTGCTTCCTTCACAGTTGTGTCAGGGAGTCCAACGAGGCAAAATGCGGTTAATCCAAACGAGACATCTGTCTCGACGGTGACGAGTGTTGATGTGATTCCAACGGTGGCGCTTGTGGTGATATGAAACATAAACTCCCAGCTCAATTAAGAGAGGGAGTTTATTTATACGTCTAGAATACCGTTATTTTTCTTGATTGTCAACGGTACTAATCAATAGGCTCATCAGGATGAATACGCTTATGTGCTTTTGTTCGTCGGGAGGAGAGAAGTAACAATACAACCCCTGAAACAATGACAATATCTGAAAGGTTGATGGCGAGTCGAGCAAAAAGGATCATGTAATCGACCGTAAAACCGTAGACAATCCGGTCATAAAGATTTCCGAGTGCTCCGAGAATAATTACGGAAGCCGTGAATGAGATACCCGGATGTCGGAATCGATTCTTGTAAGCAATGTTGATCAGTCCTATTCCAATGGCAATCGAAAAAAGAATAATGAACTCAAGTCGAAAGGGGAAGTCAAAAGCGACACCCCAGTTCTTGTGAATGGCAAAGGCGATAGGGCCGGGATCAACAAGACTCCCTTCTCCAGGGAGTCGTTGGAGACTCAGGTACTTTAGCCACTCATCAAGAACAACAACGAACGCAACGGGGATCAAGTACCAATAAATGTTGAGGGATCTTATACTCACACTTCTTGAGTGAGGGTTTTTTTACACTGAATACAAGAACTTGACGTTGGTCGAGCGATGAGACGACGTTCATCAATCACTTGATGACAGTACTTACAGGTTCCGTAAATCCCCTTTTCGATAAGTTGCAATGCGGATTCAACGTCACGAAGAGCTTTTTCCAGCTCGTCCTCTAAAGAAAGGTTATCGGAAAACTGGGCGACCTCAGAAGCATTTTCATCTTCTTTTTCACCAAGATTTGGAAAATCTGACTCGAAATCTGTTTCAGAGGAGTTTGCATTTCTGTGAGCAAAACGAGAAAGCTCTGTTTCAAGACGGATTTTTTCAGCTTCTAGGTGCGTTTTCATTTTTTGAACGAAATCAGATCCCATATAGGTACATTTAAGATCAAGTGCAACAAAGTATAGACGATAAACGAAAAACGGAACAAGTGATGAAAGATTAGCAAAAAATTTGGAAAAGATAAAGAGGGCAGCCCGCTTTTTTGAATAGTGGAGTTGCCCTCTGTCGTGGGCTGGGAAGTTGTTGGTCTGTTTAGGTATTGGGTTTTGGAACCAAGAAATTGGTTACAAGACTCAATACCCTTAAGACACAGACATCATCCAGCAAGAATCGTACTCGTCCGTTCTTACCATTCATTGGTTTTACCCGCGGACACGCCCGAAGACGTGACATAGTTGCGAGCTAACCTAGAAACTTCGCTTTTGTTTTTGTTTTGTGTTTTCTGAACAGTAAAGACGGTAGGACGTTCTCCGAAAGAATCACTCAGACGTGGGGTGTCTGGCGACGAATCGCGAAGTGTTTCGGAAAACCTCCCAAGAGTGGTGTATAAAGAACTACTTACACAAGTATGATACCAAAAAATTGACCTTAAGTCAATTCATGAATTACTGCTTAGTTTAGCTATATTTCACGCATTGTGAGAAATAAAGTGTTCATGCATGTTTAGGTGCTTCAAATTTTATCCACAGTTTCACGTAGTTATGAATAGGTTATCCACACCTAGAGGGTACAGAGATAAATTGTAGTTGAATACTTTTTGAACTCAATTGAAACATGAGAAAATACGCTGAAAACTTGGTGATAGAAACTTAGATCAGGATTAAAATAGTCGCTTGAGGTTTCTGAGAGAAGGAAGGAAGGACTCAGATAGTTTGATTGTGGTGCACAGGCTAATCCCCCAGAGCCTTCTTTTGTTTTCCCATAGGTTTCCAGTAGATCCTGACTATTTGAGAGAAGGAGGTCATTGTTATGAATCGTCGCAATCACGATAGATCCAGAATTTGTGGAAACACGGTATGAAAGGCCAATACTGGTTGAAATCTCTTCAACAGAAATAAGATCTGGTTGAACTTCGATTTCTTCAAATAAGGAACCATCTGGAAGAATGCTTGTTTGTATTGATGGTTTGGCCAGAGCTCCGATTAATTGAAGCTCACGGATAAGGACTTCTGTGGTTGGGTTTGCCCCTTTTTGGATTAATAAGGTCTCTCTTCCTCCAGAAGTTTGTCGGATAAATACCTCCATCTGAGAGTTTTCATCTAAAAACAAAGGTTTCTCAGCTTCACCTTGCGTAAATGGAGTGAGAAGATATTCCAATGTTTTTAAGGGAGTTTCTCCATCCCAGCTTAGTCCTGAAAGCGAAAGACCCAGATTTGGAATAGGTTCGTCTTGGTTTAGGTGTTGTTTCTCCGTTTCGAATTCAAAAGAGAGATAATCATCTGTTTTAAAGATGTTTCCACCAAGTTGTTCCTCTGGCAGGACAATCCTTCCTAACCAACGCTTGCCGATAGATGGAAAAAACGACCGATGGGTCAGTGAAGGTATTCCGCTAATAGGAAGCAATGTTTCAGAAAGGAGCACGAAACCTCCTTTTTCTTGAGCAGAAATGGAATATTGTGAAAGGAGTTCAGGATCAATAGCAGATTTATCCCCTCTTATAGCGATGCTTCTTCTTCCATCTTTTGTGATAAATAGGGCGATTTCACCTTTTGTGTACGGAAGAACATCACGAAGTTCGATACTTCTTTGAGACAGAAGTGGAATTCCAGAGAGCCATTCGTTCAGGAACGGTGATGTCGATTCAGTGAGTTGAAAATGAACAGCGAATACGGTATCTGTTGGGGCAAGCAAAAGAATTTCTCCACGACTAAACCAAAGAGTCCCTAATCGAAAGACGATAAAAGCAAAAATCCCCAAGACGGATAGTAATAGCCAAACAACCCGCCTATTACGGCGGGTTGTTTTTGTATGTCGAGACATGGGGATGTTTAATCGTTGCATGTTACGCGTCACTACGGGGTGGGCGTGGGGCTGTGTGTGGACGACTACTATTATGTCCACTAGGGCGTGAACTTCCTCCGCTTTGTGGAGGGCGTGCCCCACCTGGACGAGGACCACGTGATCCAGAGTCAGAGGCTCCTTGTGGTCGTTCTGGATAGACGTTTCCCTCAGCGTCTTTCATAGAGAGGCTTGTGCGACCATCAGAAAGTTCCATGATTTTTACAAACACCTCGTCACCCATCTTCACAATATCAGTAACGTTTTCAACACGCCATGGAGCAAGCATGCTGACATGCACCATTCCATCACGCTTAGGGAGGTACTCGACAATGGCACCGAAGTCCATAATACGAGTTACTTTTCCTTTGTAGGTCTCACCAACCTTTGGTTCACGTGTGAGTTGTAGAACGATGTCATAGGCTTCCTGTGCTCCTGTTGAGTCAACCGAAGTAATCATAACAAGTCCGTCATCGTCGATATCAATTGCCTGAACACCGGTGTCTGCGATGATTCCGTTAATCGTCTTTCCTCCAGGACCAATCACATTTCCGATAAGTTCTGGATTGATTTTGAGCGTGATAATGCGAGGAGCGTATGGAGAAAGTTCGGCTCGAGGTTCGGCAATCACTTCTTTCATCTTATCAAGGAGCTGAAGTCGAGCTTCACGCCCCTGAAGGAACGCCTGCTTCACGATGTCTGGCGTCAGACCATGGGTCTTTGTATCCATTTGAATGGCGGTGATTCCGTTTCGTGATCCAGCGATCTTGAAGTCCATTCCCCCCTTTCCGTCCTCGAGGTCTTGAAGATCGGTAATAACCTTCCATCGACCCTGATCATCTGTGGCAACACCGATCGCAAGTCCTGCAACAGGAGCTTTAATAGGAACTCCTGCGTCCATAAGGGCAAGGGTTGATCCGCAGGTGGATCCCATAGAGCTTGATCCGTTTGATCCAAACACTTCTGAAACAGCACGAACGGTATAAGGGAACGTTTCTTTATCAGGCATCATTGGCATGAGAGCCTTTTCTGCCAGTCCTCCATGACCAATATCACGACGTGATGGTCCACGCATCGGTTTTACTTCTCCAACAGAAAATGGAGGGAAGTTGTAGTGGTGGAAATAGCGTTGTGTGCCAACGGTCTCCATCCCATCAAGCGTCTGTTCATCTCCTGGAGAACCAAGCGTTACGACGGTAAGAACCTGAGTTTCTCCTCGCATGAAATGCCCGGAGCCATGGACACGTGGAAGGACGGCTACTTCATTTACAAGAGATCGAATCTCGGTGATTCCACGACCGTCAACACGTTTATCTTCTTCGATGATGGCTCGAGAAACTTCTGCTTCGAGGACCTCCACAATAATATCTGTTCCAAAGTGGATGTGCTCGGAATCTATCCCCTTTTCTTGGAGAAATGCTTTTGTTCGAGACTTCACCTCTTTCTTTTGTGTTCCACGGTCACCCTTTGTGGCTTGTGGGTTTGAGAAAAAGAGTTCTTTCACTTGTTCAAGAATGAATGGACGAGCAAGATTTTCGACCTCTTCTTTTTTCACAAGCAAGGCTTTCTCCTCATCTGTTTTTGGACTAAGAAGATCACGCTTTTCTTTTCCAACCGCTGTTCGGATCTCTTCAATCAATTTGATTGGAGCATCGATATTTTCTTGTCCAAACCAGAAAGCATCCAGAACAGTTTCGTCAGGTGCCTCTTTTCCACCGGCTTCTACCATGATAATTTTTTCGCTGTTTCCCGCGAAACTCAAATCCAGAATGGATGTTTCACGTTCCTTGTATGTTGGATTCAGGATCATCTTCCCTTCTGCATGACCGACACGAACACATCCAATGGGACCTCCCCATGGGATGTCGCTGATATGCAGGGCACAGGATGCGCCAATTAAGGCGAGGATGTCTGGATCATTTTCTCCGTCGAATGAAAGAGCGGTGACAATGACTTGAATGTCGTTACGGATACGATCATCAAAGAGTGGGCGTAATGCGCGGTCAACGAATCGAGAAATAAGAACGGCCTCATCTGTTGGGCGTCCTTCTTTTTTCATGAATCGACTTCCTTTGATGCGACCGGCTGCATAAAGCTTTTCCTCGTAGTCCACCATGAGCGGGAAGAATGGAAGTCCTTCTCGAACATCTGAACTCATTGTGGCCGTCGCAAGAATGACGGAATCGCCATACTGAACCACACAGGATCCACCTGCTTGTTGAGCATACTTACCTACCTCAATAGAAAGGGTGCGTCCCCCCCATTGTGTTTCGAAACGTTTTGCTTCGTTCATAGATTGTTGTTGATTCCTACAGAAACGGGAGATATCGAGTTCCCTCGAAGTTCTCAGAGTTTCTGTAGGAAGAATTAGATATTAGATCATGTCACCCATAGAAACAGCGTTCTATGGGTGGATCATCTAACAACTAGAATTCAAGGCGACGTGTACGTGACTCTTCTTGATTAGAGATGTTGTCCTCAAGTTTCATGAAGAAACTATCTCCTGTTTCTCCAAGATCTTCGTTTTCCTTTGGAGCAACATCTTCAGGAATATTCTCTGTTGAAGAGGATTTTTCTGATGGAGTGTTTTTTTCGTTTTTCACCTCAAGTTTTGGTCCAATAAGATAACGACGCTTATTTTCTGAAAGGTCAATGAAATCATTTACCATATCAGCAAGCTTTGATGAGGTGGTTTTTCCAAATGCCATGACTTCAACCATGCGTCCGCGACTTTGGATGTAGTTTGCCAGGGGTTGAAAGTCTCCATCTCCTGAAACAATGACGACAACATCGAGTGTGTCGAGCATCTGGACGACATCGATGGCGAGTCCGACATCCCAGTCGGCTTTTTTATGACCAGAGAGATATTCCATCAAGGGTTTTCGTCGAGCCTCAATCCCCGCCTTTTCGAGAGCTTCAAAAAAGGGTTCATTTGCTCCACCCTCGGTAGAGACAACATAGGCAGTTGCACGGATAAGTTTTCTTCCGGCGACGGCATCTTCGACGATATTTTTAAAGTTCACTTTGCGCTTAAAAAGATTACGCGCGGAGTAGTACATGTTCTGTGTGTCGATAAAAACGCCGACACGTTGGTCTTTGTGCTTAAACATAGATTGGGAAAAAACGACTTGGGATTCCAAATAAGGGAGTCCCGCTTAAAAAAGCCAAGACCCCGCGGGATACGCGGGGTTGTGGTATTAACGCAATTTGAGTTCATCTTTGATCTTCTCCAGAGCGGTAGGATCTTCTCGTTCCAAATACTTCATGAGACGACGACGTTCATTCACTTTGTTGATGAGACCTCTTCGAGAAGAGTTATCTTTCTTGTGGTCTCGCAAGTGCTTTGTGAGATCCTCAATTTCAGCGGATAAAATAGCGATCTGAACTTGAGGGGATCCTGTGTCAGAGTCATGGGTACGGAACTTTTTGATGAGGTTCTGCTTCTTTGTTGCACTGAGCATAATGGGGATATTTCGTGGCGTATTCCTAGTAGTGGGTACTCAATCCCGAAACCAAGAAAACGTCCTTAGCTAATTGAATAACGTGCTAAGACTACCTTAAAACAAAGAAAAGTGTCAAGAATATGAATCCTTTCGCATCATTCCTTGCTATACTATCTTCACTATGCCGATTACCCATCCAAAAACGTCCTTTCCTTTTCGTCATCATCGCCATTCACTTGCCCATGGAGCCGCGCTCCCCGCTCTGGCAACAAATCGTCTTCTTTCCTTTATGGCATCGAGTATTGTTGGGGTTTTTCTCCCAATATTTTTGTATGAGTTTTTTGATTTGTCCGTGACAGCCGTCTTGTTGTGGTATGCCGTCAATTTCGCGGTGAAGTTTCCATTTCAAGTGTGGGCCGCCCAGATCTTTTCAAAGATTGGTCTCGTGTCGAGCATGGTGATCGGAACATTCGGAATCATGATATTTTATTGGGTTTTTTTCCTTTTGGATTCAGGAAGTTCGGTGAATCCGTTTGTTCTTATGGGGGTTGGAATTTTTGGACTTATGATCGTCAGTTCCTTTTACTGGTCACCATTTAATATTGATTTTGCGGAGTTTAGTCCAAAGGAAAAACGGGGTGTGAGTTTGGCAAAGCTTTACTCTCTTCAGCAACTTGTAACGGTTATTGCTCCTGTCATTGCAGGGTGGGTCATTCTTACCTATGGATTTCGAGTGAACTTTTTTCTCGGACTCATCTTGTCTGGAATTTCTGTCATCCCACTTTTTTTCCTCCCAACATTCAGCGTCAAGTACGAATTTGGTTTTTATGAAAGTTTTAAACGACTCTTTTCAAAACGGTTTCGATCCATGAGCCTCTCCATGATGGCGTATGGAGCCGAGAATATTGTGGGTGTCGTTATTTGGCCCATTTTTTTGTTTGCGATTTTCGATGGGCAGTATTTAGAAATTGGAACGTTCGCAGCGATTATCGTGATTATAGGATTGGTGTTTGAGCTTGTCGTCGGAAAGGAGACGGATCGTTTTTCTCCTGGGAAGATGCTGAAGTTTGGAACGGGGGTTTACGCTCTCGGATGGGTTTGGAAAGGATTGGTAGATACGGTCTTGGGGGTTTTTGCTGCCTCGACCTTTCATAATTTCGGGGCGATTTTATTGCGCACCCCAATGGATACGCTCATGTATGAGCAAGCTGCTGACTCAGGGCACTATATCGATGAGTACACCGTATTGCGTGAGATTGCTCTTGGGCTCGGGCGTGTGCTCATGTTGATGTTCCTCATCCTTGTTACTTCGCTGTTTACACTCGGAGCTTCATTCTTTGTCGCAGCTTTTGTCTCACTCGGCATTAATTGGCTCGTCGGCTATAAGGCAGAGAGTTAGATTTGTTCTTGCGACAAAAAACAGACCCCTTGTGGGGTCTGTTTTGAAATGTAGGTCTTAGAGTACGGAGTCGATGGCTGCGGCAACGGAGCTGAATGGAAGAGCTCCTTTGATTGGGATGGCGTTGCCGTCCTGGTCGATCACGAATGATCCTGGGGTTCCAGAGACACCTGCAGCTCCACCGGCTTGAGCTTGAGCTTCAATCTTATCGTTGTACTTTTCTGTGTCATAGCAATCCTGCCATTGCGTCATGTTCAGACCGAGTTCTTCAGCAAGTTCTGCGTAAAACTCGCTTCCTAAACTCGATTGGTTGGCAAAGAGTTCATCACCATATTCCCAGAACTTTCCTTGTTCCCCTGCGCATTCAGCGGCGTTTGCAGATGGCATCCCTTCTGGATGGAATGAAAGTGGGAAGTGTCGGAAGACCCAGCGAACGCTGTCTGTATATTCATCCATGACTTGGAGCATGGTTGGGTGGAAGCGACTGCAGTAGGGACATTCAAAATCGGAGTACTCAATAATCGTAATAGGAGCATCTACATTCCCGCGGATATAGTCGTCTTCTGTGACCGCAGGAACTCCTGTTGCCGTTGGAGCTGGAACAGCAGCGGTAGGGGCAACAGCCACTTGATCTTCGGCATCGATAGATCCACTACCCTCTGCCGTAGCAACTCCGTCGATAGAACAGTCTCCTCCCAAGAGACAACTTCCAAGAAGAATGAATCCGAGGGTTCCAATCGCGAGAATGGCGGTGATAAATCCGAGCCAGAATGACTGTTTTGGGTGAAGGGCGTCAAAAAAACTTTTTGTGTGCTGAGATGATTCCATACGTGATAGATAAAATAAATGAGTTGATCGTTCCGTCGTGAGAAAACAGGTGGGCTACCATCCGTGTGTTGCAAAGAGATACGGAAGGAAGACGCCATTTGGGGCAGGACCAGACCGATTTGCTTGCTTGCGATGGTGGAGCCAGGAAAGTCCTTTGTTGAATTTTTTAATGGAAGGAAATAGTCGATGGGACAGGAAGAGGAGCGTCACGGCAACGAGAGCAAGGACTTCCTTCGATGGAATCACTCCGACGGATTCAGTCCGTGTCCAGTCCGTTGGGTTTGAAATGGCTTCGGCGGTGCAAGAACTTCCCAACAGGAGTTGATTGTTGACTGAAGGAAGACAACGCATGCTGTGATGAGCAACAAAGAAACATCCCACAAGCGTGATCATGGTCGTGAGAGTGGTGATTGTATGAAACAAGCCTTTCATAGAACGTCCCTATCCTATCATAGAGCTTGATGTCAGGCGATGTTATACTTGTGGAGTATGGCGGAAGCAATCGACAAACTGATCATCAATTTTTTGGAGTATCTAGAAGTTGAACGTGGTCGCAGTGAACGTACGATTCGCAATTATGATTTCTATTTGCGTCGTTTTGTGCGTTGGGCAAAGCATCCGGCACCTGAAGCGATTACCGATGCGCTCGTGCATAAGTACCGTCTCTGGTTAAATCGGAACGTTGAAGGTCGAGAGTCAGATACGCTCAAAAAGTCGACACAGAATTATCATTTGATCGCGCTACGAAGTTTTCTCAAGTATCTCGCACGGATGGATATTCTTTGCCTTGCCCCCGAGAAGATCGAACTTGCCAGACAAGAAGAGCGACAGGTTGAATTTTTGGAGGCGGATGAGCTAGATCGACTTCTTGTTCAGCCGATGATGCTGGGAGAAGGATTGGTGGCTTTGCGAGATCGCGCGATTCTAGAACTCCTCTTTTCGACGGGGTTACGTGTGAGTGAACTTTCACATTTAAAAATCGATGGAATCAATTTGAAGCGCGATGAATTTACCGTCCGTGGAAAAGGAGCAAGGTTGCGCGCCGTCTTCCTTTCGTCAACCGCAAGAGAGGCAACGAAGTTATATCTCTCAAAAAGAAGAGATGCCTCTCCGTTTCTGTTTATCAGTCATGATCGGGCAAAGAACGGACGAGAACAAACAGGGGGTCTCACTCCAAGATCAATCCAACGCCTGGTTGAGCGGTATGCAAAATCAGCTGGAATTACGAAACATATTACTCCCCACACACTCCGGCACACATTCGCTACAGATCTCCTTTTGGGGGGAGCAGACATTCGAAGTGTGCAGTCACTTCTAGGTCACGCATCAATTACGACAACTCAGATCTACACGCATATCACGAATAAACAGATGAAAGACGTCCATAAGAAGTTTCACGGAAAGAGTCGGAGAGCTTGACCAAAGCTCTCTTTTTTCTTAGAATCGTTTCGTTCAGCAGGAATTGGTCTTGCCTGACACTATCCCAAAGGAGGCACTCGTGCCTGATCCCGCTCCCCGCCCGGTCGATTCCCCTCGACCTATTCGTACGTTCCCGTACGACCCTCTTCAGCCCAATGCCAGGTCGATTCCTCCCCAGCCTCTCGTCGAGATGTTCAAGGCAGAACTCGGGACGGAACCGCACCAGAACCCGTTGATCTGCCCCGACTGTCGGTATGTCTACGGGATCTCTTCCATGGAGGGGAAGACGTGCACACAACGGCGGATGGCAAAGCCGTGCCAAGGGACGGTCCGGCGTCAGTGGGCTGACGAGGAGATCGTCGGTGCACTCGACGAGCGGTTCCGTCTGGGGGGAATCAGCGTCTCATGGGAGCTCAGTGACCCTCCGGTTCCTGCCGGATTCGCGGTGTGCGAGGTGCACACTCCCTCGACCGTCCTCTCCGCGATCGGCTTCACTCCGGGGGTGTTCGGTACCATTTACCCCTGGGCAGGTCGAGAAGGCCCCTACCTGGTGCTCTCACACCTGTGGCTCGGTGGGAATGTCGCCCTTGTCCAGGAGCGTCCGCTCTTCCTCGAACTCATCAGGAAGGCTGTCGAGCCGGTGATGAGACGCTCTGGCCTGGAGCAAGCGCCCATCCTCGTTCCTGTCGCTCTCAGCGAGGCAGAGCGTCGCCATCATCTGCTCAAGCAGTGGATGTCTGAGTCGGATTATCGACGGAGTTTCTGTCGTGACTCGACTCCTGGCCGGTCGCGGGCCCTGCTGGGATTCAAGATGCAGATCCGCTAGTACCTGCGACTGCTACGCATGTGGTCGCTTTTTCTTTTCTCAAAGATTCGTTATGATTGCGAGGCATCACGCATGATCACTTCCGTCCCTGTAGCTCAACGGATAGAGCAGGACTCTTCTAAGGTCTTGATGGGGGTTCGATTCCCTCCAGGGACACCACAAAAACACTCCTTCTTTATAGGGGTGTTTTTGTTTTGTTCTGTGTTCAGAGAGTCTCTTCATCCACAGGGAGCATTTGCCAAGAGATCAAAAAGTCTTTAACTTGTCATTTAGGTATGTCGATGCAAAATTCTACATCACAGATGACAACAACAACGCCATAGGCGGGTGTTTCTTCTTGATGTCCTTCTGAAGAGAAACGCCCCATAAGGGCGTCGTTTTATTTTACGGATATGTACAAACAAATCTTCTTTGATTTCGATAGCACACTGGTGCACGCAGAGACACTCGATCTTCTTGCGGATCTTGCCGGCGTTGGGCCAGAAGTTCGGCGTCTCACGGAGGCATCTATGAATGGAGAGATTCCGATTGAAGCAGTCTTTGAGAAAAAGCTTGCCATGATCGCTCCAAGTCATGCCATGATTTCTCGGTTACATGAGATACACCCCCCGTTTGTTGAGGGAGTTCAAGAGCTCGTGGCGATCTTACATCGGCTCGGAAAAGACGTATACATTTTGACCTCAAATTTTGGATTGATTGTCGCGCCCTACGCAGAAGAACTTGCGATCAGACCTGAACGGGTGATTGCAAATGATCTCTTCCATGACGAACAGGGAAACTATCTTGGAATGGATGCGAGTAATGCGTTGGCGCATACGGACGGAAAGCGAATCATGATCGATCGACATATAAAGAATAAACAGGAGGCTGTGATGATCGGGGATTCTGTGACAGATCTTGCCTGCCAGGGATCCGTGAAAACATTTATTGGATTTGCGGGAGTGGTTGCGCGCGAGAGTGTTCGGGCTCAGGCAGATATTTTTGTGGAAGAACCAAACGCTCTTGCGCTTCTTCCGCATCTTCTCACAAAACAAGAACTCGATGCGCTCTAAAAAACTCTGTTGCAGAATCCTCTGTTCCAAAAGAGTTTGGGACAGTTATCTTCTGCAACAGGAGTTCAGATGGAGTTCACGACTAAGCTTCCGTTCCGTGATCCCGACGGCGGGTTCTATGCAAACCTGAAGCATATCACGGTGGTCGACCACCAGCCCGGTGAAGCGTTTGGAGAAACGACGCTTCCCTCATCCTTTGCCGTCTTGCGTGAGCAGATGGGTGAAGAGCGATTTGATCTGTTCTATGGACCACGCCTGTGCCTCGCTTCGCGCGGGGATGTGGGACAGGACTTCCTTGCTCGTTTTCCTGGAACGCATGTTCCGCATCTTGGGAACAAGGGACAGGTGTACTCACTGGGTTCGCTGGCGATTGATCGGTTCATGCGCGCTTCGCTCTGGCAGGGCGGTGTGTTGTGTGACGGCTCTGAGGAAGTTTTCACGATCGAAGAAACTCCTCCTGCTTGTGTGTGGCCGTGGCAGTACCCGGAGCCGAGGCTTTCGACGATCGTTCCGATGGCACATCGAAACACGGTTTCACACGAGCGCCTGCAGGTGTTTCTGCGCGAGTCTGTCCAGACGCCAGAACCTCTGGAAGCGATCGAATCCGCCTGGTCGTTCCATGCGTCCTCTCGTCACTCTACGCTTACTCGTGAGTGGTTCGAACAGACCATGAACGAGGGGAACAAGAGCCTTCCCTTTCTCTTCGAGCTTGAGGATACACTCGCTCAACTGAGTTGGGTCCGTGAACACGACTGTGTGGGGCATGGCTTCTATCGTGGATGCTATCTCGAACTCTATCTCATGGAGTTGTCCGAGATCCGCAATACGGAGATCGCCCAAACCGGACGCGTCCTACAGGAACTGTGTGCGCTCATTGAGCGTGGGTTTGCTCCTGTCGTCGTGAACGAGTATGGCGCCAACGTCGATGGAACACATCGTCAGACGGCGAGCTGGCTTTGGAACCTTCTCCACGGGTTGTCGGTTGAGGATCTCTCCCTGAGTTCCCCTCGCCTGCAGTTGCACATCGTTTCATTCTTGTCTGAGTACAAGGATCAGATGGGGCCGGTGACGGTTCGAGAGGTTCTGCGGATCCTGGCAGAGCTGATTGAAGACCCGACGTCTCGCCTGGTCCTCATTCAGCAGATCCTTCCAGCGGTGCGGATTCATCCACGAGTCCGACGCCTCCCCGTCCTTTTCCTTCGTGAAGCCTCCTGGCCCACGATCCGCTACCGAGAGTATCTCGGAGGCGAGCGGGCTGTTCGTGTCGATCCGTTGATCTACGAACGGATGGATGCTGATCCGTCCTTGGTGCTCCCCGCGCATGGGCAGGGCCCCTATCATCTTACGGATCGCGAGCTCGTCTACTGGTTTGACGTGCTCTCGATCAATCGCCAAAAATAACGGCTACGACCTGCTTCTGAAAAGCAGGTTTTTCTTTGCTTGGGTCTTGCAAAAGATCCGTGGAGTGGCTATACTCGGGTTCGTAGTTTAGATAGATGGTGCCTATGGTGTAACGGTTAGCACATGAGTTTGTGGTACTCGTAGCGAGGGTTCGACTCCCTCTAGGCACCCCACAAAAAAACCTCCCAGAAATGGGTGGTTTTTTTGTTTCACTTTCGTGGCTTTTTTTGACATTCATCAAGATCGTCCTATGATGCAGTCAATATGAATCAAGATACATCCATAGAACTTCTTGCCCCAGATGGTTCTTATGAGGCGCTTCATGCGGCAATTAATGCAGGGTGCAGTGCAATCTATTTTGGTTTACAAGGATTTAACATGCGGGCAAATTCTGCGAAGCCATTTACCCTTGAGGATCTCAAAGAGATTGCGGACATCTGTCACAACGCAAACATTCATTGCTATCTTGCGTTGAATACACTTGTTTATGATAAAGATCTTTCGCTCATGAGAGAAGTGATTGATGCGGTAAAAAAGAATGGAGTTGATGCGATTATTACGTTTGATGTCGCAGCCATTCGATATGCAAGAGAGGTGGATGTTGAAGTACATATCTCAACACAGCATTCCATTTCAAATCTTGAGTCCGTAAAGTTCTTTGCACAGTTTGCAGATCGTATGGTCCTCGCGCGCGAACTCACCATTGATCAAATCAAGGAGATTACTCAACAGATCAAAGAACAGAATATATGTGGACCTGCTGGGAAGTTGGTTGAAATAGAAATTTTTATTCACGGCGCCATGTGTGTTTCTGTGAGTGGTCGTTGTGGAATGAGTTTGTATCTGTTTGGAACGTCTGCGAATTGTGGAGAGTGTTCTCAACCCTGTCGTCGCGCTTACACCGTGACTGACAAATGGACAGGGAAACAATTAGAGATCGACAACGAGTATGTCATGTCTCCAGAAGATCTTTGTACGATAGGGATGCTCGATGAGATCCTTTCAACCGGAGCCGTCTCCCTTAAAATCGAAGGACGGGGTCGCGCTCCTGAATATGTAGATAAGGTTGTTCGATGCTATCGAGAAGCCTTAGATGCGATTACAGACAAATCCTACTCGAAAGGAAAAATCGAAGAATGGAACAAACGACTCGGAACGGTGTTTCACCGCGGATTGAGTGAAGGGTTCTATCATGGAAAGGCATTTGCGTATTGGAGTGGTCAGGCGAACTCAAAAGCGACACAGAAAAAAGAACTGGTTGGAATCGTCACTGCGTACTATCCAAAAATAGAGGTAGCAGAAATTTCTGTGCAGGTAAATACACTCGACGAAGGAGAAGCTTGTCTCTTCATCGGGAAAACAACAGGAGTCCTCCGATGCACAGCAAAAGAGTTTTGGGTGAATGAAGCACCAGCCATACACGCAAAACAAGGAGATGAGATGACTATGGTTGTACCAGGATGCGTGCGGGTAGGAGATAAGTTGTACAAACTTGTGCAAGTCAGTGAGTAAAGGAGTCCCCAGGAAACTGGGGACTTTTTGAATAAAAAATCCATGACCGTGTGTCATGGGTGTAGGACTAGAGTTGTGTGTGCCACCAAGCTTCGAGTTGATCGCGGAAGTAGGGCTTGTCCCAGGCGACTCCATAGCCAGGGAGTCGGAAGTCCGGGATCTCGTCGTAGGGTCCGCGTCGAAACGGGAACCACAGATCGGCGAGATACTTTAATGCCTTTCTAGCGCTGTAAATGGTGTGGTTGAGCTGACCATCTGTCGCGACGAGCGTATCGATGTGGGGGCCGATGGAAGTGACCATCTGTTCCGCAGGACCCGCGATGATCCGTCCATTATCCGCTCGTTCGAAACGACCGAGGATCTTCTCGTCGCGGTAGCGACTATCCGAATCAGGATTGGGTGCCGATTCGTCTACCTCCTCGACGAGGGGGTAGTTCCACAGGAATTGACGTGTGTGTTCGCTGAAGCGCTTGGCGTCTGCCGGAGTAGCTGAGCGAAGTCCTTTGGGAGTTTCCACGGCGACTACCACGTACTTCCACCCTCGACGATCTGAGTAGGGTCGCCCTCGCTCGAGTTTCATGAGCGTGGAAAGGAGCCGTTTACGCCGGTTGATCGCGTAGATGTAGTAGCGCATTCCCTTGACGATGGCGACTCGACAGGAAAGCTGGTTTCCCTGAACACGCAACCCGCGTCTGCGCATCTGTTTGAGGGCGTGCGTTTTTTCTTTCGTAGAGGTGAAAACGCGAACATCCTTCGTCCGCCCACCCATAGAAGGATCTTGATGGAGCGTTGCGAGCACCCACAGATTCTCTGAGACGCCAGTGTCGAAGAGACGTATCCATGAGAGTTGTTCGATTCGTGCGAGGTCATCTGGAACCGAGGCTTCAGGGTCGACGCTGGAGATGGAGAACAACTGAAGTGCGATGCCCAGTTGTCGTCCCGCTTCGAAGTGTCGACGACGGACGAGGCGATCTGCATGAGACCCAGGATCATCCGTCGCCATCAAGAGCATCTGGATTGGATCCAGGCAGTTGGCGACGGTGTTGTGGAACGCGATGCGTTCACGGAACGGACGAAAGCGCTGATCGATCATGTACTCCACGATGTCTTGCGCGACACCCAGGAGGGTGATCAGCTCCCTTTGGAACGCTTCCGCTCCGAGGTCTGTTGAGACCCCGTGCTTGTTGGTGTTCGAGAGGACGAAGGCGTAGTAGAAGGCAGACTTGGACGAGTATCCGAGGAGCTTGAACTCGTCGTAGCGCCTGCGCATTTCGCGAATGATCACGAATTGTGCAGGAAGCGAACGAAAGACGAGTGCGTCAGCAGGGCGGAACAGTTTTGGATCAGGCAACGTTTTCAGCTCTCCTTTGAGGGAATGTTCTCTAAAGACCAGCGACAGGATTCAACCATTTTTTTGGAAAATAGTCAATAATTTGAACAAAAAATTGAGAATCATTCTTGATTTTTTAGCTCTAGTTTTTAGGTAAATGTGATGAGGTAGATAATGGGGGTTGTGCTTAATCTCTTGACGGTATTTTAGGCCTCTGATACTATTTCGCTCGTTCGCCCACGGTGGGTGGCTACGTGGCCAGCACGTTTCAACTGGCAACCTGTCCAAAGGCACTCTCCAAACCGCCTAAGGACACCCAGACAGAGGCAAGACCCAAGATGAACACGACCCTCCTCCTCGGCCTGCTGGCCTTCGTGACCCCCGGTGACACCTACGGCAAGACCGACGACGGCATGACGCCCGACGCGGTCAAGCGCTTCGCCATGGACAAGGACTTCACCGAGGTCGAGATCAGCACCGAGCACGGCCCCCGCAAGGAGGGTCTGGCACAGATGTTTGGTCGGTTATGGGGTAGAGTCTTGGAATGAGAAAAGAAATAAAAGGCACCCGACT
>PFEU01000026.1 GCA_002793515.1 Candidatus Uhrbacteria bacterium CG10_big_fil_rev_8_21_14_0_10_48_16
GTATGGGCTACCTTTCCAAAAATGCCGAACTAGAAGAAAGACTGCTTAGAAACCTTCCACAAGAGTTGAGCGACTATTATATCTCTCAATTTTCTAAGGAAGCTGATGGTTATTGGGAGGTAATACACGAATTACGTTTTTATAACATTCTCAACCAACGACTTGGTTATGATCATGAAAGAATCACCAGAGAAGCCCCATCAGGACGAGGAAATAAGAAGGTGGATTTCTCAATTGACGAAAGCCAACAGATATTTTTTGAGGTTAAATCTCTTAAGCCTTCAGATTATGAAGTGGCGCGCAAAGGCGACTCAATCGGTCCCGATGAAATAAAACTGAAGCGATGCCTGGACCGTGCAAAAAAGAAGATTACCAATAATACTGTAAACATTTTGGTCGTTGCTGATGGAGATACGTTGAAACCATCGTTGTTTTCAAATCCAGCATTCAATTTCAGTGATGTACCGATAACGTATTTAATACAGAAAGAGTATACGTCTTTCAGCGCAATTATTGTTCTAGCTGATAATTGTTGGGAACGATTATTAGACTATACGATTTGGTTTAATCCAGATGCAGTGATGCCGGTAACCGGCTCAAATCAAGAAAAACTGATCAGTATGAGTAGTCCTCATTGGAATTTTTCTTGATTTACAATGCCAACACACGTGCCTTAAGATCGCTCCCTGAAGGATCCTCAAAACCTCTTCTAACGAAAAACACCCATCATCCACCAGACGTGCGTCTGGTGTTTTTTGTTCCGTGTTAAACTAGAGGCATCTATGAACAACAATACGAACATCGTCTATGCGGATGACGATACGGGATCTATTGGTCTGCTCTTACGTTTGCGCATTCCCCCGCTTTTCCTTGGGCTCTTCTTAGGATTTGGGATTTCGATTTTGACATCTCGTTTTGAAGAAGTCCTCGCATCGAATGTGCATGTGGCGTTTTTCATTCCGTTTATTGTGTACATTGCGGCAGCGGTTGGAAATCAGACGCATGCTATTTATTCTCGTGATCTGAAAAGTGCACATACAAAGTTTCGAAACTACCTCATAAAAGAACCCATTCTAGGAATGATCCTCGGACTCATCTTTGGTGTTATCTCAACCATCGCGATTAACGTCTGGCTTCAGAATTTCATGCTAGCCATTTCCGTGGGTCTTTCTGTCCTCTTCGCCGTCGCGATTGCTCCGATCATCGCCATTCTTGTCACAGAAGTTCTCAACGACCTTCACGAGGATCCTGCCGTGGGAGCAGCTCCGATCGCGACTGTTATTCAAGATATGTGCAGTGTGATTATCTACGGAATCATTTCGAGTTCCCTTCTCCTCTAACCCTATGACCGATGTGCGCCTTTGGATTGTTGGGATAGGAATCCTCCTCATGCTCCTCATCATTTCCTTCTTGATCACAAGAGACTAAACGTTCCGCACAGGAGCGTTTTTGAATTGCGTGTTTTTACGCTACAATAAGGACATATCCTTATACTGTCTAATGAGAACCTATGAAGATTCGTAAAGCGATTATCCCTGTTGCCGGAATGGGAACACGATTCCTTCCTGCCGCAAAAGCTCAGCCAAAAGAAATGCTCGCCGTCGTCGACAAACCCGTCATTCAATATATTGTCGAGGAGGCGGTTGCGAGTGGAATTGAAGAAATCATCTTCGTCACAGCCATCGGAAAGCGAGCCATCGAAGATCACTTCGATCGAAACTTCGAACTTGAATACCGACTTGAACAAAAGAACAAGATTGCCGAGCTCGAGAAGATCAAACAAATTGGAAAGCTCGCAAAATTCGCCTTTGTCCGACAGACCAAACCCCTTGGGGATGGACACGCCGTTCTATCAGCCCTTCCATTCATTGAATCCCATGAACCTGTCGCTGTGCTCTTTGGAGATGACATCATCGACAACGGACGTGGAAAACCTGCACTGAGACAACTCATGGACGTCTACGAAAAATACGGAGATCCCGTCACAGCCCTCATGGAGGTCCCAAAGAAAGAGGTTTCCAGCTACGGGGTCATCGATGGAACGGAAGTCAAAGAAGGGATCTGGGAGATCAACAAGTTTGTCGAAAAACCTCCTGTCGAAAAGGCTCCATCCAACCTCGTACATATCGGACGCGAGATCCTCACTCCAGAACTCCTCGCAATCCTTCCAAACATAGAGCCAGGAGTTGGCGGAGAGATCCGACTCGCTGATGCCTTTGCCGAGTACATCAAGATGAAACGCGTTCTCTACGGATGTGTGTTCAAAGGAAAACGTTACGACTGCGGAAACAAACTTGGATACCTCAAAGCGCAAGTCGAACTCGGACTCAAACACGAAGAAATTGGAAAAGATCTCAAACGTTATTTGAAACAAACGTGTAAATCGCTATGAAAACATTTTGGCGGAAATTAGCCATCCTCCTTCTCCCTCTCGTTCTTGTGGGAGCTGGTTGTGGAGGCTCCTCGACGGCACAGACGCTCGCAACAACTCCTGTCACCCTCACGATTTGGCGCGTGTTTGATGGAGACGACACCTTCGATCAAATCATGAGTGCGTACCAGGCCCTGCATCCAAATGTCTCGTTTTCCTACCGAGAACTCCGTTTTGATGAGTATGAGGATGAGCTCATTCGAGCCTTTGCCGAAGGAGAAGGTCCTGATATTTTTTCCGTGCACAATACCTGGATCGGAAAATATGAGAGTTTGATTCAACCCATGCCAGACTCTCTCACGATTCCTTACTCAGAAACACGAGGAACCATCAAAAAAGAAACGATCTACACCGTTCAAGAAGAACCCACCATGTCAGAACGTGCTTTGAAAAGCGATTTTGTTGATGTGGTCGTGAAAGATGTTCTCCGTTCCTATAAGCCAAATGCGAAAGCAGAAACAGAAGATCGGATCTTCGGACTTCCTATGGGAATGGATTCGCTCGCTGTCTTTTACAACAAAGATCTCTTAAACGCCGCGGGGATTCCTGAACCCCCATCGACCTGGACCGAGTTTCAAGATCAAGTTTCGCTTCTTACCCAAATCAACACGAGTGACTCTATCGTTCAAGCAGGGACGGCCATGGGAACCAGTCGAAACGTCGAACGTGCGTTCGACCTCGTGTCGATTCTCATGATGCAAAACGGAACACAAATGGTCGATAGTCGAGGACGTGCCACCTTTGCTCAAGAAACAGACTCCGGATTCTTAGGAGGAGAAGCTCTCCGCTTTTACACAGATTTTGCCAATCCTCTCAAAGCTGTTTATACCTGGAACGAAGACATGCCTGACTCGTTTGATGCGTTCACGAGTGGAAACACCGCCTTTTTCTTTGGATACTCCTATCATCATGAACTCATTCGAACCGCTAATTCAAAACTCAACTTCGCCGTATCCCCTCTCCCACAAATTGATGGAGGGAAGACCGTAAACTTCGCTAACTATTGGGTTGAAACCGTCGCAAAATCAACGAATGCGGGAGACTGGCCTTGGGACTTTATCCAATTCGCAACCAATGAAGATCATGTCACGAGTTATCTCGAATCCGCCAGGAAGCCAACGGCTCTTCGCGCCCTCATCAACACACAACTTGAAGACGAAGTCCTTTCTATCTTTGCCGGACAAACGCTTACCGCAGATTCCTGGTATCGTGGAGGAGATGCGCACGTCGCAGAAGAAGCCTTCCTTGATCTGATCGATTCATTCCTCTCCGGAGCCGAACAAGAACGGGCCCTCAAAGACGCTCAAAATAAGGTGAACCAAAGTCTATGAAACGCATCGCGCTCCTCATCACCATCTTCACACTCACGTTCCTACCTGGAACAACGTCCGCGTACAACTCGAACATTTGTAAGAGTTCCACAGGATGCACGGAATCTGAAGTCGGGGTGTTTATGGCAGGCGTCTCACAAGGATGCGGAAACTTAGGAGACTGCACCCTTGATGACATCATGTTGCTCTTCATCAACACAGGAAACTACGTGGTGGGAATCATCGGAGCCGTAGTCCTTCTGATGTATGTTGTTGGAGGCTTTTACTGGCTAGCATCTGCCGGAAGAAAGGAGTGGGTGGATAAAGGAAAGAAGTTTATGACCATTTCCACCGTAGGGTTACTTATTGTTATGTTCTCCTACCTGGGTATTTACGCCCTGAAAGGAACCCTCCAGTACGGGAATGTCTACATGAGTGATACAGATGAGTATGTCGCATGTTCTGGAATCGATACGTACGGACTCCCCTGCGATCTCAACTCAACGTGTACCGTAAATGGATGTGAAAGCCTCTGCCGACAAAACCATCCATCCTATACCGAACAAGAAGAGGGAATATTTACCGTTCTTCAGTACTATCAATGCGTTGATACAGGAACCAATGGAATGTCCTCTTCAGACGAAGGGGGAACCGTCTATCCTTGGTATAATGAAGGTACCTGCCAGTCGAATCTCTGCCCTGGAGGAAATGAAGTGCGCTGTTGCCAAGTCGAATTCCTCTACTAATACTCCGATATGAAAAAATACTACTTCCTCTTACTGTCTTCCCTTCTTGTCCTGGTTCCGAACGTTCTCCTCGGCGCCACACTCGACAATCCACTCGGTACGACGAACATCCGTGAGGTCATCGCACGTATCATCCAATCGATTCTTGGAGTGACCGGATCTCTGGCTCTCCTCATGTTCATCTATGGAGGATTCCTCTTCCTTATTTCCGCAGGAGAAGCCGAACGGGTAAAAAAAGGAAAGGAAGTGATGAAATGGGCGATTCTTGGACTCGTTGTGATCATCGGAGCCTACATGATTGTTTCAACCATTGTGACCGCACTGGAGACCGGAACCGTAGGCTAAAGGATGCAATGTGGATATCTCATTACTCTCATTGCCCAAAAACAGCTAAAATAGGATCGAATACATTTTTAACTCAGCTAATTTCCTAACTCTTTGCTCTTCTCTGTTGTGTAACAGAGAATTACTATCGAAGGGAGGTGAACTCTATGTCCAATATCTTATCTAAGAAACACATCGGTTACATTCTCGGATTCGCCATGGCTCTATCCTTTGGTGCCATCGCCCTCATGGGAGTACACGAAGTGTCCGCTCAAGCTCTTACCGCAGATGAACTCTTTGGAGGCTCAACAACCGGAGATGAATTTGCTTCTGTTGCCGGTCTTGGTGAAGCTGACCTTGTCGACACCATTGCTCAAATCATCCGTATTGCTCTCGGATTCCTCGGAGTCATCGCCGTCGTGATCATTCTCCTTGGTGGATTCAAGTGGATGACCGCTGGTGGAAATGACGAAAAGGTAAAAGACGCCAAGAAACTTATTTTCTCTGGAATCATCGGGCTTGTAATCATCATCTCAGCGTACGCCATTGCAAGCTTCGTGATCAGCTCAATCGTCACCGCAACATCATCAAGCTCTACAAGTACAGCCGAATAACACTCACATCTTTCCCCCATCTTTTCGATGGGGGTTCACATAAGGGCACGATGACTCATGCTCTTATATGAGCAAACACTCTATGCATGTAAAACGTTCTATCGGGTTTGGCATGATTGCACTGATACTTGGAACGGGACTCCTGGTCCTCACTCCAGATACGGCACTCGCCGACTCCGCAACATCTCTCATTTCTGAAGGGCTCTCAAACGCGGGTGAAGGAACTTACTCAACCGATCTGACGGTCACGGTCTTCATCGGAAACATGATCCGAACACTCCTCGCTGCCACAGGTATCATCTTCCTGGTCATCACCGTCTATGCGGGAATTCTCTACATGACCGCAGCGGGAGAACCAGACAAAGTAAAGAAAGCAAAGTCTATGCTGACAAGTTCCGTCATTGGACTCGTCATCATTGTCGGGGCCTATGCGATCTCAACCTACGTCATTAACGCCATCGCAACCGCTGCAACAACAACGACCGTAACAGAAGAAGAAGGCTAGATCATCTATTTAAACAAACATTTATTCTTCACACTCTTTATGAAAAACCTCTACATCAAAGCAACCGCCTGGGCCTCAACACTTCCTATTCTTTTACTCCCAGTTGCGACATTTGCTCAGCTCTCTGATGCACAAACCGACCTCACCTCTGTTGGAACGGCTATTGGAACAGATACGACAACCATCGAACTTCCTGAGTTAATTGGAAACATCATCTCGGTTCTCCTTTCTGTTCTTGGTATCATTTTCGTCGTGTTGGTTGTGTACGCTGGATTCCTTTACCTCACAGCAGCGGGAGATGATGCAAAGGTCAAAAAAGCGAAAACCATGCTTACCC
>PFEU01000008.1:0-73928 GCA_002793515.1 Candidatus Uhrbacteria bacterium CG10_big_fil_rev_8_21_14_0_10_48_16
ACAAACGATCCTCATAGGCGTAGGAGGTGTATGAATACGTTTCTCCGGAGTCTGATGTATAGAAATACGTTTCTCGACTGACGGAAACTCCTCCATCTTGATAATTCCAATCATTATCTCGTTCAGCCGTCGTATAGGTATCTCCTTCTGGAAGCCATTCGTAACTGTCGTCAGTAGTATCATCTGCCGTTCCCCCATCTTCATAATACTTACTCGTTCGATACCAACGACATCCCGCATTATCGTCATCACACACACTGTAATCAACGGTGTTTACGAGGAAATCTCCTGCGTCACCCGTCTCGGTATTTTGAAATGAAAGACAGGTCGCATATTCCTCTGGACACTCATCTCCACGGAATCGCCACACATTCTTTTCTTGAACGCAGTACCCGTATCCATCTACGCAATTCCCATCGTTATCCTCTCCAATACAACTTGGTGCATCTACACAGGTGCTATTTCGTCCTGGGCTTAGTGTTGATAATCGTACCTCTCCATTCGCAATCGCGCGACACTGGGAATCTGGATACTTCAGCACCCAATTTGGATCAATAAGATGGCACCACTTGGACGATGAATCAGAGGCACCTGAAGGACCAATGGTTCCGTCTTCTGTACAATCATTAAATCCATCAATCACTTCCTGAAGCGTTGCCGGATTTCCTTCGCTATTACGCAACGCCGCAAGTTCCCATCCAATTGGAAGCACACGTGCTTTTCGCAGTTTCACCACGTTTCCATAACAATACCCATAGGTATAACAAAAGGGATCTTGGTTTGCTGGCTCATTTTCCGGTGAAATAAGTGGCCAATCTCCATTCAATAATCCTTCATCAATAGCCTCTTGAACCGTAATAGCCGTCCCCGCATTTCCACGACTTACCGCCGCTAAAAAGTTCACGTCCATGACACAGTTGTTAAGCCCACGATTTGTTACTCCTTCAGCCGTACACACCACAAACTCAGAAAGCGCATTGTACTCAGCGGTAGCAATCGGGTTCGTGGCAATAATCGAGGCAAAACGCTGCTGGGCAGACGACTTATCTCCACCCCCAACGGCTTCAAGATCAAATGGATCTGGAAGAGGATCTGTTTCAAACAACCCCGTGTAAATACGACCCATGAGTTGAGACAAGAGGGTGTTTGTGAATGTTGATGCGGTGGAAAGAGCGAGTCCTCCGATCAATTCTCCTGCATTCACCAACTCTCCTACCTGAATCTTTGACTGGTCCCCATTTACCTCTTTCAGTTTTGATTCAAAGTCACCCTGCAAGGTTTCAGATGGCGTCTTGACGTTTCCGGTAATAAAATCGGTAACCGGTCTATATTCCCGTTCGTTTTGTTGAAGGAACTGGAGAAGCTGTTGTTCATGAATCTTTTGATCAATCGCAATATTGATTCGCAGAGTCGCAGAAAGTTCATTCTTTCCAGGCTTGAGAGATTCTGCAAATTTACTCAAAATGGCATCATTAATGGCATCAGGATCGGTAAATGTTTGTTTTAAATTCGCGAACATGCCCGACCAATTCTTCCCCACTTCCAAAATGTCACATTTTGGAGCCGTTGGTTGATACTGTTGATACTTTTGTTTGATACCAATCGCTAACGCGAGGTTCAAAAGATCACTCGATGGAGCACAGAGATTAAATTCGATCCCTAGTTCCTCTGTGGTAAGTTCTGACAGCATTCCCACAGCCTCTCCTGCCACCTCAAGACCAAGTTGTGCAAATGCTTCTGCTGGTTCTTGCTGATAAAACAAAGACTCTTCACCAGGACCCCCTGAGGCAATCGCCACTGCAGCTTCATACGCCAATCGGTTCAAGACGAACTGTGACAAGTTCAACAATGCCTGAATAAGCGCAATACGAAACGCTGGAGAGACAATCTTTCCACCAACAACATTCAAACTTTCTTTAATACCTGTCGCAGGACACACAGCCGGAGTTGCACCCGCCGTGAGACAAGATCCCTCTGCCGCTCCAGCCGCTGCCTCTCCTCCAGCAAAAATGGCTTCCGTATCCGTCGCGTACACGGGATTCTGAACTCCGAACAATCCGATTGAAATGATTCCCAGGACAAATATCGAAAAAAAACCGCCACTGATCCATCGTTTTGTTGTGTCAGACATGTGTGTCATATTGATCTACTCTGTTGGGGTAACAAAATCTTGAAGAGCTCCCTCAAGGGAAGCTTCATCTAACGCTCCATAAAAAAATGCCTCGAGCGTCTCATCATCGATGAGACTTAGTTCTTCCTCTGTCATTCCAGATTCAATCAGAGCGGATCGAATCTGTTCAATCGTTGCTTGCTTAAAGAATGCTTCAACATCTGCCTCAGAGGTAAACTCAACGGATCCAGCTTCAAGGAGTTCGCTCACACCCAATCCTTCAATGAACGCATCCGCTGGATTTGTCTCTGCTACTTCTTCCCCAACCGTACTGACAGAAAATCCACAGGTCTTCCCGATCGGACAGTTTGGATTATTCCCTGAAAAAACTTCTTGTTGATCACTATACCCATCAGAATCTGAATCCACGATGTACGGACTGGTTTTGTACACATAGAGCTCGTCATAATCCACAAGCCCATCTCCATCCGTGTCTTTTGTTTTTGAGGCTTCAAGTTCCTGCTCGTCTCGCTGATCCTGTGTGAGATATTCCTCTCCCGTATAGTACTGAGCAATCTGTTGTTCAATCGGTCGTGTAAGACTTGCTCCAAACGACTGAGCCCCAAACGCAACTCCACCTAATCCAAGAAATAACAAAAGCGCAAAAGCAACCTTTTGCTCCACCGTAAGGGTTGAGGGTGGCTTAGAACGGAACCGTTGAATAGCCATAATCAATTCTTCCCCCATTATAGCAAAACACCTGAGGTTCACCCAGGTGTTTTGTGTTCTATTCTTCTAGCTTGTGGGTAAGTTCAACCCAGTTTTCTATGGTAAGCGCCTCTGCTCGGATCTGAGGATCGAGATTTAGTTCAGAAAGGGTCTTTTTCATACGCTCAGAATCTAACCCAGGAAGGTGTTTCAGTAATCCATGCAATTGTTTCCTTCTAGAAGAAAACCCTATTTTTGCGAGACGAATCGCCTGTTCAGGATCAATTCCCCATCGCTCCAACGGATCTAAAAGATCTAATCGAACCACGGCAGAATCCACTTTCGGCATTGGACGAAACGCCCCTGCTGGGACCTTGGACACACGACGACATTGCGCATAGAACTGGCACATGATCGAGAGAAGACTCATGTGTGGAGGTGTCGCTGTGATTCGATCAGCCACTTCTTTCTGAACCATGAGCACCATACGAGTCGGTTTCGGTTCTTTTGTCAAAAACCGACGGAGGATATCTGACGTAATGTTATACGGAATATTTGCGACGAGTTTGTACTCCTGAGTCGGGAAGATCATCTCAGAAGAGAGGATATCCCCGTGAATCAACTCGATGCGATCTTCAAATTCTTCCCGAAGTGGTTTGATTAACGTCTCGTCCGCCTCGATCGCCACGACGTGTGCCCCGGCATCCAAAAGAGCTCGAGTCAACACGCCGGTTCCTGGACCAATCTCGAGAACCGTCTCTCCTGGAACAATCTCAGAAGCCTTCACAATCTTTTCGACAACGCTCTCATCGACGAGCCAATTTTGACCAAACGACTTTTTTGCACGTGGCATCATACGTCAATTTCAATAGACCCCTGTCTCAATACTTCTGGATACCCATAATCATCAACAGAAACGATCGTCGATGGAATTTCTGGATCTAATGCCCCCCCATCAACATACCCATCCGGTTGTATGTCCTGATGCGAAAACTGCTTCTGCACAGACGCAACGGAATAACATACCGGTTCACCGCTCACATTTGCTGAGGTGGACACAATAGGACCTCCAATACCGGACGATAAAGCCATCGCAATAGGATGTGACGAAACGCGCACGGCAATCGTTCCGTCTCTCACAATACCAGGAGCAAAACCTCTATAAAGAACTGGGAGAACCAGTGTGAGTGGGCCTGGCCAATACGTATCAGCAAGACGCATAAGACCTCTTGGAATCCCCGCAATACGTTCTA
Source organism: Candidatus Uhrbacteria bacterium CG10_big_fil_rev_8_21_14_0_10_48_16 (assembly GCA_002793515.1). GTDB lineage: Bacteria > Patescibacteriota > Patescibacteriia > UBA9934 > GWF2-40-263 > UBA12478. Next base: position 4,072 of record PFEU01000008.1, read on the forward strand.
CCATTTCACGATCACTCGCAATCAATGGAAATGTCTTCTCTTGAGAACGACCCTTCAATTGTGTTACGCGCGCGACCGCCTTCGGATTCATCGCGTCCGCTGCTAATCCATAAGCCGTTTCTGTAGGAAATACAACAACACCCCCCTCTTTCAAAATCGTGATCGCTTGTTCTAACTGATGTGATTGTTCTTCTGAAACCATACAACTGTTTTCTTCAGTCCTTCATCGAGTTTTACCTTTGGTTCCCATCCGAGTGTTTTACGTGCCTTGACCGCACTCAATGCTGACCGAAGCACCTCTCCAGGGGCTGATGGCGCTTTTCGTGCGGGGAGTTCATAGCCTGTGATCTTTTTCATCTTCTTAAAGATGGTATTGATATCTGTTTCTTTCCCTGTCCCAATGTTAAAGGGCCCGATCACCTTTCGATCCATGGCGAGCATATTCGCCCGCACAACATCTTCAACAAACACGAAATCTCGTGTTTGCTTTCCCGTTCCGGTAATCGAAATAGCGTTCCCCTTCAACATCTGTTCGGCAAAAATAGCCACCACTCCCGCTTCTCCTTTTGCATTTTGTCGAGGACCATACACATTCGCATAGCGAAGCGCCACATACGGCACTCCGTGTACGTGGTAGGTATGATTCAAGTACATTTCTCCTGCGAGTTTTGAAATCCCATATGGGGAAATCGGACCCGGAGACGTTTTTTCTGAATACGGCATTCTGGCACCTTCTGGATACATCGGCCCACCGGTTGAGGTATATACAATCTTTTTCACACCAGCCTTTGCTCCCCAATGGGCGATCGTTAATGTCCCAATCGCATTTCGTTGTGCGTCATCAAATGGCTCATCTACGCTTTTACGAAGATTCACTTGTGCCGCCAAATGAAAAATCACATCTGGCTTGATGCGTTTGAGATACGCGGGAAACTGAGGGCTCAGAATCGAGAGTTTTGTGAAATGCGCATTTGGATTCACGTTCTTCGTTGATCCAGAAGAAAGATCATCAACCACATACACTTTAAGTCGACGCCGAATGAGGGCATCCACAATATGAGATCCGATAAATCCGGCCCCCCCCGTCACAAGGGCTGTTTGATATTTTTTCGCCATAGAAACTATTATTCACGATTCGATTCTTCGAAACGATCGACTTGCTCTATTTCATATCGGAGATACGCTTCCATAAACAATTCAAGATCCCCTTCTAGTACCGCTTCGGCATCTGATGTCTCAACGTTCGTTCGATGATCCTTCACCAGTTTGTATGGATGAAGCACATACGACCGAATTTGATTTCCCCATTCTGCTGACTGATACGCTCCTCGCAAAGATGACTTCTTCTGTTCGAGTTCCTTCAACTGAATCTGATGGAGCTTTGACTTAAGCACCTTCATCGCCGTTTCCTTATTCTGCTGTTGAGAACGTTCGTTCTGACACGAAACCGCAATCTTGGTTGGAAGATGCACAATGCGTACCGCGGAATACGTCGTATTCACACTCTGACCTCCTTTTCCACCACTAAGGAACGTATCGATTCGAAGATCCTTTGGGTCGATCTCAATTTCTGTCACATCATCAAGTTCAGGAATGACTTCAACAAGAGCAAACGTCGTGTGTCGCATCTTCTCCGCATCAAACGGACTAATACGTACAAGCCGATGGACTCCCGCCTCGCTCTTCATATACCCAAAGGCCCAACGCCCCTCCACACGAAAGGTAATGCTTTTGAGTCCCACGTCCTCCGCTCGAGATTCTGAAAGAACCGTCACACGCCACCCACGCGCTTCTGCAAATCGCATGTACATCCGCGTGAGCATCTGCGTCCAGTCTTGAGCTTCTGTTCCTCCACTTCCTGCATGAATCGCTACAATCGCTGGGTCCTTATCGTACTCCCCAGAAAAGAGTGTCGCGAACTCCATTTTCAAAAAACGTTTCTCAAGCGCCTCACGTTTTGATTCGATATCCTCTTGAAGACTTTTGTCCTCGAGTTCAGCTAGTTCTCTGAGATCTTTTACGTCTTTTACAACCCCCTCCCATGCGTCAACCTCACTTCGCAATTCTGACGCTTCTTTACTCACCTTCTGTGCCTGATCCTGATTATTCCAAAAATCAGGCTCTGTCATATGCGTCTCTAAAACGGCAATCTGTGTTTTTACCGTATCGAGGTCAAAGCAACCTCCAAGTGTCTTCAATCTTCACTTGGAGGTCTTGGATTGATTTGAGGAGTTCATTCATACACGATCCTAGATCTTAAGGTCCTTTGCGTACTTTCCAAGGAACGGCATTTCCCACATCTTTCCCTGAAGGGCGTTGATCATTCCCAAAATAATAAGAATGAGAAGAGCGAGCGTTCCAAGGGTCCAAACAATCTGGCCTAAGATTGGAATAATGTTTCCGACCCAAAGAACAAGCCACGCAAGTAAAATAACCAGTCCTTGTTTCCCGTGGTGTTGCGCAAAGGCGCTATCTTTTTTTAGCAGGAGCGGAACGAGGCACAAGATTCCCAAATAACCGATCGCGGCAAAAAGACGGTCATCTGGTAAATCACCTTGTGGAGGAATGTACTCTGTTTCTTTTGTATTCATAGTGGCTCTATGGTAGCAGATTCTAAGCTTTCTCAAAAGCAAATCGAGGGGTTCCCCTCTCGATTTTTTCAATAAAGTCGGTGGCTGGGCCACCGACTTTATTGAATTTTTTAAAACGACTAATACATGCCTCCCATTCCTCCTCCTGGCATGCCTCCCATGGCAGGAGATTCCTCCTTCTTTGGAAGGTCGGTAATAGCACATTCCGTTGTTAAAATCATGATGGCGATTGATGCCGCATTCTGAAGAGCAGTACGCGTCACCTTCGCTGGGTCGATCACTCCCGCAACAAGAAGATCTTCATATTCATCTTTTGCTGCGTTGTATCCCATCCCTCCTGTTTCCGCTTTCACTTTCTCCGCAACCACAGAACCGTCCTTCCCCGCATTCTGAGCAATCATTCGAAGAGGCTCTTCAAGAGCTCGACGGAGAATATCGATTCCGACACGTTCCTCTCCTTCAACTGAAACTTGATCAAGAGCTGAGAGCGCACGGATAAGTGCCACTCCTCCTCCAGGAACAATCCCTTCCTCCACGGCTGCCTTTGTCGCGGCAACAGCGTCAACGATACGATCTTTCTTTTCTTTCATTTCGGTCTCGGTAGCAGCTCCCACACGAATAATCGCCACGCCTCCAGAAAGTTTTGCAATCCGTTCTTGCATTTTTTCCTTCTCGAAGTCGGAATCTGACTGCTCAAGCTGACTCAAGATCTGATCGACACGCGTAGAAATGGAAGCCTTGTCGCCATGGCCTTCCACAATCGTTGTATGATCTTTGTCAGAAAGTACTTTTCGAGCTTGCCCAAGATCGCTCAACTCTGCCGTCTCAAGTTTCAAACCAACTTCGTCTGAAATAACCTTTCCTCCTGTCAGAACGGCAATGTCTTCCAGCATCGCCTTACGACGATCTCCGAATCCAGGAGCCTTAATGGCAAGAGTCGAAAACGCTCCACGAAGCTTATTCACCACAAGCGTTGTCAGAGCTTCTCCATCAACATCCTCACAAATAATCACTAATTCCTTTTTCCCTGCGGCCGCAACTTTTTCAAGAAGAGGGACAATATCCTGCACGGAACTAATTTTTTGGTCGGCAATAAGGATATAGGCATCCTGATACTCCGCCTCCATGCGTTCTGGATTCGTGACCATGTAGTGAGAAACGTATCCTCGATCAAACTGCATGCCTTCAACCACCTCCACATCCACCCCAAACGACTGAGATTCTTCTACCGTAATCACTCCATTATTTCCAACCTTCTCCATCGCTTTGGCAATCATCGCTCCAATCTCAGGATCATTTGCAGAGATGCTCGCAACCTTCTCAATCTCTTCCCCTTTGATCGGTGTGGCAATCTTGTTCTGGATTTCGTGCACCAATGCATCGACCCCCTTCTCGATCCCACGACGTAACACCTGTGGATTTGTTCCAGCGGTCACATTTCGCAATCCTTCTGCGACAATCGCCTGTGCCAAAACCGTAGCCGTGGTCGTTCCGTCTCCTGCGACATCGTTTGTCTTGCTGGCGACTTCTTTAACAAGTTCCGCCCCAAGATTCTCGAACTTATCTTCAAGTTCGATTTCTTTGGCAACGGTCACTCCATCTTTTGTAATCGTCGGTGCTCCATACCCACGGTCAATCACGACATTCCGTCCTTTTGGACCGAGCGTCACTTTGACCGCATTAGCGAGCTTATCAACACCACGCTTTAATGAGGCGCGTGCATCTTCGTTAAATGAAATTTGTTTTGCCATATATAGTTGGTTACTCAATTATCGCCATCACATCCTCCATACGAATGACGAGATATTCATCTCCGTCTATTTTAACTTCATCTGGAGCATACTTCTTAAAGAGCACTTGGTTTCCAATCGCTACGTCCATGCTCGATCGTTTTCCTCCATCAAGCTCACGTCCAGGGCCAATGGCAATAACCTCTCCGCGCTCAGAACGCTCTTTATCAACCGTGTCTGGAATGATGATTCCTGACGCAGAAGTTTCTTCACGAGAAACGGCTTTGACGATAATGTGATCGCCTACGGGTGTCAGTTTCATAAGAATTTGAGTGGTTAAAAATAAGATGAGAAAAAATGACGCTAGCAGTCTCGCTATGAGAGTGCTAACGACATCATTTTGATCAAAGTTGAATCGTCTGTCAAGCCTCACTCCCCCATTTCACCATTGTGCCAAACGCAAGAGCTCCTAATGCCATTCCAGGCCAAAACGTCCAAAGATAATGATCGAACAAACCAATCACAAGAAAACTTGCTCCAATCGTCAAGGCAAAGAGGCCATTTGCTGACCGTCGTCTCGCATGGACGACCATATCCATTTGGTACAACCAATAAAAAAGCATAACGAATCCCACAATTCCAAGCTCTGCAAGAATGAGAAGGAACGTGTTATGAATAGGTTGATACGACCAAACAGGATGATCTGGATCAAGAGATGCCAGCGTAAACGTATAGGCATTTGGTCCCACCCCTAAAAGTGGCGCCTCCCAAAAAATATCTCCAAAGGTTTGATATTGACTCGCCCGCTCTTCAATCGAAATCGCCTCAATGCGGATCGTAGGATTAAACCGAGAAATTACTTGCGAATGAAAAACACCAAGGGTTACAAGAATCGAGGCAAGACCCAAGATCATCATCGGAAACGCTCGTCGTGGCGGGATTTTTTTCTGCCAAAACATCATTCCCATAAGCAAGAAGAATGCCGTGAACAGTCCAAGCCAGGCAGAACGTGAAAACGTCACAATCAGCGTTGCTCCCAAAGCAACTGACCCAAGAATGCCAACGATACGATGAGTAAAGCGCTCAACAAATCGTGAAAGCCAGACAAGAGCGATGATCCCAAAAGCCACATACCCTCCAAAAATATTTGGATGGGGAAATGTTCCGTACGCTCTGAGCATTCTGCCGGATACCGTCTCTACAACCGCCACACCAGGAGTTACAGCATCTTTTGAGGCCACACCCAATGCCGTGGATGCTTGGCTTGACCCATAAAGAACTTGAACCCATCCAAGGAGGATAGGAACCATGAGACCAAGGAGAAAGATAGACAACACCTGCTTGATATTCGTTCGCTCATCGGTAATGAGAAAGAAGAACATTCCTGCGGAAACCATATGAATCATATGGAACCACCCGACTCCTACGATCCCGCTAAAACTCAGAGAAAAAAAGGCGACTGCCAAAAAGAAATAGAGTGCTTGCCATGTACGACGAACCAGTCCATGTGTTTGTTGACGACCACGCAGAAGAAACGCAAACGCAATCAGAATCTCAACCACGTAGAGAGAAAACACCCCAAACTGAGAAGGCTCTCCTGAAACAAGAAGTGTTGAAATGATCCACTGTGTTTGCCAAGGTAAAAAAAAGACGGAAAGCAAGAAAAGGATGTTCGCAAATTTTGGAATCATACGTGTCGATCAAGGAGCGATTCAAATGTTTCACGGAACTCTGCCCGACGATCATTCTCATGAAATTTCAACATCTCATCGGTCACCACCACGCGAGAATCAAGATTGGCAATCTCGCGTAAATGCGACGGAAGACGATTTCTTTGAATAAGCCGGTACAACGATTCCCCCACCCTCCACTGGATAGGCAAGCTTGGGAAGCGGAGAGGTTGATGCATAGGATGAAGGGTGCGAGGATGCGCATTTGGAAGGGTGTGCGTCACCCATCGATTCTCCTTACGAAACTGATCAAAATTCTCATCACGATCAAAGACAGGAACAAGAGATCTCACCCAAAACGCCATGTAGTAATCTCGAGGAAGACATAATTCCTCCATGCCCAGCTTCTCTCGCGTCGCAAAAAAACTAAAACAAAATGGATCCTGTGCTTCTTGAGAATTCGTCCCGTGATTTGGTCTATGCCCTGTGAGGAGAAATGGAAGCACAAGCCAAAAACGCGAAGACCAAATAGCTCCCGTTTTGGTTACGACATACAAATCAATATCACTCTGTGGAGTTGTCCCCCACCACGCCATCGTGTTCACCGCCCCCACCGCTCGAACAGCCGGAAGAAGGTAGAAATACTTTGCCACACGACGAAGGAGGACATACTTACGTTCCGCATCTAAAAATCGGATCTGTCGTTCCTGGATAAGAGACCCTATATCCTGTCCTCTGAGCGCATAAAACCCTTCATGAGACTCGAGCTTCATTTTGAGCCATTCACTTTTGTCTAGAACGGTATAGATTTCTGAAAGATCGTACGCCCGTTCCGGAGTCAGGAGCCACTTCCAAATCTCAAACACCGTTAGAGGAGAAGAAAACATCGAAAACCAAAGAATTGTTCGCATGACGGATTGTTCAAGATCAGTCTGTTGCCCCATATGAACGCATCTTACCAGTGCACCCCGCTTTAGGCTTGTGGATGAAAAAAACGGCCCCGAGTGGAGCCGTTTTTCTATTCATTTGAACCTCGGATCTTTGAAAAAACAAACTGTTGCTGAAGGATCGAGACAATATTCACGGTCACCCAATACAAGGTCAATCCCGCTGGCAGAGTGGAACCGATCACAACCGTAATCGCAGGCATAAACATGAGCATAGACTTATTCATGCTCGCCAGCATATTTTCATCCATGGCCCCTTTCTTTCCCTTTACCTGCGTCGGCGGACGACGGTGCATAAGCATCCGTGTCTGCATAAACTGGAAGTATCCTGCAAGAATCGCTAAATAGATACTCGCAACGGAAAGATCAATCACTCCAAAAAATACATGATTAATCTCTCCAGGATTTACCACGAAGCTATACAACTGCTCCAACGTCTCGGCTCCAAACCCGGCAAGCAAGACCTGGTACAACGCAATCAAGATAGGAAGCTGTACAAGCAACGGGAGACAAGACGCCAAGGGGTTCACCTTCTCTGTTTGATACAACTCCATCATGGCCTTCGCCAGTGCTTCTTTATTGTCTGCGTGCGCACTCTTCAATTCCTCGATTTTTGGCTGAAGTTCTTGAAGCGCTTTTTGAGATTTGAGCGACTTACTCATGAACGGCCACAAAACCAATTTAATCAAAATGGTTAGAGCAATAATCGCGAATCCAATATCGACGCCCCCAAAGATGTTATAGAAAAACACCAAGAGGTTAAAAATTGGAACGTATAGAACGTTATGAAATAGCTCCCCCATATCGATTAGTTTTCAGTTTCTTGAATCGCTTCTTCTGTCTGTGGCTCAGCAACGGTCTCCGCCCCTCCCTCTTCTGTTGGTGCGACGGCAGGTTCTTCGGAAGAAATTGTTTCTGTCTCTTCTTTTGCTTCTTCGTCTCCTGAGATATTAATCTTCCAACCCGTAATCTTTGCTGCGAGACGCACGTTCTGCCCACCCTTTCCAATCGCCAAAGAAAGCTGATCTTCTTTTACTTTTACGAAGGCAGACTTCTCTTCTTCCTGAAGGACGAGGGAAGTAATTTTTGCCGGAGAAAGCGCATTACTGATGAAAACAGATGGATCTTCGCTCCACTCAATAATATCAATCTTCTCTCCACCAAGTTCCGCAATAATTGTCTGAATACGTGTCCCACGCTGGCCAATACAAGCTCCAATAGGATCGATATTTTGATCTGAAGTCGAGACCGCAACCTTTGAACGTGAGCCTGCTTCTCGAGCAATCCCCTTGATCTGAACAAGGCCTTCCCCAATTTCTGGAATCTCGAACTCAAACAATGTTTGAACCATTTCCTCCGCCGTGCGAGACACGAGAATCTCTGGGCCTTTTGTCGTGAGTCCCACCTGACGAACAAACACTTTGATCCGATCCCCTGGATTATATCGCTCAGTTGGAATCTGATCCTCTGAACGCATGACTGCGGTTGTGCGACCAAGATCGACAAGAACAATACGACCTTCACGTCGTTGTACGGTCCCGTTCATGATCGTCCCCTCGTGTTCCTTAAACTCGCTGAAGATAATCTCACGTTCTGCCTCACGCAACTTTTGTGTGATCACTTGTTTCGCCGTCATAGCTGCCATACGACCAAATCCTCCTGGGGTAGGCATTTCCGTCCGGATGACATCTCCAAGTTTTGAACCCATTTTCAGAACCTGCGCTTCAGACACCATAATGTCTGTCTTTGGGTTATAGCGCTGACCCATCTCATCCTCAACAGAAATCGCAGGAATACGTTCTCCGTTCTTTCGAGCTTCTTCAATCTGTCGCGCAAACGCTTCTGCACGCTCACGACGTTCTCCTTCAAGTTTCTCAAGTTCTTCAAGATCAATGTCTTCAACGACCGTCTTCACATCAAAAATACGTGACTCAGCCGTTGCTGGATCGAATTCAACCTCGATATTACTATTCTTATCACCAAAGTCTTTTCGATAGGCAGCCGCAAGCGCAGACTGAATGGCATCGATAACGGACTCATAGGCGAGACCTTTTTCCTCACAGATTTGGCGAATGGCTTGTTCAATGGGTGATGACATAGATATTCAATTAACAAATGAACCCGTCATATCGACAGGTTCAGGCTCCCCAAGACTACCAAAGAGTCTCCGGAATGTCAATGTTTTTAAGGTGTGTAATCTTCGGAAGTTCTTTCTGATATTCAATCGCGATCACATCAATCCGCCACGAAGACGCACAAAGATGTTTTTCTTGCAGATACACTTCTGCCACATGAAGAATGTGACGAATTTTTTCCTCTGTCACGGAGTCCTCTGGATATCCAAATACGGGAGTTCTGCGCGTTTTTACTTCAACAAAAACGACCTCTTCACCATCCTGGCAAATAAGGTCGATCTCTCCAAATGATTTTTTATACTGTTTTTCGAGAATCAACAAGCCTTGTGAGGTCAAAAAATCTCCGGCGATCTGTTCTCCAACATCTCCAATCCTCCTCCGATCATGCATACTATCGTCGACGTTTCTTTTTGGGTTTTGGTTTTGGAAGATACTTTGCTCGAGCTCGAAGGGATTCTGAACGAGCCTTCATGTCTGGAATATCTCGCTTCACATAACGAACGATACGCACACTCCAAACAACGACAGCGATCACCCAAATAACATACCAGAAACGAGCTCCGAACAATTCAATCTGTTCAAAACTGAAAAAGAATAAAATCAATCCAAGTACTCCCATGGTCACTAATAGCGTGGAAATTCGATTTCCAATTTCACGCACATAGCGATCATCCCCTTTTCGATCAGCGACAATGCGACCAACGATTCCAAAGACAAGAACCCCAATAAAAAGGACAAAAATCAGATTTCCGATAAGTCCTCCAACCTCTGGAGGAGCCATGGTGAACCAATAAGACGGTTGAAACAATGATGACATACGATACAAGATAATTGATGTGCCGAAAGGTTAGCAAAGACAACCGGGCAAATCAAGCGCCTCTTTGAAGAACGCGTCCCCAGTGATGCTCGCCTGCATCAAATCGATCGATCGTCTTGAACCCCACTTTTGTGGCCTCTGCCTCAAACCAGAGCGGATCCACGATGTCTTCTTTCGCGACAAACATTTTTTGAGCGCTCGGTTTCCAGTCAACAACCAGCAACGTTCCTCCTGAAACAAGAAGTCGTCTTGCCTCACGCAAAGGCTCAGATCCTTTTTTTAGCTGATGCCCCATATTCACAAGAGACACCACCTGAAGAGAGCCTGGAGTGATCTTCACTCCGCCTGGACGCTCAATATCTCCCCACACCATATTCAGATGCGTGATCCCCGCCTCTCGCGCGCGCGAACGAATGGCCTCTAGGGCACTCTTCATGATATCGACGGCAAAGACCGTTCCATTCTCCCCCACCAATTTTACGGCGGGAAAAATAAAATGTCCTAACGCTCCAGCCCCAAGGTCTGCATAGCTCATTCCGTCCTTAAGTCCAGCATGGGTAAGACTCACGTACGGATCAAGCAACGCTCGTCCTGTTGCAATCACCATAAAAAAGATTAATCGCTTGTATGAGTTAAAATTCCAGCGAGATCTTCAAGGATCCCAGAAATAATATTTGTCGAGATAAAGATCCCAAGGAATACCACCGCCACTCCAAGAAGTTTATAAAAAAATCTTGATCCCCCCGCACCAAATTTCTCTTCAGCAAATGGCACGCTTCCAAACCAGGACAGGACGACGTCAGTTTTTTTCACCATAAAGAAACCCACAACCATGATGGCAAGCCCTAAAGGAATTCGTATAAATGGAGACATAACCCTTCTATGTTATCACAGAAGACTTGCCAAGACATCAGAAATTCGATAGCATTTCGAAAGTCCGCACCTCATAGATGTACGGGCGTTTAGCTCAGTTGGTTAGAGCGTCTCGTTTACACCGAGAAGGCCGGGGGTTCGAGCCCCTCAACGCCCACCAAAAAACACCAGGAATTCCTGGTGTTTTTTGTATCATCAGACCTACTTTATCGTTAGAAAGACTATCCCGGTTGTCGTATTTAGGTTGATCGAGTCATTATGTTCGCGAGCATAAAATGACTTCACTATGTACATCACCTTGACCTGCTCTGTCTCCAGGTACAAAACAACTTCATCATCCAATCCTTTGTCCGCCTCATCTTGAAGAATCTCTTTCAATGAAATGCTTCCAACCCATGTTTCGTCTAGATACATCTCGATCTCTTGCTGTTCTGCATTCAGATCAAACATGAATATCTTGTCATCAATTTGATATGTTTCGTTTCCAGATCTTCCAATCTCAAAAAAGTATTCGTATCCAGAGGTCTTCCCAGCCAGAGAATCATTCGTATGACCATAATCGATTCGTGTCGATGCAGACGGTCTTACAGGATAGGTTGGATACGTGAGTCCAAATCCATGCTCCAACATGTACTCCCCTTGTTCCCATGTCTCTAGTCCTGACAAATCTACTTCTTCGTCTAGCCAACCTTGCACAGAAGCCATAGCGTTTCTATCTTCAAGAAAATTCAGGACCGCACGGACTTGAGAAAAATCTTCCTCTGACATTTTAATCTCTGAGACAACATATTTTCCCTCTTGAAAACGCCCGTTCTGTTCCAAGATCGACTCAAGTCGATCTACTTGTGAACGAATCGCTGTTGAGAATGCCCCCCATGGACCGACAGACGTCACAAAGATCATCACAACCAGACTCACCGGAATGACCCGGAGATCTTTTACGTTGCGTATCAGGAGATAGAGGCTTACGCCAATCAGCCACAGCCCAAAGATAAACACGAAGTAGCGATTCTCTGTCACTCCATACTCAGAAACACGAAACCAAAGTGACCAAAAGAGCATAAACGCTTGAGGAATCATCGCAACGCAGAGTGCTATGCCTGCATACCTAATCCAACGCACCTGCTCACGGAGCGGAAACAACGTAATATACGTCAATAACCCTACCGCAGAAAAACCAAGAATAATGTATGCGAGTTGCCCTTGTGGCCATTCTCCCGTGAGAAGAATCTTGGCCGTATACACATACAAAATCACGAAATAGACCAACACTAACGGAACAAGGACAAATTGAGAAAACAACCGAACTTCTTTTGGATACGACGCCTTCTCCAGGGCATCTATTGCCTTTGGCAGGCGACTCAAAAAGAAGGTTGTACAAAAGAGACCAACAATCACCACCCAAATTTCTGAATATCTCTCAGGGGGAATTTCTAGATCAAACAAGGTATCCGTCGCAAATAGCGCGGCAAAAATTCCAAACTGAATCGCAAGTGCCCAGACCCATGTGAGAAATGTCGAAAACACGAGTCGTCGACAAAATTCCCAAAACCGCAATACGGCTTGTGCCCCAGACTCACGGACAAATAGGATGAACGTCACCGTCAAAACCGAGGCGACCACCCACATGCCATGACGGATATAAAAGATCATCGCGTCTGGAGCGTCTATCTCTGGGAGAAATGTGTAGTACCCGGACATAAGGGCAATCAATACGATCGCTCCAAACCAAGACCACTCCTTTCTCCATCCCATCGCCTCGACAAATAACGTCACGATCACGGATACTGGCACCGTAAGCGCTAATGTGAAAAGCAGACGCATGGAGATTGGATCATCCTCAACATGAACGAGTCTCACACCAATAGCCGTTCCTATACCACAAAGCGTAATCGTGAATGGAAAGCGCACCATTACACGCTTTAACCCTTCAAAAATTGAAGAAAACGAAAGAATACTCAGTTTCATATGCCATTATCTTACAGAGTACAGGTCCCTTTGTCACATCACACAAAACAAAAGACACGCTCATTGAGCCTGTCTTTTGTGGTGCGCGAGAGAGGACTTGAACCTCCACGGCCTTACGGCCACCAGCCCCTCAAGCTGGCGTGTCTACCATTTCACCACCCGCGCGTATCCTTTTTTCCGAGAGGATCATACAAGATCCTCCCGAAAAGATCAATCCTCCCATCAAAACAGTCGATCTTTCCCTGCAATCACTTTAAGAAGCAATGGCTCAATCCCAATATCAAACCGCGTCGATTTCATCTCTTCTCCATCTACAAATAATGAAATTGGCTTATCACTTCGAATTGCCATCGAAGAAAGCGGAAGAATACTTTCCTGTAATTGTGTCTGACCAAAAATCCCCCAACCTTTTTTCACTGCTGCCCGAATGACCGCTTCAAACCGTCCATCCCGCGGATCCGTCACGTCCGTCAAATTTCGAATCTCCAATGTCGCTTGGCGCACGACAGATGTCACACGAAACTTATCTTCGCAGGTAATCTCTGCATGAAAATTTGGCATGGATAAGCCGGTGACAAATCGACGTCCATTCACCGTACCCACATCAATCTTCTCCACACGTCGAGCAGAAAGGATATCGCATGCCGCAACCCCTTCAGGAATTCCCATCATGCGTGCCAATTCATTTCCAGGCCCAATAGGAATAATTCCAAGAACCACGTCGCTATCGGCAACAACATCAATAACCTTCCGGATGGTCTCATCATTTCCAACCACCACAATCGTTGAAACCCCGTGATCGATTTCATCTCGAATCATCTCTTCCGCATTTCGAAACAAAGCCAGACGAGAAACCTTTCCCGCTATCCCAAGGTCTGTTAAACGATTCTCGATCTTTAAAAGTTCTCGTTCAAACCGCTTGTTCTCTTGGATGTACTCATCGTAGAGATAACAATACATACACGCTTATTCTCCTGCATCCTCCTGGGGAGTTACTTCAGTTCCTTTACGTCCTCGAGAGACAGGTGTTCCATCCTCCATGCTAATACGTCCATTCATACGTGCTCCAGAAGCAATCGAAATTCGACCTGTCACAATATCTCCCGTGACATGTGAGGTCGAAAGAAGCTCAAGCATTTCTCCAACCATCACGTTGCCGACGACCTCTCCTGCAATCACCGCACTTTCCGCTTTCACATCTGCATGAATTTTTGCCGCTTCTCCCACATGCAGAACACTTTGTGTCTCCACAGAACCAACGACTTCTCCATCAATCACAACATCTCCTTGTGATCGAAAATCTCCCTCAACACGAACTCCTTGGGCAATGATTGTCTCATTCCCTGTTGAACTTGGCATAACAGTCTTACTTTTATCCTTAAACATAGATGGTTATTGGATCTTATCAGTTAGAACGCTCTGGTCAAATCGTTTATCTACATTTCATCAACCGTTTCAATTCCGAGTATTCCCAACCCATGTTGCAACAAATCTCCCACAGAACGAATTAACGCAAGTCGCTCAGACAAGTCACGCCCTTCCTGTTGAAGAATGGGCTCTCCTGCGTAGAATTCAGAGAATGCTTTTGCAAGCTGGAAAAGAAACTGAGAGAGAATGGCTGGTTGAAGTTTTTGGATGGTATCAAAGAGCACCTCTGGATACGTTGCGAGCATCATAATAAGTTGATGCTCAGAAGCAGATGTAAGCGTTTCTGCAGACCAGGAAGGTTTTTTTCTTCCTGCTTTCTTCAACAGACTCTGGATACGCGCATACATATAGAGCAAGTACGGACCTGTATACCCCTCAAACGAAAGGGCGTCCTTAAGGTTAAAGACGATCTTCTTTCCATTGTCTTGTTTAAGCATGCCAAAACGCATCGCAGAAAACGCAACCGCTCGTACCACCTTGTCGATTTTTTTCTCAGACCAATCCTCATGTCGTGCGTGTGTCTCTCGACGGGCTTCTTCAAACAGTTCATCTCGCAAATCTTCATAGCGGATAACATTCCCAGTGCGTGCAGCCATGGCTCCCCCTTCGAGTGTCACAAACTCATACGAGAGATGTTGAAGTTCACGCTCGAAGCCCATGAGTTCCAGTGTCGCGAACAATTGTTGCAACGCATGGGACTGTCGTTCATCAACCACATAAATAGATCGTGTGGGGTGATAATCTTCTTCCTTCTTCAGCGCAAGTCCAAGATCCTTTGCATTGTACAAGAGGCGTCCATCAGACTTGATCAGGAGATTGACTCCTAAATTCTGATCTTCAAGATCCACAATCCATGCTCCTTCTGATTGCTTTACAATCTCTTTCTTAATGAGATCGTCAATGATCTTTTTTGTTTTGCCAATCACTTCACTTTCGAAATACCAGTGATCAAGGGTGAGTCCAAGTTCTTCATACACCTGCTTGAGATACTCAATAGACCAGCCCCGTGTCTCCTTCCATAGCGCAATCTCGTCTCCGCGTTGATCCTCAAGATGCTGAAAGACTTCTGAAACCTGCACCGAAAATGAAGGTTGTTCTTTGATCTTCGTCGTCGCTTCGACATACACGTCACGCAAAAAACCAATCCGATCAGCTTCTGAAACTTCTTCTCCTTCATGATAGGTTTTCATGCACCAAACAGATTTCGCCACATGCAACCCAAGATCATTGATATACGCCACGGGGACGACATCATATCCACCTGCTTTCAAAAGATTGACGGCTGTTTGACCAACAAACAGATTGCGGAGGTGACCAATATGAACATCCTTATGCGAATTCAAGTTCGCAAACTCCACCATGATTCGCTTGTCTTCACCCACATCCGACGTTCCATATTCATCGCCTAATTCGTGCATCTCCTTCATCACCGCCTCCCCCAACGCACGTGTATCGTAGGTAAAATTCACATACGGACCAACCGCTTTTACCTTAGCAATATATCCTTTTGGACCAATGGAAGCCGAAAGCTCCACAGCAATCTCATTTGGGTTTCTCTTTAATTTTGATGCGAGCGTAAAGCACGGAAATGCTAAATCCCCCATCTGGGCATCCGGAGGTATTTCGAAATCTTCCAGAACCGGCACAAAGCCGTGTGGGGCTGCTTGCTTAATCGCTTGAAGCACTTGAGTTTTTGCGTCTTGTATAACGTACATACCTATCTATCCAGAAGTTAACTGCTGTGTAAGAGTTTGCGCCTTTTTCTGAGCCTCTTCAAGATTTTGTCTCATATCAGCCACCACCTGCTCAGGCGCTTTTGACGTAAACGCTTCATTTGCAAGCTTTCCTTCAAGACGTTTGATGTACGCAACCGTCTCTTCGTATTGCACTGAAAGTTTTGCCCGCTCAGCTTCTTGGTCGATGATCCCTTCGAGTGAGACAAGAACTTCGATATCTCGAACAATAACAGACGCAAACTCTCCGACAGGTTTTTTATTCGCTTTTGTGAGTTTTCTAACACCAGCAAAAAGCTCAACTAGCTTAGATAGATCATCGGGAATGGCTCCAACGAGTACTACATCAACCTTTTGTTTTAAGGTGAGACCATACTCAGAACGAATATTCCGGATTGCAACTATGACACCCTGAACTTTCTCAAACCAACGTTCTGACTCTGAATGGTAGAAACTTTGTGATACTACTGGCCACTCGTGGACGATCAACATTGTCTCTGGATCAATCTGCTTCCATAATTCTTCGGTCACAAACGGCATGAACGGATGCCAATAAGCTAGCAGTCGCTCAAGAATAAAAAGGAGAATTGAATCTGTTGATTCATCTTTTTGTACCTTAGCCACTTCCAAATACCAATCAGCAAATTTACCCCAAGTGAAATCACGCAACTTCTCTCCTGCTTGAGAGAACTCATAAGCTTCGAGATGATTCGTAACATCCACCTGAAGCCTACAAAAATGGGAAAGAATCCAATGATCCGCAAGCGTCTTTGGTACAATTTCTGATTCAGCGACGTGATGAATCTCCTCCACCTGCATGAACACGAAGCGAGAAATATTCCAGAGCTTGTTGGTGAAGTTTCGATAACCCGCGACCTTCGCCTCGGAAAGTTTCGAGTCGTTCCCTGGTGTGGAACCAATCGTGAGTGAGAGTCGCGTCGCATCCGCACCGTACTCGGCAATCATGTCGAGTGGGTCGATGATGTTGCCAAGCGACTTGCTCATCTTTCGCCCTTGCTCGTCACGCACCAATCCATGCAGATACACCTTCTCAAATGGAATTTGTCCGAGAGTATACGTCGTCATGAGAATCATGCGAGCAACCCAAAAAAACAAAATGTCATAGCCCGTCTCAAGCACCGTCGTTGGATGGAAGGTTTTGAGATCATCGATCTGGTCAGGCCACCCAAGCGTCGAGAATGTCCAAAGCCCAGAAGAAAACCAGGTATCGAGCGTATCGGGGTCTTGTTCCCATCCATCCCCTTCTGGCAAGGTGCCCACAGTAATCTCTTCGCCTCGGTACCACACCGGCACACGATGACCGAACCAAATCTGGCGACTGATATTCCAGTCGCGCAAGTTGTCGATCCAGTGGAAGTAGGTTTTGTTGAAACGATCAGGGATGATTTCGATCTGTCCCTCGCGGACAACCGTCTGCATGAGTTGCTTAAGCGTCACCATGTCTCCCTTCTTCATGTTCGCAAGCTCAGCACCCTTAAACGCAAACGCCTTATTCACATCAATAAACCACTGACGCTTTGGAAGCGGTTCAACCGCTTCGCCACAGCGGTAGCAAACGGATAGGTTGTGCACGTACTCCTCATCAATGTGATCAACCAATCCTTTGGTGGTGAGCTTCTCAACGATTTCCTCTCGAGCTTCGTGCGCATTCTTCCCAGCAAACGATCCAGCTGCGGCTGTGAACTTCCCGTCCTCGCCGATAATCTGCACGACGTCGAATCCGTACTTCTTAGCCAAATCAAAATCGACAAAACTGTGCGCGGGTGTGATGGTCATGGCTCCGGATCCCATTTCCCTATCGGCCGCCTCATCGGCAACCATCTTGGCCATCACGGGTCCTTCAATCCATTCAACCTCAAACTCCTTCCCTACCAGATCCTTGTATCGATCATCTTGAGGATGGACGATAATGATTTTATCGAGGAATTTTGTTTCCGGTCGCGCTGTACCGATGACCACCGGCCCGTATTTGAAGTAATAAAACTTCGACTTATGTTCGCGATATTCCACCTCATCATCGGCGAGCGTCGACTTACAACGCGGACACCAGTTCACCAGACGGTCACCACGATAAATGAGTCCATCGTCGTACATCATCTTGAAAACCGTATTCACGGCACGGTTGCGTGCCTCGTCGAGCGTGTATGCTTCTCGCGACCAATCGAGACTGGCCCCCATCTTCTTTGCTTGATTGACGATGGTGTCATGGGATTCAGACGCAAACGCTTCTACACGCTTCAAAAATTCTTCTCGCCCAAGTTCCTGACGGGGATCTTTCATTCCTTGTGCCATCAGCAACTTCTCAACCTTTGTTTGCGTGGCGATCGCTGCGTGATCCGTTCCCGGAACCCACAATGCTTTGCGCCAACGCATCCGATTGAAGCGGGTCATAATATCCTCAATGGCAAGCATCACCGCATGACCCATGTGAAGAGTTCCTGTGACGTTTGGGGGTGGAAGAACAATCGAAAAGCTTTCTGTTCGCTCACCAGGAAGATTATCGGGATTAAAAAAACCACTCTTTTCCCAAGCGGTATAGATAGCGTCTTCGTATTCTTTGGCTTCGTAGGCCTTAGGGATATCTTGTTTTGCCATATCGCAACGTAGTTTAGGGAAAAACGGGCTATTTTGCAACTATTTTGTGAAAATAGCTCATGACTCAGATAAATTGACAAAATGTCGATTTTGGAACACAATTCGTCCTCGTTCATTTCATCATTCCTGTTCGGAACAAAGGACCTTTCACGGGTTCTGTGTCCCGAGCAGGAACTGTTCGGCCCCATAAACCGGAGGACCAGACATGGAAAAGAACCTGATGTGTGTGATGTGGATGTTGCTGGTCTTCCTGACCGGTTGCGACATCGCGCCGTTCATCGGCGACCTGAAGACTTCGGTCTGTGACTTTGATAAGGACGGACTCGCGCGCAGTAGCGACTACTGTGGCGGTCCGGACTGCGACGACGGCGACCAGGACGTGGGAGAGCCCACCATCTGGTACAACGACGTCGACCAGGACGGCTTCGGCGGTGAGACACAGGAAACTGCGTGCTCGGCCCCCCCGAACTTCGTCGACCACAATGGCGACTGCGACGACACCAGTGAACTCGTCCACCCAGACGCCATCGAAGTCTGCAACGGGTACGACGACAACTGCGACGGCGGGATCGATGACGAGAACATCCCCACCTGGTACGCAGACGTCGACACCGATGGCTACGGCGACCTCGCAAACTCTCAGGAGTCCTGCGACGAGCCCACGGGCTACGTCGACAACAGCGATGACTGCGACGACGGCGATGCGACGGTCAACCCTGAAGGGGTGGAGATCTGTGACGACGGCATCGACCAGGACTGCAACGGCATCATCGACGACGCCGACGGATCTGTCACCTGGTACGCAGACGCGGACGGTGACAGCTACGGCGACCCGGAAAATCTCCTCGCTACGTGCGTGGAGAACCCCGAAGGGTACGTCAGCAACGCCAACGACTGCGACGACAGCGAAGCAGACGTGAACCCCAGCGCCGTCGAGATCTGTGACGATCTCATCGACAACAACTGCAACGGTGAAACCGACACGGACACCGAAGACGTCAACTGGTACGCCGACGTGGACGGTGACGGCTACGGCGACGAGTCGGACAGCCTCGTCGACTGTGCTCCGCCCGAGAGATACGTCGAAGACTTGACCGATTGCGACGATGCCGACGCAGACATCAACCCCGGTGTCGACGAAGTCTGCAACAACGACATCGACGACAACTGCGACGGGTCCCCCAACGCCTGTGACCACGCTGGAACCATCAGCTTCAGTACGGCAGATGGAACCATCGATGGCATGGAGGTGGGTGGATACGCCGGATTTGCGCTCGCAAGCGCCGGTGACTTCAACCTCGATGGCTTCGACGATGTGGTGATGAGTGCCTCACAAGCACACACCGTCTACATCTTCTTCGGCCCCATCACCGGAGCGCTCGACACGGACTCGGCCGACATCACCCTCGAAGGACCTTCGGGTTCCTACGCGGGAATGGCGGTCGCTGGTGCGTGCGATCTCGACGGAGACGGCAACAACACCGACATCCTCGTCGGTGGCCCCTACGACACCGACAACGGAAGCGAAGCCGGTGCCGTCTGGGTCATCTCTGGCCCCATCTCGTCCGGCACCTACTCGCTGGACGCCATCGCAGACGCCAAGTTGACGGGCAGTGCGGGAAGCCGGTTCGGCTCCTCCGTGGACTGCTCCGGTGATAACGATGGGGACGGCAAGGATGACATCCTCGTCGGCGCTCCCAACGATGACGCAACGGCAGAAGATGCCGGCGCGGTCTATCTCGGGATCAGCCCGGTCGCCAGCGGAAGCTCCACGAGCCTCATCTCGCTCCTGGGCGTGACCACTGATGATGCGACAGGCTCCATGGTCACCTTCGCGGACGTGGACGGTGACGGCTATGCCGACGTCGTCATCGGCACCCATCAGGATGACGATGTCGATACCAATGCGGGTGCCATCGCCATCTTCCTGGGACCCCTCACCTCCTCGGCTTCGGTGTCCACCGCGGACATCAAGCTGACTGGCGAAAACACCTCGGACTTCGCGGGACGCACCCTCAAGGCGGGAGACATCGACGGGGACGGCAACGACGACCTGCTCGTTGGCGCCTACCAGTACGACTCCAGCACAGGAGCCTTCTACATCGTCTATGGCGGGGCGACACTCGCGTCCGGATCGCTGAGCACGCACATCAAAGTCACGGGAGAAGCCTCAGGCGACAGCGCAAGCTACGGCCTGGGGGGAATCTGTGACTTCGATAGGGACGGAAGCAACGATCTGTTCATCGGAGCTCGCACCGAGAGCTCATCGGCTTCGCAAGCCGGCGCGCTCTATATCTTCCACGGAGCTCCCACCAGCGGAAGCACGCTCGGCTCAGCATACGCCAAGTTCACCGGCGAAACCGCTGGAGACTACGCTGGAGGTGCTCTCGCCACGATGGACCTCGATGGCGACGGGTTCTGTGACGTCGTCACCAGTGCCTACCTGGGTGACTACACCGGATCGAACACCGGGCGAGTCTACGCCATCTACGGCCTGGGCTACTAGCCTCAGGCTCACGCGCCCCCACGGGCACCCCCCACCCTTTGACAAGCTCAGGGTGGGGATTTTCTTTTCCTTAATTCCCTTGACGCACCTGAAAAAAGCCTGTAAGTTAGCTCCTTACCCGTGCTTGTTGAAGGTAAGTAACATATAATTGAACTTACAAATTGGCATGGCCCTGAAGCAGTCACAACAAGTCCTAGAAGCTATCAAGCGAAGCACTCGCCCACTTATTTGTATTCCCTCTGGTGGTGGTCCTGATGCGTATGCAACGGCTCTGGGTCTTTCGAGTGTTCTCAAGAAACTCGAAAAGGAACCTGTCATTGTCGCTGCGGACGGAAAAGTTCCAAGCAATCTCCAGTTCTTATCCGGACATGGGGACGTTCACACAAAGCTTGAGAATCTCCGACAGTTCGTGATTGAACTCGACGCATCAAAAACAAAAGTCGATAGTCTCACCTATGAACACAAGGGAGAAAAACTCTTTGTCTACCTTTCTCCGAAAAAGGGATTCTGGGATCAAAAAGATGTGCGCACCAGTTCTAGTGGGTATCGATTTGATCTGATTATCTGCATCGGTTCTCCAGACTATGAGTCTTGCGCTCATCTCTATGCGGAAAATCCAGACTTCTTTTTTCGAACACCCGTTATCAATATTGATCACACTCCTGAAAATGAACACTACGGGCAAATCAATGCCGTCGATCTCACAGCAAGTGCGTGTGGTGAAGTCTGTCACGATCTCATTGAAGCTATCGAACCCGGCCTTATTGACGAAGAAGTCGCAACCGCATTCCTCACAGGAATGATTGCAAAAACAAAAAGCTTTCGCACAAGCAACGTCACGCCCAAAACGCTTCAGACGGCTAGCAAGCTTATGGCCAAAGGAGCCAGACGAGATGATATTGTTCAGCGCCTCTATCGAACCCGTTCCGTTCCTACCTTGCGACTTTGGGGTCGCACCCTCGCTCGCTTAAAAGCGGACGAGGAAGCGAAAATGGTTTGGACACTTCTTTCAAAACAAGACTTCTTACATGCAGGAGCCCAAGAAGAAGATCTTCCTGATGTGATCGATGAGCTCATCGCGTCTTCCCCGAATGCCCGGGTGGTTGTCCTTCTCTATGAAAACTCAGAAAACAATATTTGCGTCATTGTCAGAGGAGAACGCCCGATCGATGTCATCGAGCTCTGTAAAGGATTTAATGCTTCGGGAACCCGAGAAGAAGTTCGACTCTGCATCATGAAAAAGAATATCGTCCAAGTCGAAAAAGAACTGATTCCTGCTATACGAAAACAACTTCTAAAAAAATAACAGACTCAAACGAGCCTGTTATTTTTTTAGATCACTATTCAACAACCTCGACCGGAGCATCAGCTTCTGGATCTGATTCCCCTGTTTCATCCGTTACTTCTTCAACGACTTCTCCTGGATCAACATCTACCACTCCGCCCTGACCTCCTTGAATCGGTTCTGGAATACTTGTTGTTGTCTCACCTGCACGCAATCGTGCAAGACGCACGGATGCCACCTCATTCTCTGGATTAATCTTCACAACTTGCTCGATCGCCGAAATCGCTCCTTCGATATTTCCTGAAATTTCATACATTGAGGCGAGATACCAAAGCGCATTTGAATAATTCGGGCTTATTTCCACAATCCGCTCAAGTTCTTGTTGAGCAATAGCATACTCTTCTAATCGAATAAGCATTTGTGTGAGTTGAAAAGAGAGCCCGATATCCGCTGGATTATTATTTCGCAGAGCCACAAGTCTTTCTGTCGCCTGTTCAAGCTTTCCTTGTCGTTCATAGGTCGCTGCCAAGTAGTAATGCGCTGGTAAGTAATCAGACTTCAATTCTGTTGCCTCAAGAAACACTTGTTCTGCTGTCGAAAGAAGGTTTGTTTCTTGCTCAACGGCTTGCTCCGCAAGTTCTGCATCATCCGCTGTTGTGAGGTTTCGCGCTCGATCGGCAACCGTAAGATACACACGACCTAAATCTGTTCGATGGATAGGATTGTTCGGTTCAAGTTGAATCGCGTTGATAAAAGATTGGGCTGCAAGCTCCTCAGCGCCTTGCGCAAAACTCATGAGGTCTCGATAGATGGCCCCACGCACGGCCCAGTTTGAAACATAATTCGGTTCAATAGATGTCGCGCGAGCGGCCGCTTCAACAGAAGCCGTTACGGTATCAACAATCTGCTGTGTTTCCTCAGCTGTTCGTTCTTCTTCTCCCGCTGTGAGGACAATCAGTTCACGCGCTTTCATCAGATAGGCAGAACTAAGATTCCGTTGATACACATCGCTAAATCCATTGAAGGTGACAGCTCGATTCAACTGAGCAATAACCTCATCAACCGTTCCTTCCTCTGACGTATCGATTTCTACCGCTTTAGCAAACGCCACCTCTGCCACATAGCGAGAACCTGTCACAAAGAGAGACACCACGACAACAACGGCCACCATCGCAAACGCAAAGGACGTTGCCAAACCGAGTCGTGGAGATCGAGAAAAATCACTCGTCCACGTTTTTAACGAAACCTGGGATGCGAGCAATCCCGTAAATCCCCAAAGCAAGAACGTCATCGTAAAGTTTGAAGAGTAGAGGATATGTGTCAGGAGAAGAATAGACCATCCTGTAAATATGACGTACGTCATCTTCCACTCCTCGTGGTCACGTTCAAACACCAACCGCCCAATAGCCTTTACCGCAACCCATACCATCAACACGAGCCAGAAAAACGTTCCAACAACACCGAGCGTTCCCAGCGTCGTTATGAGATCACTCTTCGCTCGATCAAAACGCAAAGACCAAAATGGCGAAGTGTTCACTCCTACAGGCTTGAATGCCAAATAATCATACAGATAGGTTCCTGGTCCTGATCCAAACAATAAGTTACTCGTATTTGAGGAAAGAACCTGCTTCGTAATATCCCAACTTGTTCCATAACTTGGAGAAACAACAATGGGGAGATTCAACTTAAGAGGGCTTGGGAAAAAGAGAAAGAGGATACTGAGCCCCAGCACGACAATCGGAAGGGCAAATCTTCGTGGATTAGGAAATTCTTGCGCCTGAATAAAGACGAACGTTCCTAACAAAAGAACGCCAACGATATTAATCACCCAAAAAACCCAAAAGTCTAAAGCCATCAGTCCAACAATATTCACACCTGTCACGAAAACGATCAGCATGCGAAGGAACATTCCGCTTCCTCCCTCTGGAATCACACGATCACGACCCTGATGGGAAACGAGCCACATGGCAAGTCCCACAAACATGATCGTCGTCATAAATGAAACAAATCCATTGATTGTTCCGATCGTATTGAATCCTATGGATTGGGCAAACTCAAATGGAAGATGAAGAATATCAAATATCCCAAGCAGTGCTATGAGACCAGAAAGTGCAGAGGAAAGAAAAAGCGCAAAGAGTACATGACGTTGTACAAGCGTATCTCCAGCCGTATTCATGAGCATGTAAAACAGCACAACGAACAACATCACAGAAAGAAAGCTTGTGTACTCTTGTGACGACTGCCCTACCCAGGTCTGATATCCGGCCAAAGACGTGAGAGAAGCAATAAGAACGGAAACGAAATATAATCCTGGAATGACATTTAACCATCCAGACCTGAAGGTAAATTTCTTGCTTGAAACCATTTGTCCAAGCCAAGCAACCAAACCGACAACCGTGAGCACTACAAAAAGAAGCTGTTTATTGTGTTCAAGAACACTGGTTGTCCAAGGAAGGAAAAAGATTGGGACGAGAAAAAAGAGGAGATATGTCGCCCAACGTGTGATCACCCCAAAGAGAGGCATCTCCTGACCACGACGTGATGATGTTGCAACAGTGGACATAGTAAAAACAATTACTGATTAGATTTGTACTGCTGAATAGCTTGAAGAACTTTTGAATTCTCGGTCATGTTCTCGAAAAAAAGAATATGACTGACATTAATTTCCATTTGGTCCTCTGGACCATGCGCTTCGCTTCCAAGTTTTGTCAGAGAAAGATTTGTTTCTTGATCAACCGCAACTCCTGATTGAAGATAAAAAACATCTCGCAAAATATAAAAATCTTTCCTTGTTTTTTCAAGTTTCCCAAAATACACCTGACCATTATCAAGAAACACGGCTTGATAGTCATCCGAATTTGAACTCACGGAAACATCAGAGACTCCTGCGGAACCATCCATTGATCCCTTATTTTCTTGTGTGTAGTACCAAGCCCCACCTAACAATGCGATAAAAAGAAGAATCGTGATCCACGTCCAAGCCCCAAACCTTCTTTTTCCATTTTCTTGTTGAGGACGACCGATAGGACCGCGACTCATTTTTGATTCAATAGCCATAAAAAATGTAGTAAATACGCTGGTTATCTTACCGGATCAACAAGGGAGTCACAAGTTTAGATGTGGGTAACAAAGAATAAATTAAAAGACGAGACCCCATAGATCTCGTCTTTTCTTGTCCCTATTTAAAGGCTCTCATCAACAATTGGATCCGTGGTCACAGAAGTCTCCTCGACAACAGGCGCTTCGTCAACAACGGGAACTTCCTCTTCAACGACTGTCTCTTCAACAGACTCATCAATAACGACCGGAGGTTCTTCTACGATTCCCTCCTCTTCCACAGGAGGTTCTTCAACACGAGAAGTTTCCTCGACAACAGGCATCTCTTCTACAACAGGAGCAGGAGCAGATGGACCATTTTCACTCGTTACAGAAATTGATACCCATCCATCATTCAAATCTGAAACCGTGACTTGCGCATCCTCAACACCCACCGCAATCCAGTTGAACTCAACCTGTGCGCCAGAAGTTGATGATGGACGGTTGAGGGTAAATCCGGTCTCATCCTCATTGCTGATCCATGCTTCGCGTGCGTCAGCGGAGTTTGATCGTGAGCTAAACGTTACAATTGGCTGGAATTGATAAGGAGTTTCAAAGGTCACACGGACTTGAGTCTCCTCAGAAGCCATGCGGATTCGGCCTGCCATATCATGCGATCCATAAAGATGTTCTGCAATCGTGACGGAACCCTCAAATTGTGCATCGGAAGCCGTAATAGAATCAGCAGAAACCACTTGAACAACCGTATTCGTTCCGCCTTGGAGCGTTGTGCTCTCAGAAATTGGAGAGTACCACATGTTATCGACTTTCACCGTAATCTGACCGGTCCCAGCAGAAAAACTCTCCATCGCCATTCCAATAACAGGTCCCGCCGTCGTTGCCTTCATAGCGTACCCTGGAAGGGTGGCAGAACTAGTCAGGTAATCTCCAATCTGGATGGCTCCATTCTCATCTGAAACATTCACTGGAACTCGTCCGGCAAGAGCGACAAGGGCTGAGAACGTAGATTCCCCTTCTTCTCCAAGAATCAATCCTGGTTGCGTTGTCACAACTCCCATCAACCCTTTTTGATACGCGGAAGTACTTGATTCCACGTGCACAGGTGTTCCACTAGCAACGAGAACGTCACCAGACTCTACGTCCTGTGTCGCAGGGAACCACTCAGCAAGGTCGACTCCTGTTTGTACCCCGCTCTCATCCATCCAACTCAGAAGTCGAGCTTTATCCGTTGCATTTTTTCCTTCACTCATCCACATGGTCGTATCCCCAATCGCCGTTGTAATATCCGCAGCCCCACAATCCAGTTCATCATTTCCCCCATCGGTGTTATCACAATCAAAAACGGTTGCTCCGATATGTTCAATCACCCAAATCTGCCCCATATTATCCCCATCAAAGGCTGTAACCGTTGCGGCGTCCTGTGTGAAAAATGATCCTGTTGCCACACTTGGCGTTGTATCGGTCCCGAGTGCTTCCTGTGTTCCAATATCGAGAATTCCGTCAATTTGTGTATGCCCTGCCGTTGAAACGGAAAAGGCCTGATTGTTTACATTTACGGCAAAATCCCAACCGGTTCCGATACTTACTGCCGTTGCCATAATCTGCTCATCTCCTCCGATATTTTTTGTAAGATTTCCAATGTTCAGCCCAAACAAATTGTTCGTGAAGGTTCCGGCCCCATCAGCCGACAACGTCGCGGTGAACGGATCGATGGCCATCACATTCCAGACATCATTTGCATTTCCATCCGCATTATTATCCGTAAACTGTGGTGAAATACGGAAGATATTTGTCGTCACGTTGTCCCCCACATCAATATCAAGAACCAATCCCTCAACGTTATCCATAGCAATTTCCTGTGTCTGGTTTGTGATAGACAAAAGGTCTGTGTTAGGAGCTTGAATTCCATGATTAATGCTCATTGTATCTTCTAGATAGATTCCTTGATCCCAACCGGTTCCCTGAATATATAATCCGTATTCATTTCCATCACGAGGAACTCCTATTAATGGATCAACTGAGATCGCATAGAGATTGTCATCATTTGCTTCATTGGCTGAATTCTGAAACACAGCAACTTGTAATGCTTTATGCGTTTCCGTCACGTTTCCTGCTCCCCCTGCGGTGAGTTCAAAATTAATGGATGCTCCAACGACGTTTCCACCTGGGGCGTTATTCACATCCACGTCCATATCCAAGCTTCCCGTTGTCTTTGTTGAATCTGTTGTGGCCGCATCTATCGTAAGAGCGTCCGTTGCTCCTAACGTTGTTGTTAAACCACCGCCAGCAAGTGTTACAAGATTTGAAGAATGCGTCAGGGTAATATCACCATTATTAAAATTGATGACGCCACCGTTTGCGAGGAATAGATCTGACCATTGGTTTGATGTCCCTCCAAGGGCACTTCCATCGTTTGCGGCTGGTTGTAATGCCGTCCCTGTAAGGAGAATTTCCATTCCACCTGCAATGGCAATCTCAAGAGTTCCATCAACATTGATGTCGTAATCCCAACCATTCCCGATATACAATGCGGATGTTGTTGCTGTTCCTGCACCAGCCTCAGTCATGGACCCAACATGAACTCCCGTATAGGTACTTGATCCAGCAGAGACATCATATGTCATGTCTGAAAGAGAGATCATACGATTTACATCACTCCCATCTGAATTCCACGTTCCATCCCCTCCATCGATTTCAAGGGAAACTCCGCTTGCATTATTGTGATCAAGCGAAATCGCCATACCACCAGCACCCGGAGTTGCAGACACATCTCCTGATCCTAAGCTGAAAAGTGTTGCCGTAGGCGATCCATCACCATCAACATTCATCGTGGCGCCATCAACAACCCCAACGTTAAAGTCTCCTGCGGTATTTGTTGTTGATGTAGCATTTCCAACCGTAATTGTCCGTCCTCCACCCGTACCAATATTAATCGCTTGAGGATCGTTATCATTCCCAATATTGATGACGTTTGTTGAGTTAATAGATAGAGCCTGACCTGAGTCAATATCCAACGTATTTCCCGAATTTAATGTCATGGCTGAATCTGCCGTAGACAAGGTAAGCGTTCCGCTGGTTCCAGAGGTTGAAAGTGCGTTAATCGCAATCGCTCCTCCTGTTCCGCCAGCGTTTGAAGTGTCTGTCGAGAGCGTAATGCCACCAGACGTATCAGCTCCTGAAGAAGTTGTATTGATCGTAACGTTTCCTGCAGCTCCTGCCGTGTCAATATCAATTCCGCCTGTTCCTGCATCTACATCGATTCCCCCAGCCGCATTTGTAGCATTCATTCGAATAGCGTCAGCTGTGGCCTCCCCTGAACTAAGGACTAACGAATTAGCCGTTGCAGAAAGTGTAAGATCTCCCGTTGCTGCCGTCACGTTTGAAGCACCGGTTCCATCAATGGAGAAGGCTCCCGCTGAAAGGACGTCAAAAGTTGTTCCTGCATCAAAATCAATCCCCGCAACAGAGCTTCCAATAAGGTCACCGGAAGTCAGTGTTGAAAGTGTGAGGTTTCCTGAAGTTGTGGTGACGTTTGAAGCACCGGTTCCGTCAATAGAGAAGGTGCTTGTCGCTAGCATGTCGTATGTTCCCGTCACGTCAATGTCAAGGTTGGCACCAGCGTTTATATCAACAAGCGCGATACCATCAAGAATAAGGCTTCCTGACGTTGCTGTTGAAAGTGTGAGGTTTCCTGAAGTTGCACTCACATTTGAAGCACCAGTTCCATCAATGGAGAAAGCTCCCGTAGTCAAGATATCGACTCCGCCTGTTCCTGCATCCACATCGATTCCCCCAGCCGCATCTGAAGCATTCATTCGAATGGCGTCAGCCGTGGCCTCTGTGCTTGTAAGATTAATACTTGAACCAGTCGCTGTAATATCAATATCTTCTCCAGCTGACGCGCCACTCGCAGAAATATCAATTCCTCCAGCCGTTGAAGTTACGGTAAAGGCATCTGCTCCATCAGCGGTTGATTCAAGATCTAAATCGCTTGCTGTTTCGAGACGAATGGTTGAAGCATCTTGTCCATAATCAAACGTCAATGAAAGTGCATTCTCTGTAAGCGTCAATTCATTATTTGTGGCGTTCGACATGGTCAAATCATTTTGAAAATCGATGTCATAATCCCATGAAGCTGTATTCTCGATATCGATCGCTGTATCTGTTCCCCCTGCCGTTGAAGCAAGATCGAGCAACAGACCAATTCCAATATCTGTCCCCGCCGTTCCCCCTGAAGTTAACACTCCATGAATAATGGCATTTGTTGGATTCGTTCCGTCTCCGGTAGAAAATGCCAGTGACAATGCATCCACTCCATCTGTTATCGTAGCTCCCGCTGAACTAATCGATACGAGATCCCCTGTGAGAATCCCTGTCCCTGCAATATCAATTGCCTGACCAGATGTTGAGGCTGTTGCAATGTTAATAGCATCCCCCGCAACGTTCGTTCCCATGTTGAGATCAATCGCATTGCCTGTGTGAGCGGCTGTCGCATAGGTGATATCCAAGAAATTTCCTGTTGAAATTCCTGCACCAAAATCAGCATCAATCGCTGGAGCCGTCCATGCTCCAGAAGTATCAATATCCATGAGCCACCCAGATGTATCAGATTCATCTGCGTTCGCAATAACGAATACCTGACCATCATTATTCGTCGTGGCCTCCAGATTCACGTTAAAAATGTCTCCTGCATGATTCCCCGTTCCCGTATCTATATCAAAAATGTTTCCTGTCCAAGCGGAATCCGTTGACGAATCAAACTGAACCATGGATGACGTAAACGCTCCAGAAGCATCTGTATTGATCAACCAACCTGGTTGATCAGACTCATCATTGTTATTAACAACGAGAACCTGTCCATCGTTATTTGTTGTTCCTTCAAGTTGAATGTTAAAGATGTCTCCCGAGTGATTTCCTGTTCCTGTCTCCACATGGAAAATATCACCTGTCCAAGCAGCATTCCCCGTATCATCATATCTCCAAATATTTCCCGTCCAAGCTCCAGACGTGCTGGTCTCCCAAAGATCCCCACTAAAGGTTGAGCTATTTGAAAGAAGGAATGCATTTCCTGTCGTTAACCCATCAATAGAATAATCAATCCCATTCGCCGTTGTCAGAGAATCAAACGTGATATCCATGACATCGTTTGTGGTTTCTGTTGAAACAAAATTGAACAGATCCGCTCCCGTTCCAAAATTCATGATATCCGCCCCTGTTCCCTCTCCAACATTGATGGTTCGATCAAAATCAGAGTCCCCAATCGTAATGGAACGACTTGAAGTCGTTGTATCCAAACTCACGTCTCCACTGGCAGCGCTCAACGTTGCTGCTCCTGATCCACCCGCGTTCAGTGAGATGGCTCCATCAACGGTTGAAATCGCAACGGTTCCTGTTGAACCAACGTTTACATCAAGACCGGCAGACCCAGGACCAGCGGCTCCATACGTATTAATCTGCATATAGGAACCTGCATCCATGATGATGGTTCCTGCGGTATTTGTTGTGACATCATAAGCATCTAAATAGATCCCCGAAGCCGTGGCTCCGTCTGCATCCAAGTAAATCGCATCATTTGACGTATCAAGTGATTGAAGAATCACACTTGAAGCCGTACCGCCAGCCGACGTTGAAAGCGTAAGAGCTCCCACGGACGTACTGAAATTTGAAGCGGCATCCGCGTCCAATGAAATGGCTCCTGTTCCGTCCACGTCAAACGCTTGTGCGTCTGTAAACTGAGCCCATGTTGAACCTGCATCCTGAATCACGAAGTCTCCTGTACTTTGCAAGTCAATAATTACGTTGTCTGCAACCGATGATTCAATTTCAAAACCTCCTGTTTGGCTTTCCGCAGCATCTACCGTGATTTTAGCAGCCGTTGCTCCAAAGTTATTGTAAGCATTATCAAGATTCGAAGAGAGCCCCAACCAACTTGTTCCGTTGTACCACTTCAAATCATTGCTATCCGTGTCGTAATACATACGACCGGTAAAAGCCACACTTGGATCCGCCGAAGAATTTTCAATCGCCTGGGTAAAAATAGAGTACGGAGTCTTTGTCACACGAACGCGTGGCGCAAGTGTTTCAGCTCCCCCCACACTGTTTGCTGTATGAACCTTCATCTCGAACCACACATTGTTCGCAAAATCAGCAACATCTGAGCCAACAGGAATTTCAAGGGTGAAGAATCCATTCGTGACAGTTACCGCCTCCTCTCCAGAGTCCACAACCCCATCCCCATCCGCATCTGCAAACCCCTGAATGTTTGATGCAAGATTCGTTCCACCGGTTAATGCTGATTCGATATCAAACCAGAAGTAGTACGTCCCCGAAAGGGCTGTACCTGATGCATCAAAAAGTCTTCCGTTGTAACCAATGGTCGCTGGCGCTCCAACCGTTTGGGCATTGGCTGAGAGTGGCACAGCGAGAATTCCGATGGAAAGAGTGTAAAAGACCATCGAGATCCCCACAAACGTGTGCAGGAATAATTTGGCGGTTCGCATACGTTAACGAGCTTATGAAAAATCTTGTTAAAAGATTGAAGGAAAGGTCAAGTGATCACGGCGAAGAAATCACATTCTGAAAATGGGAAACGCAAGGCCTGGGTTATGCCTAGTCATTTCATCGCCAAATCACTCTATCTCTTATGAACTTCAAAAATGATTTTATTTTTTACGTGCTTGTACGTAGTAGATTATAGCAAATAAAACAACGAGTCCCAAGAGAACCGGGATAACTGGAATTGATTCCCACAAAAAATTTCCATCCATGTCGATTTCCTCTTGTGCTCTTTCACGAATAGCACCCACTTCACCATCCTCTTCTAAGCCTTCTGGTCGGTTCAAGTCCGTGCCTTCAGGATACACACGCACAGAAGTACTTCCATACACCGTATTTCCAGCTCGATCTAATGCAGCCACACGAAAAAAGTACGTCCCAACAGGAAGATCCTCTATCTCGAGCGGACTTATTTGTGTTTGAAACTCACTGTCATTAATAGCGACCTGATATTCAGCAACCCCTGACAACTCATCTGTCGTTCCAAACACAAACCACGCAGATTCTCCCTCGAGAAGTTTTGTTTGTTGTGCTGTCAGCGTAATAGGATTTGGAGAAGTTCGGTCAATCTGCACAACATAATTCACCTGCTCCGTTTCACGACCGTCTTCTTGAAGCCCTTTAAGATGAAAGTAATAAATACCATCTTGTTCCGCAATCACTGATAGATCCGTCGTTTCTGCTGGGAGTGAAATATCTGCTTCTGCCGTTGGATTATTATCAAAACGATAAAAATACTCACGAATAGGACTCTCTCCTTCAAGATCCTTCCAAGAAAAAAGAGCAACATCTAACGAAGACCATGCTTGCTGATCTGGATGTGTACTACTTTCAACAACTAATACAGCCGTTCCTAGATCTGCTTCCTCGGACACGGAAACAAAAACAGAAGCTTCTGCGAGAACACTCACGTCTATCCGCTCTTCTCCCGCAGAGATCGCATGCGAATCGCCAGAAATCGCGACACGCCCCTCCCCTGCTTCAAGAGCAAGAAACGTAATAACCATCACAGATTCTTCTGTTGAAACAGCCTCTCCTAGCGTAAATGCTCCCCAAGAAATCTTTCCGTTAACATTATCGCGGTAATTTCCTGGAGCTGTCCTATCAAACGAACCACTCAGCCTCACGTTTTGTGCTTGCATGACGGTTGGATCGAAGGTAACGACCGCACGAACGGTATCAAGAAGCTCTCCTTGCGGATCCACATGCACCGTAACCTCAAAAAACTCACCGCTCACAACATTGTAGGCAGACTGATCAAATTGGAATACCGCACTTCCCGAAGCTCGCATAACACTCGGAACCATCAGAGCCACGAAAACGAGCATTCCGAGAAAAAAATATCTCATAGAGTTTCTAAGTCCCTTCTAGACTTCAACACCCCAACGCGCAATCATCATTGAAAAATCATAATCATCCACCGTCGAGTCTTCATTAAAATCTCCTTCTCGATCATTCTCTCCCCACATCCCAATAAAACGACTGAGATCATAATCGTTTACTGTTTCATCATTATTCACGTCTCCGATCAATCGGCGATAAATCTCATACACGATTGAGGCGGAGCTTGCTGATCCATCTAACCCAACGACCGTAAAACTATTCTCTCCATACGACAGGGACACATAATCTTGCCAAGACGTAGTGGTTGGATACGTAACTGATTCTGAACTTCCATCCACCGTCACAAGGTCGACATCTTCATCCTTGGTTCCATACAAGAGAAACGTTTGCGTATAGGTAAACACAAGATCTTCAATTGCACTTGAAACAGACGGTGACTCAGGTGCAACGGTTCCTCCACCACCGCCACCCCCGCCTCCACCGCCTCCTCCACCACCACCAGAAGGAGCTGTTCCAGAACAAGAGCTTGTGACAAGGGCACAAGCAGAACTACAGGTAAGTGTCCCTGTTTCAAATCCCTGGGTCACGCAGGTCTTACTATCAAGGTTTAAGCCATCACATGTTTCTCCGGGATCCACGAATCCATCACCACAATAATACTGAAATCCACTTCCTATTTCTTCTTCGTAACTTGTACTTGTGATACTTCCTGCATAAGGATCAATCGCTCCTTGCAACTGATAACTTGTTGATTCAAGCATGTCAGAAGCATTTGTATACCCATCCGTTGCTGGAGCAAGAAAACCGGCTTCAGGAGTAATCTGATAACTTGATGAAGAAACGGCCCCCACCCCTAACGGAAAAACAGCCAAGGCAAGGGCAAAAAATAGAATAGGTGCGTTCGTATGTTTCATATCACTCATGGACCAAATTCAAACGGAAACAATGATTTAGCCAAAACTTATACCGAAAGCGGATCGTGTCCCGTTGAGACCTCTTCTCCATCAAGATATCCATCTCCATCGGTATCCGCATTCTCAGGATCTGTTCCATAGGTTTCTTCTTCTGTGTCTGTAAGACCGTCCGCATCTGTATCAACCTCTTCCTCTGTTTCTACAACCTCTTCATCACCAAGATCATCCTCTCCATACGCCTGCTCATCCCACGTTAAAAGATCCGTATACGCAATCGTATGAAGCACATTCCATTCCATATCAGTGTCTGGCATCTTTGCGTATTTCTGACCGAACAGAATTAACGCATGTTCTTCTGCAGAAAGATCCCGTGGGGATCCTTGGCAACCACCGTAGGCAATACAATGAAGCGCCTCCCAGTCATTTGCGCTTGATGGCATGCGTGCATAAAACGCCCCAAAATAGACCAATGCTTGTGCTTCGAGTTCTGCATCCTTTTCATAATCAGAAGTCTCTTCCTCAACCACCTCTTCGCTTGCCTCCTCTGCATCTATATCAAAAGACGTACTATCAATTTTTTCCTCTCCATCGGAGATGAGTTTTGAATTGCTTGAAATCGCAAGATCAATCTCTTGGTCCGTAAGAGCTTCGAATGTAACCGTTGCGATGACACTTGTCTGCGTAACAGGATCGCCGTACTTGTAGGCTCCAAACGTCAACACACCTGTCGTGTTATCGATCTCGTACTCTGGAGAAAGACTTGGAAAAGATGAATCTAGATCAAACCATGTCGCTTCTAGTAAGGAAGCGTCATAGACGATTTCTACTCGCACGGTATCAATCGATTCTCCGTTGGGAGCCACGATCACATCAGCCGTCACCATCTCCCCTGCTAAAACAGTCATCTCTGACACAGAAAGGGAAAGCATCGCAGAACCTTCTGCAGACGCAACATGCACACCAACTTGCGAAAGCAAGAAGGCGAAAATGAATAGAGGGAAAACAACCTTTCTCATAGAGTGTATGGGGAAACGCATGTTTAAAAATCGGACCATGCCTCATTTATTAAAAGTATAACATACGAAAACATATTTCAAAACAAAAAAGTCACGATTCAAGCGACTTTTATACACACGTCTTTTCCCTTCGTTAAGACTCTCCCCGAAGAAAGAAGTGTGTCGTTTTTAACAGAATCAAAATATCAAAAAGAAAAGATCTATTCTTAATATAGTACAAATCATATTCAAACTTCATTTGAGAATCGACAACCGATCGTGCATACCGAAACTTAATCTGCGCCCACCCGGTAATTCCCGGCTTAATAAAATGGCGCACATGGTAGTACGGAATCTCCGCCTCTAATAAATCAACAAATACCGGACGTTCTGGTCGAGGGCCTACCAGACTGAGATCTCCTCGAAGGACATTTAACAACTGTGGAAGCTCGTCAAGATGCGTCTTGCGCAATATCCGCCCAACCGCTGTCACACGCGCATCTTGCTTCGTCGCCCAGGCAGGTCCGTTTGACTCTGCATCAACCCACATGGTTCGAAACTTGATAATCGAAAACAGTTTTCCATTCTTTCCCATGCGTTCTTGCGTATAAAAAACGGAGCCTCCATCGGAAAACTTAATGGCCGTCACAAGAACGAGCCATAGAGGAGCTGTTAACCCAAGGAGGAATAACGAAACACTCACATCAAAAAACCGCTTCACGTGTTGATATAAACTCGCATCCTTCTCTTGAATATTTCGTAAAAACCATCGATGATCGACGGTCGAGAGCGGAATACGTTTTGCAAAGAGTTCATACGCTTGTGCGGTATCAAGAAAGATCACCCCTTTTCCAAGACAGGCATAAACCTGCTGAGCTCCAACGGGATCGGATAAATTCACAGAAGGGAGAACAACCATGTTTAGCTTCTGTTCTTGAATATGAAAGGAAAGATGCTCGGCAGATCGCAACGGCACACACACATGTCCCAAATGCGTGCGATCACGAATCATCGACTGAAGTTCGTCTACCTCTTTATGACTCCCCACAACACCTATGACCAACGGAGCGATACGAGCCATGTTCGAAAAAAACACCCGTCTCCAAATCAAACTCAATATCCCAAACACAAGGACATGAAACAACAGAATCACTTTCGGAGAAATGCTTGAAAAAGAAATCGTATAAAAATAAAGGACCCCTACTAAAAAAGCTACGACAAGGGCAACGGAAAATTGACTCACTCGCTTGAGAGAAACGCGAGAAGATAATTCGTAGGCATCAAACACATAAAAAATCACAAACCAAATCAGGTACAAAAACGTGAATGCGGGAAGGTGTTGATAGACCACTCCCTCATCAAAATTCTCCCCAAAACGAACCATCAAGACAAGGAACAATGAAACGTACATCAAAATCACGTCTCCGCTTAAAAGGATCAGTTTTTGCCCTCTAAAATCCATATGGGCTTATTGTGTGCTATTTTCAGATACGTGTAAAATACACCCATCTATGACCTCACAAACCATTCTCATCACGGGAGGTGCCGGTTTTATTGGCTCACACCTCGCCAAACGGCTTATTGAAGAGGGTCATGAGGTTATTATTATTGATAACTTCAATCCCTATTACGATCCTTCTTTAAAGGAGGCTCGTATCTCTCACCTCCTGAAAGATCTTCCTTACACCTTGTATCGGATCGACCTCGAGGACTTTGAGGCGGTTCAAAAGGTATTTGAAACACACGCCATTGATTTGATTGCCCACCAAGCCGCACAAGCAGGTGTTCGATATTCGATCGAAAATCCGCTTGTCTATGGACAAAGTAATCTCATAGGAACACTCAACCTCCTGGAGCTTGCAAAGCAATACCATATAAAAGGATTCATCCTTGCGTCGAGCTCGTCTGTATACGGAGACGCAACCTCCTTTCCCATCAAAGAAACTGACGAAACAGACAAGCCGATTTCGTTATACGCAGCGACAAAAAAATCCTGCGAACTTCTTGCCTACTCCTATCACCATCTCTTTGAACTCCCTGTGACATGTCTACGGTACTTCACGGTCTACGGACCTTGGGGACGGCCAGACATGGCGATCTTTTCTTTTACCAAATCCGCTTTTGAAGGAACACCGATCGATGTGTATGGCCAAGGAGACATGGCGAGAGACTTCACCTTCATCGACGATCTCGTCGATGGCATCGTAAAAGCTCTTGAAAAACAACTCCCATGGGCCGTCCTAAATCTTGGCCGTGGCCAAGCCCAACCACTCATGGACTTTATTACATCCATCGAAACGCATTCTGGAAAATCCCTTCAAAAAAACTTTTTAGACATGCAACCTGGTGATGTCCAAAAAACCTGGGCGGATATCACTCAAGCGAAAACCCTTCTTTCATTTGAACCCAAGACTTCCATCGATGAGGGAGTTCAATCCTTTGTGACGTGGTACAAAAATTTCTATGACGTCTAAAAAGACAACGCGCATCGCGGTCTTTTTTACCCATGGAGTCTCCTTAGAATTATGGGAACAGCGTGGAATGTTCTCACGAGAAGTGACCTTCTATGAAGAGCTCGCACGTGAGCTGGGAGAAGTGTGTTTCTTTACCTATGGTCGTAACGACGCACGGTTTGCTTCCAAACTTGGAACTCAAATTCGCCTCTTTCCAAAACGTCTCCCGGTCCCAAATCTCCTCTACGCCGTTCTTCTCCCCTTTCTCTACTGGAGGGAACTCTCACAGGTTCAAGCGCTTCGCATACACCAACTCGCCGGAGCGATCCCGGCAGTCATCACCCATTGGCTCATGTGCAAACCCCTGATTGTACGAGGAGGTTTTCAATGGCTCACCTTTGCTCGCAAACAAGGAGCCTCAAAACTCAAACAACGATGTATTTCAATCATCGAACGTCTATCCTATCGGTCTGCAAACGTGATTATTCACACGACACAAGCGGATGCAACATTCGTTCAGAACCGATATGGCATTCACCCAGAAAAGATCCAGGTGATCCCAAACTATGTCGACACAGAGCTATTCAAACCAATGAACACACAAAAACACCCACAGAGTCTCTGTTATGTAGGAAGATTCGAAGAACAAAAAAATCTATTCAATCTCTTGGGCGCGATGGAAGGAAGCCAGATTCATCTTGTGCTCTACGGGGACGGATCTCTCAAATCTGAACTTGAGCATCGGGCAAAACAGTTAAACATCCATGCAAGTTTCATGGGGAGGATCGCAAATGAGGAACTTCCTTATGCCCTCAATACCTGTGAGGCATTTATCCTTCCTTCGTGGTACGAAGGAAATCCAAAAGTTCTTCTCGAAGCGATGTCCTGCGGGCTTCCCTGTATCGGCACCAACGTGGAAGGTATTGCGAGTTTGATCAAAGATGGAGAAACCGGTCTCTTGTGCGACCCATCAAGTCCATCCATCGCACAGGCCATCCATACCCTCTTTGCCGATCAAGACTTCCGAAACCGACTGGGGTATACCGCACGTACACACATCCTTAAGAGTGTCTCTCTCACACAAGTCATTCAACGTGAATGCCCTTTCTACGATTCTCAACATGAACGCGTATGAGCAAGCTTCTCCTCACCTTCGCCCTAACCCTCCACAGCTTTTCGTATAAACTCGCAAGTCGTCTTGCGATCTTTGCGGAAAACGGCTTGCATCCCAAACATCGACTGATGAACTACCACCAGTTTTTTCTCGATCATATTCAGCCAGAAGATCGTGTCCTTGATATTGGATGTGGAAACGGCGCCCTAGCGTTTGATCTTGCGAAAAAAGCCACGCATGTGACCGGAATCGATCATAACGAAAAAAATCGTTCCACGTGGGAAGAGCGATTCGCTCGCAACAATCTCACCTATCTCGTTGCAGACGCAACAACATTCTCTCCAATAGAACCCTTCACCGTCATCGTGCTTTCCAATGTCCTTGAGCACATCGAACACCGATCCTCTTTTTTGAAATCCATTACCCACCTTGCTCCCCTCTTTCTGATTCGTCTTCCTATGCTCAACCGTGACTGGATGACTCTCTACAAAAAAGAATTAGGACTCGAATACAGACTCGACACGACGCACTTTACCGAGTACACCCTAGAGACGTTTTCACAGGAAATGGCTGAAGCAGGACTCTCTATTCAATCTCTCTCCATTCAATTCGGTGAAATCTGGGCGGTCATACAATCCCCTCACACGTAGATTATGTTTGACTCCGTCAAAACAATGGTTCGAACCCTCGTAAAACGTTTCTTTAGTATTCCTAATCTTTGGAATAAGAACCACATCCATATTGTGACGGATGGCCATGATTGGGTCATTGGCGAAGTCTCAAAATTTCTTTCAACCGCCCTCTCTCAAAGAACCCTTGCACAAGCCTCCATCAGTCCATTCTTCTACTTTCTCTCTGGAAAGGTCATCCATTTCAATTCCATCCCCGTCCCCCAACGTTTTCCAAAAAATAAGGTCATCATGACGTGGTACCACATTCCAGAACACGACCCTCGGCTCTCAACACTAAGGGAACTTGAAGCACGTGTGGATCTCATTCATACATCAACACACTCCACAAAACAGACCCTCGTTCAGCATGGATTCCCTCCAGAAAAAATTCTTGTGATCCCACAAGGAATTAACCTCACGCTATTCACTCCTGTATCGAAGGACCAGAAGAAAGAGATTCGAACGGCCCTAGGCATTCCTGAAAAGGCCTTCGTGATTGGTTCGTTTCAAAAAGATGGAGATGGTTGGGGGGAAGGGATGAACCCAAAGCTCATTAAAGGACCTGACGTGTTTTGTGATGTTGTTGAACAGCTCGCAAAAAAAATAGCGGTTCATGTGCTCTTAAGTGGCCCTTCTCGAGGATACGTCAAGGATCGACTGACGCGCGCCAACATTCCATTCACACACCAGTATCCAAAAGCATACAAAGACGTAAATCAGCTCTATCACGCCCTTGATGTCTATCTCATCTCTTCTCGCATAGAAGGAGTGCCGATGGCCCTGCTTGAATCGTGGGCAACAGGCATTCCGCTTGTCAGTACGCGTGTAGGAATGGTTCAAGACGTTGCCAAGCACGAATCAAACGCTCTTCTTGCGGATGTGGAGGATCGCGATAGGCTTGTTGGGCACATAGAAACCCTCTTTCACGATCATCATGTGAGAGACCATCTTGCACGCAATGGTCTTGAGTCCGTAAAAGCGTATGATTGGAGTGTCTTAATTGATAGATATTGGAAAGAACTCTACCAACCACTTCTTCGCAAGCCTTCCGTAAAGCACTAACGTTTCCGCATGTTGCGCATATGAAAATAGCGATTGGAATGCACCTTCAAACAGGGTCGTTCGGAGGAGGAAATCAGTTTGCAACTCTTCTCACAGACCATCTTCGAAAACTCGGGCATGAGGTCTATTTCGATCTGACCCCATCTGATCTGGATCTTATTCTTATGACCGACCCTCGCACCACGTTGAAGTCGGTTGCCTTTGGTCCTGTTGAAATCATGCGGTACATTCGGGACGTGCATCCTTCTACTCTACTTGTGCATCGCATAAACGAATGTGATGAACGCAAAGGAACCCGTGCTCTTAATCGCATCCTTGCTGTCAGCAATGAGATCATGGATCACACGGTTTTTATTTCTTCGTGGCTTGAAAAGCTCCACTGCCAACAACATCCGTTTACAACATCCCGCTCTGTTATTTACAACGGAGCAGATCCTTCCGTTTTTACCTATCAAAAAAAGGAACTTCCAACCACAAGAAAAATAAAGCTTGTCACGCACCACTGGAGTGCAAACTGGAATAAAGGATGGGATGTTTACATGCATCTTGATCATCTCCTTTCAGAAACATCTCTCGGAGATCAGATAGAATTTACCTACATTGGAAACGCTCCAAAACTCCCTTTCAAAAAGATTCGTGTGGTTCCTCCACGCGCTGGAAAAGAACTCGCCCAAGCCCTACAAGAACACGATCTCTATATCACCGCATCGTTGAATGAGCCCGCAGGTATGCATCACATTGAAGCTGCATCTTGCGGACTTCCACTTCTGTATCGCACCAGCGGTGCCCTTCCGGAATATGGCGCATCATTTGGTGTGGCCTTTCACGGACCAGACGATGTTGAGGCGCGACTGCATGAACTCCTTCACACGTACGACCGATTCACACACGCCCTTGAATCTTACCCCTACACAAGTGAATTGATGTGTCGCTCGTATACAGAATTGTTTCACTCACTCATCTCACGCAAAGAATCGATCCTTGCAGAACGCAAGACAAACCACTTTTCTCTCGCTCGACAAATCAAGAAACACCTCCATCTCATCTGGCTTTCTTTATTGAATCGATAAGCTCCTCCCCTTATGGATCACATGCAACCGTCACAATATTTTTCCATGAAATATCTCTCGCTTCAGCGATGGAACTCTTATTGGTATCAATTATTTGAGACAACCCAGTGTCCGAATGTCAAAACCATTCTTGAGGTAGGGATTGGGAATACCATCTGCACGTCCGTTCTTCGAAATATGGGCTACACCGTCAAGACCCTAGATGCAGACCCAACAACTCAGGCGGATTACGTAGCAGACATCCGAACAATTCAACAGACCGTTCATGAAACATTCGATCTCACCCTCTGTTGT
Source organism: Candidatus Uhrbacteria bacterium CG10_big_fil_rev_8_21_14_0_10_48_16 (assembly GCA_002793515.1). Taxonomy (GTDB): domain Bacteria; phylum Patescibacteriota; class Patescibacteriia; order UBA9934; family GWF2-40-263; genus UBA12478. The sequence continues at coordinate 45,900 of PFEU01000008.1, forward strand.
CAAACACTCGAACATATTCCGTACGAAGACGTCCCGGGTGTTCTCCGATCTTTTCACAAGATCACAAATACCTGGCTCATTGTCACCCTTCCCTACACTTCACTCGGCACATTTGCTCCACGCCTATTTCTCAAGCTCCTCCCGTTCATGAAACCCTTCAAATGGGTCCGCGTCTTTCCTTTTTTTCCAAAAGAACATCCATCGAAACTCCCTGGAGGGCATTACTGGGAAATCGGAAAAAAAGGATATGCTCTCAAGACGATTCTTCAGCTATTCGACACGTGCGGATGGGATATCGTGAAGCACTACTCGCTCTTTGAGAATCCTTACCACTACATGCTCGTGTGTAAAAAACGAACATAGACAAACAGACTCACAAAAGTTCTTGTATGACCCGATTCTCTTTACGAATCGGGTCATTTAAACTAATATAATAGGGTTTTATGGCTGAATACGTGATCAAACCCAAACGCCCCATCGGTCTTCATCTCAAAGAAATATGGCGATTTCGTGAGTTATTCTTAGCACTCACCGTCCGAGACATGAAGGTTCGTTATAAGCAAACGGCCATTGGCGTCCTCTGGGCTGTATTTCAACCGTTCATTCTCATGGTTGTCTTTACGATTTTCTTTGGTCGCATCGCACAAATAAGCACCAATGGTGTTCCCTACCCGATCTTTGTCTATAGTGGCTTGTTGTTCTGGAACTATTTTTCAAATGCCTTAAGCGCCGCAAGTGGAAGCATGGTCGCCAACCAAGCGATCATTCAGAAAATCTATTTTCCTCGTATCATTTTGCCCACAGCTTCTGTTGTGGTGTTTTTGTTAGATTTTATTTTTTCATCCATCATCTTTGCTGGCCTCCTGATTTACTATCACGTCACACCAAACATCACCGGCCTCTTATTATTAGTTCCCATGCTACTCATTACCACCCTCACGCTTCTTGGCATCGGATTATTTTTTTCTGCTGTGAACGTCAAGTACCGTGATGTCCGCTATGTCCTTCCATTCTTTATTCAACTCCTTCTTTTTGTGACTCCGGTCATCTACCCAGCTACGATTTTAGGAGAATATAAATGGTTGCTCTACCTCAATCCCATGTCTGGAGTCATTGATGTCTTCCGAAGTACGTTTTTGTCACTTGGTTCTATTTCATGGCCCCTATTTGGAAGTTCGATTCTTGTAAGCATCATCTTTTTTCTTGTTGGTCTTGCCTACTTCCAAAAAACAGAACGCTATTTCGCTGATCTTATTTAGTATGGATCCTATCATTCGCGTCGAACATCTCGGAAAAAAATATCGGATCAAACATACGCAAAAAGGCTATGTTGCTCTGCGTGACGTGGTAGCAAACCTCTTTTCTTGGCGTTACTGGTTTCGTTCATCAAAAAAAGAACAGGAAGATTTTTGGGCTCTCCAAGACGTGAACTTTGAAGTCCAAAAGGGCGAAGTCCTTGGAATTATTGGAGCAAACGGTGCTGGAAAATCGACCCTCCTAAAAATCTTGTCGAGCATCACCCCACCTACGAACGGGGAAGTTCACATGAATGGACGAGTCATCAGTCTTTTGGAAGTAGGCACAGGGTTCCATCCAGAGTTAACGGGGCGTGAAAATATTTATCTCAACGGAGCCATCCTCGGAATGACACGCAAAGAAATTGAACAGAAATTCGATGCCATTGTTGCTTTCTCAGGAGTTGAAACGTTTTTAGATACTCCGGTAAAACGATTTAGTAGCGGAATGCAGGTTCGATTAGCATTTGCGGTTGCGGCACATTTAGAACCAGATATTTTGATCATCGACGAAGTTCTTGCCGTCGGTGATGCATCGTTTCAAAAAAAGTGTTTAGGAAAAATGGAGGAGGTCACAAAACAAGATGGCCGAACGATTTTATTTGTGAGCCACAACATGGATGCCATTGCGAAACTCTGCCAACGTTCGTTACTGCTTGATCATGGAAAGGTGATCGCAGACGGGCCAACAGATGACGTCATTGCGCGCTACCTAAACAACCACGAACAAACGCGAGCAGAGGTCACACTCACCCCTCCAGAGACTCTCGATATTGCCATCCGTTCTATCGCGATTAAGAATGACCGTGGAGCACTCTCAAATCGACTCGAGACAGGAAAACCCTTTACGATCGAAATTGAATACGAACTCAAAAAAGACGCGCATGAGGTCTATGCAGGGGTTGCGTTTATTGATCTAAAGACACAAATTTCTGTCTTGGACACACTTGATATCGATCAAAATAAGGACCACTATCCCTTGCGAAAAAAGGGAATGTATCGTTCACTATTCACGTTTCAAGAAAATCCGTTTAATCACGGAAGATATAAGCTCTTTGTGCATATCGGATCTTTCCCTGCCACACAAACCACTCTTCATCTATCTGACGGCGATCTCACCATAACCTTCGTTTCAGGAGAAACCTTTGCGACAGATGTTCTCGATGGCACACGAAACTCAACCATGCTCCTCAACATTCCCAGTGAGATTATAAAAATTGGTTAACGACTATGTTTGAATTCGGAACATCAGAACACCTTGGAGATATTTCCTATTTTTATGGAAAGCCAATCGATATCACAAAACTAAAAGTAGATGTTCTTTCCGACGTTCGTAAAAAACTACAAAATGTTGGAGACCAAATCAAAACGCTACAAACCACCTATCCAGCTGTCCAACAAACTAGCTGTTACATTTGCAAAGACTCTGCTTCTGTTCCCTGTGCGGAAGTTTATGGATTTACCTATGTACGCTGTGCAACTTGTGGACACACGTATACAACGGAACGTTATTCGGAACAGGACCTCTTAGATTTCTATAAAAACAGCACGTTCTATTCAACACAAACGTACGGAAACCCAGCGAGTCATCAGTACCGGATCGATCATGTGGCACGTCCAAAAATGGAGTTCCTGGAGTATTTTACAAAAGGAAAAGGTCGATTGCTGGATGGAGGTTCAGGAATTGGGGATATTCCTCTCGTGGCAAAACAATCCGGTTGGGATGCGACCGGGATTGAAGTGAGCAAAGATTCTGTCCAGTTTGGAACAGAGCAATTAGGGGCACCTCTCCTCCAAGGATCTTTCATGGAACATCTTGACCTCATAGAAGAACGTGCACTAGACGCCGTTACGCTAATCGGGTTTCTAGAACACACCATTGATCCAATCCATTTCCTCCAGCAAGTTTATACAAAGATAAAACCTGGTGGACACATCATGATTCAAGTTCCAAGTGCAGATAGTTTTGCTTCAATGATTCAAGCATCCTTTCCGCAAAACGTTTTTCGACACATGGTTCCCATGGATCACTACCAACTCTTTTCAAAGGATTCTTTAGATCGAGCCCTAGAACAAACAGGATATACGATTCGTGGATATTGGTTTCATGGATTGGATCTCTATGAACTCATGAATCACCTATCCATCATGCATCCGGAAAGTGCCGGAACCGATTCACCACTTTTTCAAACATTCTTAGAGCACATGGACAAGCTTCAACTCGTTATGGATCAAGCACAGAAGTCAGATCGCATTATCGTCGTTGCACAAAAAATATAACATCACCCTATACGTATGCCTCACACACCCATTAAAATATTTGGAAAAACGATTGGAGAAGGATATCCAACCTTTTTTATTGCAGAAATAGGATTGAACCACAATGGTTCCATGGACATCGCAAAACAGCTCATAGACGTAGCGGTCAACGCCGGATGTGACGCCGTGAAGTTTCAAAAACGAGACATTGAGAGCTTGTCTGTTCGTTCTTTTCTTGATGCTCCTGACACGCGATTCCCTGAGTTTGGCTCCACCTATCGAGAGGTTCGTGAATTTGTTGAGTTCTCAGAAGAAGAGTTCACCGAACTAAAAAGGTATGCCCAAGAAAAAGAGATTCCATTTTTCGTCACCCCTTTTGACATTCCCTCCGCGCAAATGCTCGCACGCATCGGGGTCGACGCCTATAAAAGTGCAAGTCATAATCTGACGCACATTCCTTTGTTGAAGCATCTCATCGCCCAACAAAAGCCCATGATTGTTTCCACAGGAATGGCCATGCTTGAAGAGCTAGATCTTGCCGTGAATCTCCTTAAAGAATCCAACATCCCATTTGTTTTACTCCATTGCGTCTCTTCCTACCCTACCGCACCTGAACTCATCAATCTCAAAACCATCGACTTTTTGCGAGAGCGCTACCAGGTTCCTGTTGGCTACTCGGGTCATGAAATGTTGGAAACCGAAAGCCTCCCAACCCTTTCAGCTGTCGCACGAGGTGCCTGTGTCGTAGAGCGTCACATCACTCTTGATCACCACATGGTTGGGTTCGATCACAAAATTTCATTAACCCCCAATGAACTCCAGAAACTCATGGGGCAAATTCGTTCGATCGACAAAATGATGGGAACAGGCTTAAAAACGTTGTTACCGGAAGAACGAATCAAACGCGATCAACAACGTGTTTCCCTTGTTTCCTCTCGCAAAATCTCCGCAGGAGAAATCATCCAACCTGATATGGTCTGTTTCAAAGGTCCTGGAACCGGTTTTGCCTGTTATGACCTGGATCAGATTGTGGGGAAATCAGCTATCACAGATATCGACGAAGACACCCTATTCCAGGCTGAAATGTTTAACTGAATTACAGGTATGAATGTCACAAAAAGGCAATTTAGCCCGGGAGTCGTTGAAAAGGTAGATGCAATCCGCCAAGAGATGGTATCGCGATATGAAATGCCCCTTGAGCGCACTACACACGTACACCTGCAGTGCGAGAAAATTTTATCAACACAACAGAAACCAGGTGTCGTCGTGCAATGCGGAGTATGGAAAGGAGCGAGCCTTTTTGCTGCCGCCCTCTTCTGTCAGAATGAAAAAATTCAAAAGCAGATATTCGGATTTGATACATTCACAGGATTTCCCAATAAACAGATTGACCCGCACGACCACCCCAGCTATTTCAAGACTCTTTTGGACAGCAACCTTATAACCAAAGAACACTATGAAAAAGCTGCAATCCGGACCAAGAACTTCACTGACCTTGCGCATCTTACCAATGAGCATTTTTTAGATATCGGAGAAGTTTTTGATCGAGTCGCAGAATTTGAAAACATCAAACTTATTAAGGGTACGTTTGCAGAAACCCTGCCACATTTCCAGGAACCAATCGCTGTTCTCTATATTGACTGCGATATCTACCAAGGATATAAGGAAATTTTGAATAATCTCTATGACCTGGTGGTCGATGAAGGAGCGATAGTTTTTGATGAATATTACTCACTGAAATATCCGGGCGCCCGTGCAGCGGTGAATGATTTTTTTCAAGACAAAAAAGGTCATTTTGAGGTATACACCACCGACGATCGTTTTGAGCGCTGGTGCTTTATAAAGAGCAGTAAATAAAACGTAATGGAAACCCAGCTTGTCATTAACATCGGATAATATATGAACACGTCAGATTCGGGTCCCCGCATTTTAGCGATTACGCTCGCACGTGGTGGAAGTAAAAGTGTGCCAAGAAAAAATATTCGCCCGCTTCTTGGGAAACCGATGATTGCGTATACCATCGAAGAAGCGCTGAAGTCGAAATTCATCACACACTACGTCGTCTCAACAGAAGATAAAGAGATTGCAGACGTAGCAAAAACATACGGAGCGGATGTTCCTTTTTTGCGTCCAGAGGAACTCGCCACAGACACAAGTGCGTCAAAACCCTGCTTGCAACATGCAACAGCCTATATGGAAGATCAATTGGGTCGCCCCTTTGATTACGTTGTGGAACTCATGGCAACGAACCCACTAAAAACCGTAGAAGATATTGACACCGCATTAGAAAAGTTAATCTCAACAGGAGCTGACTCTGTCATTGGTGTCATTCAAATTCACGATCAGCATCCATTACGTGTGAAAAAGATCGTCGATGACAAACTTGTCGACTTTTGTTTACCAGAACCCAATGAGGCGCGACGGCAAGATCTACAACCTGATGCATTTTTGCGAAATGGTTCTATCTACGCGATGAAACGTGATGTGCTCATGATTCAAGATCGACGATATGGAACAGAAAACTCGCGCCCGTATATTTTCAGTCCTGAACGCTCGGTCAATGTGGATTCATTAGAAGACTGGTATCTTGCAGAGATGCGCCTAAAAAATCGGCAATCGTAACCTCTATGAACATCCTTTGTCTCACACCCATTAAGCACCTTTCGGGGGTGTTTGAACTCCTTTCTTCATACGGATCTGTTGACTACCAACCGGAATTCACGAAGGAACAGCTGATGGACTACCTGAAAGCGCATCAGGATGTTGATGCGCTCTTTGTAAATCCAAATAAGCAAAACTATAAACTTGACGCAGAAATTCTTGCTGGAAGTTCCGTCACATTGATCAATACCGCGTCAACTGGACTCAACCATATTGATGTTGCTTGGTGTAAAAGACAAAACATTAACATCCTTTCGTTAACCGAAGACCACGAGCTCATCAAACGTCTTCCTTCTACATCAGAACTTGCCTTCGGTTTAATGCTTTCACTCCTTCGTCATATTCCCTCTTCCTTTGACGCGGTGAAGCGTGGCGCATGGGACTACGAACCCTTTATCGGTCATCAAATTGAAGGTCTTACCGCCGGAATCGTTGGTTATGGACGCCTCGGAACATTCATGGCAAAGTACTGTCACGCGTTTGGGATGCGGGTCCTCGTCACAGATCCGTACAATCCTGTGTACGGATTCGATCGAGTCTCCCTAGAGGAACTCGCGCAAGAATCTGATGTCATCTCCTTACATGTTCACGTCACAGATGAAACCAGACACATGATCAACGCCTCCTTTATTTCAGCCACACAGAAAAGTCCGTATCTGATTAATACGTCACGAGGAGAAATTGTCGATGAACAAGCCGTGCTTGAGGGGTTGCAATCAGGAAAACTCCGAGGCTACGGAACGGATGTGATCGAAGACGAATTTGGAAATCGTGCGGAAAGTCCTATTATCCAAGCGGCACATTCTGATCTGAATGTGCTCATCACCCCCCATACCGGTGGAATGACCTGGGAAGGTCAACAACGCGCCTACACATGGGCCGTCGAAAAGTTTAATCCTCTTTCTTGAGTCATTCGTATGAGTAAGCTTTCCGTGATTATTCGATGTCGAGATGAAGAACGCTGGATTGGGCACGCCATCCAATCGGTATTAGATTTTGTTGACGATCCAGAAATTTTAGTCATCAACAACAAGTCAAAAGATGATTCGCTGTTGATCGTTCGACAATTCGCAGGATTCGATACGGTCCGCGTCTTAGACATTGATGATTATTCCCCTGGAAAGGCTCTTAACTTGGGCGTCCAAGAAGCAACGAGTGACCTCATTCTCGTTCTCTCAGCACATTGTGTCTTGAAAAAATTCGATCTCCCAAACATCGCGAAAGCCCTCTCTACACACAAAGCAGTTTTTGGAAAACAACATCCAATCTACCAAGGACGAAAGATCACTCCACGATATCTCTGGGCAAACTTTCATGACAGAGAAGAAGAGAATGCGTATTCAAAACTCGAGGACCGACTCTTCTTACATAATGGGATGTGTGTGTACCGGCGCGACATCCTTCTCGAACATCCTTTTGACGAACAGCTTGCCGGAAAAGAAGATCGCTACTGGGCGCGCGATATCGTAAAAGCGGGATATACCTATCTCTACAGCCCATCCCTCATGGAATGTGATCACCATTGGACCACAGACGGAAATACGTGGAAAGGAATAGGGTAATTTCTATGCGCGACGATATTTGTGTATTGCTGACTTCAGCAATCGAAGTCAAAAATAAACATCTCGTGAAGCGCCATGACACCGCGACACGTCTTGAGGATTACAAACGCGCCCTACGTAGCTGGCTCACAAAACAAACGCACGTTCAACACATCGTCTTTGTCGATAACTCTGGATATCCTCTGGATACACTCAAGCACATCGCTGAGACAGAAAACGTTCATGGAAAACACGTAGAATTCCTTTCCTTCCACTATGACACCACCGGTGATAGCGATATTAGCTTAGGCGAAATCGCTATTTTGGATTATGCCCTCAATCACTCACAAACTCTGAAGAACACATCCTATTTTATCAAGTGTACGGGAAGAGTATTTGTTGAGAATATCGATCATATTGTCCAAGATCTCCCTGAAACATTTCATGCCGTCGCTCGGTTTTCTGAAAACCTAAGTTACATTGATAGCGTGATCATGATTTTCGAGACGCACATGTACCGCGAAGACATGCACCCTCTGATTGCACAAACCATGAAACAGCCAAATGGAAAAACAGATTTTGAACGCGCCTACGCCAAAGTCCTTCATGAACTCTTAGCGAAAGACTACCAATGGTTTCCGTTCAGTCACGAACCTATTTTCTCAGGAATGTCTGGAACAAAAAATCAGTCGTATAGAAAAAAATACGGTCGATTCCAATCTCTCTGGTACTCCGTCATCTCACATATGTTTTACAAACGTTATAGAACAAGCTGGGGAAAAAGCTCAGGTCGCGAACATTTGCTCGTCCGTTGGAACATTCAGCCTGAACGAGGAACTTGCTCATCGAATAAAGATTCTCTCTAACCACCCCTATGTCAGAACACTCAAAAAAACGTGCACTCATTACCGGAATTACCGGACAAGATGGAAGCTATCTTGCTGAATTTTTATTGGAACAGGGATATGAAGTGCATGGCATCATGCGCCGTTCCTCCACCTTTAACACCTGGCGCATCGAACATCTCTACGGGAGTGAGGACTTCTCTCATCCAAAAAATGACTTCCATCTCCATTACGGAGATCTGACCGATGCCATGAGCATTGCTGCCATCATCAAGCAGGTTCAGCCAGATGAAATCTATAATCTTGCTGCCATGAGCCATGTGCGTGTGTCATTCGATGTTCCAAAATTTACCCTTGAAACAAATACGCTTGGAGCCCTAAACATTTTGGAATACATCCGTCACCACGCACCACACATCAAGTATTATCAAGCTTCAAGTTCCGAAATGTTTGGAGCGACAACGGATGCTCCTCCCTTTAATGAGCATACGCGATTCATGCCACAGAGCCCGTACGGCATTTCAAAACTAGCCTCGTTTCATCTCACAAGACATTACCGAAACAGCTATGGTCTCTTTGCAGTAAATGGAATTCTCTTCAATCACGAAAGTCCTCGCCGTGGAGAAACGTTTGTGACTCGCAAAATTACTCGTGCCGTTGCCTCCATTCTTGCAGGAGAAATGGATACCCTCTACATGGGGAATCTTGATGCCGTCCGAGACTGGGGACATTCAAAAGATTATGTCCGAGCGATTCACCTGATGCTCCAACAAGAGGCTCCTGATGAATATGTCGTCGCAACCGGAGAAGCTCACTCCATCAAAGAAGCTCTGCAATATTGTTTTGAGGAGGCGGGTCTTGATTGGACACAGTATGTAAAGATTGATCCAAAGTACTTCCGCCCAAGCGAAGTCCCCTATCTCCAAGGAGACTCACGCAAGATTCGAGCGATTGGGTGGGAACCGGAATACAACTGGAAAACACTTCTTAAAGAAATGCTCGAGGAAGATATTAGACGTTCACAAAAATAGTGTATGAAATCTATTGAAAAAGACGGAGTCCTCATCGCGATTCACTTTGACGGAACATTTACCGAAGGTACCCAACCGCAAACAGACGAAGGATTTCCCCTCCAGGTTCTTTCCTTGAAGCACCCAAAGGGAAAAATTCTTTTGGCGCATGCTCACACCCCACGTGATCGAACCACACACGAACTCATGGAATGTCTCGTCGTGTTATCTGGGCGCATCCTTGCCAACATTTTTCATGAAAACGAACTCTTTGAATCAATCGAGATGGGACCTAAGGAAGCACTGATGCTTGTCCGCGGTGGAGTCGGGTATGAAATACTAGAAGACGCGGAAATGATGGAGTTTAAAAATGGCCCCTACCTGGAAGACAAATCGCTCATCAACGCATAATATGACCGATGAATCTTCTCCCTCAACGCAACCGGTTCAACTGCATCTAGGATGTGGAAAACGTTTCATTCCAGGCTTCGTACATATCGATCTTGCCGTTTTTGAACACATTGATTACACCCACCGGATCGATCAACTCCCCATGATCGAAACCCAGTCTGTGGACCTGATCTATGCCTGTCACGCATTCGAATATTTCGACCGAGTGGAAGCTGTCACCGTTCTTCAAGAATGGGGACGTGTCCTTAAGCCAGGAGGGATCCTGCGATTAGCTGTTCCAGACTTTGCCTCGCTCATAGAGGTCTATCAGACCTACGGAGAACTTGGGCGAGTTATCGGTCCCCTCTTTGGAAGATGGCCCATTCCAGGAACAACAGAGACGGTCTACCACAAAACGGTTTATGATTTTCATGACCTTCAAACCCTTCTCACCACAAATGGATTCGAACAGGTTCAACGCTATGACGCCCGCAAGACCTCGCATGCGCAGTATGATGACTATGCGCAAGCCTATGTTCCCCACATGGATCAAAACGGCATATTAGTCAGCTTGAATGTGGAAGCACAGAAAATATAAGATCGACATCTCTATGGAACGAACAGAAAAAAAGACCGTTGAAGAGGTTGTGTCTCATGGAAACATCGACGCACAATACGTCCTAGATCATCCCGAGATGTTCCATGAGAAATCCATCCGCACAGCAAAGCAACACGCACAGCGCTATCAATTTGCAAAACGCTTTGTCAAAGACAAACACGTGTTAGACATCGCTTGTGGAACAGGTTATGGATCTCGGATTCTTGATGTGCACTCCTACGCAAGCTATATCGGAGTTGATATCGATCCAGATTCGATCGAACTCGCAAAAGAACGTTACGCGCCAAACAATCCGCGCGCCGTTTTTTTTACGGATGATGCAACCTCTTTACGGCACACGCCCATTCCTTCTGAATCCATAGACGTGGCTATTTCTTTTGAAACCATTGAGCACACTCCCTTCTACAGAGATTTTTTAAAACACATGCATGATAAACTGAAGAAGGATGGACTGTTTATCGTCTCTACCCCGAATCGAGATGTTACCCATCCTGGAACAGATTTTTCTCACAAACCCACCTGGGACTTTCATACCCAAGAATGGGTCCTTGAAGAATTTTTAGCGTTGTTGGATGAAGAAAAATTCTCTCCCGTGCAGATCTATGCGCAATCGTTCCGTGCCCACAAACTGTTCGGCTTCAACATTCCAGGTCTTGGAAGAATCCTCAGACATCTTTCTCTAACCGTTGTCCCATGGAACCTCTTTCGGTTTTTCGGGAAAGCAAATTTTTATATTCTGGTATGCAAAAAGAAGTAACGCCATTCATTCCACAAACAGCTCCTTCCTACGGACACAAAGAGCGAGAAGCCATCGATCTGTATTTACAGTCCAATGCCTGGCTCACAGAATTTGAAAAAACCATTGCTTTTGAACAAGAGATCGCGAAACGCGCAACGACGACCTACGCCAGCGTCGTCCCCAATGGAACAATTGCCCTTTTTCTGGCATTCACCGCACTCGGAATCAAAAAAGGAGACGAGGTCATCGTTCCAAATCTCACCATGATCGCGACCCCAAATGCCGTACAGCTGGCCGGTGGAACACCTGTTTTCGCGGACGTGGATTCAGAGAGTCTTTGTCTCAATCCCGATGAAGTAGCCCGTCTCATCACTCCACGCACAAAAGCGGTTTGTCACGTATCTCTCGGAGGTCGCGTAGGACGCATGGAATCTCTTATGGAGTTGTGCCGTGAAAAAGGCATTCCCCTGGTCGAAGATGCCGCTCAAGCATTTGGATCATCCCATCGGGGGAAACCGGTTGGGTCCTTTGGGGACATCGGGATTTATTCTTTCACCCCACACAAAATCATCACGACCGGCCAAGGTGGAGCCCTTGTCACCAACCGAGAAGATCTCTATCAAGCGATCGAGCGGTTAAAGGACTTTGGGCGATTACAAGGAGGAGGTGATCACCACGATCATCTTGGTTGGAATTTTAAGTTCACAGATCTTCAGGCGGTCCTGGGTCTGGTACAGCTCGAAAATTTGGATGAACGCATCGACAAAAAACGAGAAATTTTTGCTCACTATCAATCGCAACTCACAGACGTTCCGGGAGTGACAATGCTTCACACGAATCTCGAGGAAACAACACCCTGGTTTATCGAAGTCTTTGTTGAAAAGCCTCTTGCACTTGCATCGTTTTTGAAAGAGCAAGGGATTGGTACTCGTCCCATGTATCCAGCAATCCATACCCAACCTATCTACGCGCACATCCAAGGCGAATTTCCTGTAAGCACACACGCAGGAGCTCATGGACTCTGGCTTCCCTCCTCTTTGTCCCTGACCCCATCTGAGATCACGCGCATCTGTAATGCGGTAAAAGAGTTCCTTCGTTTTGTATGACAACCTACTGTGCGATCGCCGAAACCCTTGAGGATCTTCGACAGATTCGAGCATGGGAGAAAAAGCACCATGCATCCGTTCATGTGATCGCCCTTTCTCTTGAAGTGCTCGCCGAAGACCCAACCGCAGAACACATTTGGAATCTCCTTCCCATGGACGACATCCTCTTTGAATCCTACGAGACAACTCAGCGACTCGGAGGTCTTTGGAGCGAATCTGAAAATGATGAAGAGTCCCGCATGTACAAAGAGTCTCTTCGGTATCATTTAGTAGAAGAATGCTGGTTTCATGCGCACGTAAGTTTTTCCGTCGCATCGGCCCTTATTCCCCTCTTTCACGCCCGTCAGTGGACGCTTCTGATTCCTCAGACAGACTCCTATTTCATTGGTCCCTACGCACCAAACTTTGCAACTGCAGGAAAACGAAATGCCATGTTCACATCGACCTGCATTTCTCTCTTTACCCAAGAGCATATTCCGATTCGTTATCTTGATATCAAAACGTCATGGATACACCTGTCTGCGAAGATCTCCCTCATGATTCAAGGCATCTCAAAAGTTCTTTTCGATGGGATTGATATTCTTCATGCTCGATGGGTTCGCAGACCAACTCTCCGCCAACAGCTCACACAGGTAAGCGCTTCTCAAACAATACAAATCCTCTTCTCGGGATGGGGGAAAGATTTCTCCCGCTTTTTTCGATACGATGTGTTTCGAAAACACGCGAAAGACGCATCTATACACATCACAAATCTTATCTGGAGAGCACAAAAAAATCCCCAGACCCATGAAGATGCATCAACCGGAGATTTTCAAGAAGTGATTTTAAAAGAAGATATTCGACAACATGTCACGTATGGCTTGCGCTTGTCGTTGTTTCCCCTCTCCGTCTTCTGGAAGCGCTTCTTGTTTCTCAAAAAAACAATTCCTTCTCTCAAAAAATCTATTCAAGTCCTCTCACACGATTATCCGGTTCTTCAGAACCCAATCGTGCAAGCAAACTCCCTCCAAATCTGTCTGTTTGGGATGCATTCAATATTTCTAGGCGCATGGACTCTCGAACACACACGTAAAAAATATCCAACTCTGACAACCTATGTGGGTTCTGACAGTGGCGGAGTTGAGGAACGTTTTGAACTGTTATGGGCAAAACAACAAGGATTAACAGCCTTCAGTATTCCTCATGGATTTTTCGCATTTGCTGAACAGCCTTATTGGTATCTCGCGGATCATCTTCTCACGCAGACATCAGCAACCGCACAACTTCTTCAAGCCCTTGGACGACCTCGCTCGGAAATCTCAGTGGTAGGTGCATTTCTTCCACAACAAAAACCACACCTCCTCGACAACCGAAAAATTCGAATCGTCATCGGAACACGTTCTCGTCGAGGACTTTGGTCAAACATGAGCTCTAAACATCATCTCTATCACGAAACCATCCATACCCTCATAGACACATTACTGAACGATGAACGATTTGAAATCATCATCAAGTCACATCCAAATGGAGATCTGAGTGAGTACTACGACACGCTTGTTGCACAGAAAAAACATGCACGACTCTCGCATGTTTCCAAAGGATGGAAGTCTGATGTTTTTGTGAGTCAAACAGATGTTCTTGTCTGCCTGGGAGAGGCTCCAAGTCTTCTCCTAGATGCCCTGTATGCACGTGTTCCCATTGTCTTTATTGAAGGAACGATGACTCGCGTGCTACAAAACATGCACTATGATTACCAGCAGGTTGCCCGAGTGGTCTCGAATGGAACGGAAGCAGTGAATGCCATTCTTGAGATGACAAAAGACCAGACCTCGTATGAAGAATCTCTTCTTCCTCAAAACACCATGCTCGAGCGGTATGCCTTAGGAACCCACCCTGAAAAACAACTCATTGAATCCCTCAAACGCTATGTCTAAACGTATTGCCTTCATTTTTACGGGCGGACGAAAAATCAAGCTCCCAGACATTCGCTCTGGTTCATCTCCAGAAGATTTTTTTTATGGAGCCCTCGAACTCCAGCGAAGAGGCTATGACATTGATTTTCTCGAGGATGCCGATTTCAATTCGGTGAAACTTTCTCTTTGGAAGAGGATAAAAAATCGTATTCCCGTGAACTATCGGTTATTCGATGAAACGGCGATTGAACGCTTCCATTCGAAAAAAGCTCTGCAACGACTCAACCAGTATGACATCCTCATCACCACAAACAACTCAGACGGTCTTGCGTTAGCCTATCTCAAAAAACAAAAGAACCTACGCTCGTCCATTATTTTTCTTTCGATGTGTCCCATCAAACCCCCAGACTCTTGGGTGAAGAAAAGACGTATGGAGATCTACCTCAACGAAATGATCTGGGGAGTGGAGAATACCCATGAGATCGACTTCCTCAAACATCTCTACCCTTCAAAAAAGATGCAGATACACTACATTCCTTTTGGGGTGGATGAGACATTCTGGAAGCCAGGAAGGAACGTCGCAAATCCCCCCTATGTTCTGAGTATGGGAAATGATAGTGGACGCGATTTCAACACGCTCATCAACGCATGGAAACCAGAATACCCAACACTCAAACTCATTACACGGAGACCCCTTCCCCCGCTTCCCCAGAACATCGAGCATATTCAAGGAGACTGGGCCAAACAATATCTGACAGATGAGGCCATTCGTACCGCTATTCAAGAAAGTTTGTTTGTTATTATCCCGGTCAAAGAAACGCTTCTTGCATCAGGACCAAGTGTTGCCATGCAGACTATGGCGTGCCAAAAAGCCCTTATTATTAACAAAACGAAAGGCTTATGGGCTCCTCACCTTCTACAAGATGGGGTCAACTGCTTACTGCCTGACCTACGTGAGCCAAACGCATTCGCGCAATCCATTGAATCTCTTCTGAATGATGAGTCATTCCGTGATACGATTGCTCAAGGTGGAAGAACACTCTTTTTAGAACACTTTACAGTCAGTTCGATTGCGGACAGACTCGAAAAACTCCTCCCTCTTGTAGACACAAAAACAGCATCTTGATCCCGCCAGACAAAATCTCCTATGGTTCCTACCGATCCAGCTCACATTCTCAAGTCTCAAGACGTCGTAACTGGAGTCGCACGATTCCTTTCAAACCAACAGGATCCGCATGTTCCTGGATATGTTCGTTATTCTGCTTCGGGAGATCTCTTTTCTGATCATCAAAAAACAAACCTTGCGGGAAGTATCTTCGCCCTGAAACTCTACGCCATGCTTGGAGAGACAGACCAAAAACGCATCCAACCGATTGTCGATCGAGTCCTTTCCTTTCAGCGTCCTGACGGATCTTTCGCGGATCCATATGTCTGTAAAAAACGCTTCATTCGCAACACCCTCTCAAGCCTCAAACATAGAGACCTCTCAAATCTTGGAAACCAAAGTTATATCCGTGCAGAAACCAGGCAAGCCTATTCTGCCCTGCTCCTACACCACGTCCTCCCTCACAAGGTCGACGCAAACATTCCGACCACCCCACAAGCCATTCACACATTCTTATCCCGTCTGGACTGGACGCGACCCTGGGGCGCAGGAAGTCATTTTAGTCATCTTCTCTTTTTTCTTTCCCTCTTCAAGAAAACAAAAAAACTGACACAGGAGCAATACCTGGAAGCACGCTCAAGTGCCTGTACGTTTATCGCTTCCCTTCAACACGAAGACGGTGCCTGGTACACAGGAAATCCTTCTCATCGTCAAAAAGTAAATGGGGCAATGAAAGTCATCTCCGGACTGATTGTCGATGATCTTCCCTTTGAACATCCTAAAGAGCTCATTAATCTTTGCTTAACCCAAGAAGCAACCCAGACCCATGATGCCTGCGACCAGATCAATCAAATTCTCGTTCTTCGTTATAGCACCCGATTACTCAATCACCCCTATCACCAAGAAGACATCAACACCTTTTGTCAGAACGCCCTCATACAGTGGGGGGCGTACTACTTTCCAGAGCATGGAGGATTTTCGTTTCATAAACACCGGGCAAACGATCGCTATTACTCAGCAAAGGTGAGCCAAGGCCTCAACGAACCAGACATCCATGGAACCATTCTGTTTGTCTGGGGTTTAAGCATGATGAAACAACTCCTGCAGACAGAAAACCTTCCAAATTTCCATGAAATCAAGAGTTAATCGTGTGCATCCACGCACTATGTCTATCAGCGTAATCATGTCCGTCTATAATGGCGAACGGTTTCTCCGTGACGCTGTGTTAAGTGTGCTCGATCAAACCTTTCACGATATTGAATTGCTTGTCATCGATGATGCTTCAACGGATGGAACACTCCACCTCCTCGAGGAACTCGCCTCACGTGACTCCCGCATCCGCATCCTCACCAACTCGACGAACCTGGGACTTACTAAGTCACTCAACCGTGCCCTTATGCACGCTCAAGGAGAGTTTATCGCCCGGCTGGACGCTGACGACATCGCCTTCCCTTCCCGACTCGAGAAACAACTCGCCTTCCTTGCCTCACATCCTGACATCGACATCGTGGGTACCGCCTACGAGTGGATCGACGAGCACGGCAACGTCATCGGTCGCCCAAACGTCATCACCGACCCAGACGACATCCACCGGACGTTCCCACGCACCAACCCGCTCCTTCACAGCTCAGTCCTGATGCGCAGACACCTCCTTGATTCCACAGGAGGATACGATGCGTCCTACAAAAAAGCCCAGGACTACGCGCTGTGGTTAAGACTTGCCCCCACCCACCGATTTGCAAATCTCCCTGAGATTCTCACACAAAAACGTCTCAGCAAAGACATGCTCTCCTATGCGAGTGAGCGAAGTCAGCTTCGGTTCGCCGTCCGAGCACGCTATGAGGCACTTAGGCGCGGAGACTACCCAATGTGGTATTTTATCTACATCTTGAAGCCGTTCATCGCCTCCATCCTTCCACGTGCTGTTGTTCGATGGATTCGGATTCACCTCTTTCATCAACGTCAGTATGAGCATCCAACCCTTCGATAAGTATCTCACACGTGCATTGGGTCTCTTTGTGTTTCTTGCATTTCTCAGTCCCGTTTTTTTCTGGCCAACATTCTATGCTCCCTTCTCAAGTCTGACGCTGATCAGCTTTTTCTTTTGTGTAGAGATTGCTCTCCCATGCTATCTCCTTCTTTTGTCCCAGAAAAAACATCCCTTCGATGCATTTCATCACCCCGTCATTCGTGCAATCGCCCTTCTCATGCTTGTCATGATCCTTTCTTCCTTTGTTGGAGTAGACCCATTGAATAGTTTTCTTGGGACCATTGATCGTCCCGTGAGTGTTCTTGTCTACATCCACGGATTCCTTCTTCTTCTCTATACGCTTGAACTGTTCTCACGCGATGGGCGATGGAAAACACGGATCTCTCTTCTTATCATAAGCATAGCATCCGTCATCGCCTTGTACACCTTCGGAGAAGGGTGGCTATGGCCCACGTTTGTAACGTTTGAAGGGCGTACCGCAAGTCTCCTTGGAAGCCCGAATTATCTTGCGAGCTTCCTGATTCTCCCCACATTTTTGTCTATCGCCTATGCGTCAAACGTACACAAAAAAATGCGACCCATTTTTTGGATGCTTGCCTTGAGCATGGTGATCGCCATCGTCTTATCAGGGACGCGTGGTGCCCTGCTTGGACTCATCGTAGGAGCTCTTATCTTGGTAACCCCCTCTAGCTCCCCCTTAAAAAGGGGGAGGACCGGAGGTCTTGGCACCCGTGTCTCTAAAAGAATGCTCCTGGCGGGTCTGCTGACATTCCTCGGAGTGTTTCTGGTGTTCAGTGTGACGAATGTAAACTCGCTCATGGAACGCTTCACACAAACAACAGATGCAAATAGTTCTATGCGTCTCGTCTACTGGAACATGGCCGTTGAAGGCTGGAAGGAACACTCATTTCTTGGAGTCGGACCAGGAAATTTCTATACCATCGCAGACCCAGCGTTTACTCCCGATCTCTATCAGCACACACACGCCTGGCCAGATAGCCCTCACAGCACCTTGTTCGAACGCCTCTCAACAACAGGACTTTTTGGACTATTTGCATGGTTCCTATTCCTCTTTTTCCTCATGCGCGCCCTGTGGCAACATCGTACACAGCCTGCCAACATCGCTCTTCTTGCGGGTATCATCGCGTACCTCGTTCAGGGATTATTCTTCTTCGACGGGATAAGTGATTTCATTCTGTTTCTCTTCGTCATTGCATGGACCTGTACATCCACCCCCTCAACCACCCATCAGGAACACCGATCTCCCTCTTTCCTCCTGGGAGGCGCTGGAGGGGTTCTTGCTCTCACAGGAATCTTCTTTCTCATCCTCCCCTTGCGCACAGAAGTTGCTCTGGCAGGAAAACAGCTTCTCCCTCAACAACAGATCATCATCGACGACCTGCTCATTTCTCAAACCGCTTTTGAACGTGCCACAACCTTGAACACGACACAGGACCCCGCTCACGTTCAGGAAGCCATAGACCTCTATGTCGAGAGTCTCGATCGTCACCCTCTCCGACAACAAGCCTGGAATGACCTCGCTTGGCTTTACTACATTCAAGCGTTCCTCCAACAGACCATCGTGAGTGAAGAAGGAATCCTTTCGGCACAAAGAGCGATCCAACTTGCTCCCGGACGAATAGAAGCCACATCAACCCTTACGCAAATGCTCTTGCACACAGCTACCATTGCCTCAGAACAACAGCAGTACCCTCTCCTCATTGAGACTTACCTCTCGCTCATTGAACTTCAGCCGACGACGTATTCCTACCTTGCAAATCTTGCGACAAGTTACGCTCTTAATGGACAGATCGAAGAAGCGATCACAACAGCCAATACCCTAAAGCACCTTGACCCCCAGAGCACAGAATCCGTAAATGCCTTTTTAGAGAGCTTGTAATATGCGCATCTTTTTCTTCATCACAAAATCTGAACAAGGCGGAGCGCAAACACATGTCGCTCAACTCGCACGATTTTTTATCTCACGTAACGATGACGTGATGATCATGAGCGCTCCAGGAGGATGGCTTGAAAAAGAAGCTCAAAAGATGGGAGCTTCTTTTGCGCCAAATGCGTTTCTTGGAAATTCCGCAAATCCCCTACGGCTTGTTCGAGCCACACAACGCCTCTCTCAGGCCCTGAAAAGCTTTCGCCCTGATCTTGTCACGTGTCACAGCACCGTCGCCGGACTCATCGGAAGGTTCTTCATCCGCAACCGCATCCCAACGATTTTTACCGCTCATGGGTGGGGCTTCACACAAGGAGCTCCGTGGCTCAGACGACGTCTCCTTCCTTTTCTCGAACGTCTCGCCGGTCGTTTTTCCTCCCAGATTATTTGTGTTTCGCACAATGACCTAGATCTTGCTCAACGTCAGCACATCGCCCCAAACAACACCCTCACTCTCATTCACAATGGGGTTGAGCTCCAAGCAGAGTCTCTCAAAAAACCTTCAGACGTCGTACACATCTTTTTCGTCGGACGATTAGCTCCTCCCAAAATTCCATCTCTCCTTCTAACCGCATTCTCACAGCTTGACCCTGAACTTCAACACCGCACACACATCACCATCATCGGAAATGGACCTGACACACATCAACTTGCGTTAGACATTCAGTCGCACAACTTGAGCGGTTTCGTTGAACTGGCTGGAGCTCTGCCTCACGACCAAGTCCTCGAACGCCTCAAAGCGGAAGCGGATCTCTTTGTCTTGTTATCAAATTGGGAAGGGTTCCCCTATTCGATCTTAGAAGCGATGAGCGCAGGTGTTCCGGTGATTGCTTCTCGTGTTGGTGGCATTCCAGAAGCCCTCGCCTACGGAGGAGGAATCCTTATCGATAATCATGATCCCGATCAGATCACACGTGCGCTTGCACAACTCATTCACGATCCATCCCTGCGGAGCTCGATGGGGATCACCGCACAACAATCGGTGCACGATCACTTTTCTCTTGAACAGATGTGTCAGCAAACACTCGCGGTGTATCACAAGACTCTGTTACAATAGCTCCATATGGAATCTGAGTCCGCTCGAATCAGAGCACAACTTACTTCGCAGAACGCTCTTTCATTTATCGATGAATTTCTCTTCGCTTTTCCAAACGCCAATCTGTATCTTGTAGGGGGAGCGATCCGTGATGCTCTTCTGTCTCGAACCATGCATGAACGGGACTACGATTTTGTTGTCACCCATCTTTCTCCTTCCCACCTCGAAGCTTGGTTCCAAACAAAAGGAGAGCTCCATCTCGTTGGTCAACATTTTGGCGTGTATAAATTCATGCCAACTGGATTTACGTCAAAAGACATCTCCTTTATCGACATTGCCCTCCCAAGAACTGAACGTGTCGCTGAGGGAAGTCTTGGAGGCTATCGCGATTTTGATGTCCAATCTGATCCAACCCTCCCGATTGAAACAGATCTTGCTAGGCGAGACTTTACCATCAACGCCATGGCGCTTGATCTACGCCACAACATGCTCATCGACCCACATAACGGACACGTAGACCTCTCCCACAAGCTCCTGAAGGCCGTTGGTCAGCCTGAAGAACGGTTCGCAGAAGATCTTACCCGCATCCTTCGTGGGATCAGATTCGCTTCGGAACTTGGGTTCGACATTGAGCCAGAAACAGCACGTGCGATGAACACACTGATTGAGGAAATACATAGAATGCGCGAAGTCGGAGAGAAGTTTGAGTACGTGGTCCCAAGAGAGGTTATTGGTGAAGAAATCGCGAAAGCCCTTTCTCGCAACCCTGTTCAAGCTGTTCAAAAGCTCATCGAGCATCGCGTCATTGAAATTCTCTTTCCAAGTGTCCACTCCATCCTCCAGAAAAACCCTACCTACCTCCAGCCCCTTTCCCAGATCGTTCCTGGAGAACTTCCTCTTGCGCTTACCCTTCTCTTCAGAGAGCTTTCTCCGGAACAGGTGCGAGAGGCTTTCGACTTTTCAGGACTCAATACTCTTCCAAGAGGATCGTCCTATCGCACAGAGCAGGAACAGATCCTTTGGCTCATCAGCGTCCTCCAATTGTCTCTCACGCCTGAGGCTATTCAAACCATGCGCGCCTCCCTATTTGAAAAACGCTTTTTCAATGGCAAAGGGATGATGTTGATACGTTGTCTTGAAATCTTGAAAGAAAAAGAACTCGCCCAAGCCGTAAAAAATCGTCGAAGAGAAATTGAAGCGCGTTGGCTCGTCGACCATGACGAATCGATCGCTCCGCTTCTATCAGGTCAGGACATTCTTTCTCAAGGAATTCCCCCTGGACCAGAAGTGCGTCTCTTGCTTGATCACGTCCGTGATCTTCAGCTCGATGGCAAACTCATGCGACGTGAAGAAGCTCTTCGTTGGTTAAAAGAAAAACAGGTGTAATAAAAATCCCCCAATGACTTGGGGGATTTTTATACAACGGAACTGATCTCCTGGTTACGATGCGGGCCAGCTAAGCTGGCTCACCTTCGCTTCCATGCTTCGGTTGAATCTCGGCAAAGCTGAGCTTTGCCTTCTGCATATTCAACCCCTTGCCTGCCGGCAGGCAGGGAGCTCAGCTCGGTGGTGGGCGACACAAGATTCGAACTTGTGACCTCCACAATGTCAATGTGGCGCTCTAACCAACTGAGCTAGCCGCCCAGGCTAACGCTCTCGAAAGAACAGCAGAAGTGTACGAAATTACTTGCTCTTCGTCAATATTAAAAGAAACGACTATTTGATGAAGTATCTGACCCACCTTTGTATTGCGAAATACCTTCTTCTGGTTGATCCTCAGGATCGAGAATGATCCAAGGTTTTGTTTTGCTTTTTGAGATTGCCATAATAAGAAATCCCCCGATCGTGAGAAGGACGGCTCCCAATAAAAAGGTCCCAAATATTCCAGCAAACCCACATCCAAATACGGCGGTCACCATCTCGGCATTTCCACTCGCCTGACCAAGACAATCACGCACCGCGAGCTCTGATTGACGCATGCCAACATAAGCCGTCCCAATTCCCAACACGAGAGAAAGGAGACTAAAGAGACAACTGAATCGAACTTTTCGAAGTCGCCCAAGTTTCATGACCGTCACAACCGCAAAGAAGACACCTCCTAGAATCCAATAGAGCAAGAACCAGAGAATGGAAAGCAGAATCAAAAAGGACATCATTTCAGCATCCATATCTAGAATATTGTCAGTGTATAAAACAGTCCAAAAAAGAAAATCATAATAACCGCCGCAATGATGAGAGCCATGACTCCGACGATCCCCTCCTTATCTTCTTCACGAATGGCTTTACGCAAAAAGAAGATTCCAATTCCGAGTAAGACAATTCCGAGAAATAAAAATGGCATAGTGTTCTGGTGGGGGTGGATGGACTCGAACCATCGGCCACCAAGGTATAAGCTTGGTGCTCTAACCAGCTGAGCTACACCCCCATCTGTTTATTCATTTCAAGCTCACTCTAGTATACCACTCAGAAATTTTAAAGGGTGAGAAGTTGCTCTTAGGTGGATTTTTGTTATACTTTAGCCAAATTATTATATATGCCTACCATCGAAATCACCGAAGAAGATGCCGGAGTACGTTTAGACCTCTTTCTGTCCAAAATCATTGATATTTCAAGATCTAAGATTCAAAAGCTTATTAAAGAAGAATCAGTCACGATCAACGATAAACCAGCAAAAACAAAGACGCTCCTTGAACCAGGCGACCGTGTCACCTATTCTGAGCCTGACCGAACCCCCTTTGAAAAGACGGAAGAACCCCCCGTTCTAGATGTTATCTACGAGGATGATGATCTTTTTGTGATTCATAAACCTGCCGGACTTCTTGTGCATGAAGCCATGAAGGATGAACATCGAACGACGGTTGTCGATGGTGTCCTTGCACGCTATCCTCAGATAAAAGAAATCGGCGATGATCCAAAGCGCCCTGGAATCGTTCATCGACTCGACAAAGATGTCTCCGGTCTGATGGTCATTGCAAAAACGCAAGAAGCATTTGAATTCCTCAAACAACAATTCAAAGATCGCACCATCAAGAAAGAATATCTCGCTCTTGTCTATGGAATCCTTCCGAAGGAAACGGATATTATCACCTTGAACATTGAACGGTCTAAGAACAAAGGGCGAATGGTTGCCCGAACAGGAGAACAAACGGGCAAAGAAGCACGAACGGAATATGATGTTCTCAGACGCTTTGCGACCGCCACCTTTATCCAGGTGAAAATCTTTACCGGACGCACGCATCAGATTCGCGTACATTTCCAAGCGATCGGATACCCAATCGTCGGAGACAAACTCTATAAAGTAAAAAACATGAAGTTCCGAGATATTCCAATGGACCGACTGTTTCTTCATGCCTACAAACTCGGAATCACCCTCATGGATGGAACTCAGAAAAGCTTCATGGCTCCCCTCCCAAAAAATCTTGAAGACCTTTTGGAAACACTCCCAGTAAACTCTCAGTAAAGACCGTATGAACAAAACGCTCTACATCATCACAGGGCCAAGCGGTGTTGGGAAATCAACCGTTGCACAAGAACTCCTTAAGCGTAGACCCACCCTAAAAAAGGTTGTCACCTGCACCACGCGAAAAATGCGTGAAGGGGAAACGGACGGTGTCTCCTATCACTTTTTAGATCGAAAAACATTCCAGTCTCTGATTGCAGAAAAGGCACTTTTTGAATGGGATGAGCATTACGACAACTTCTACGGGATTCGCAACGCAGATGTTACACAGCTCATGGAAGAAGGAAGCGATGTGCTCTTCGTGGTGGATATTGCTGGTGCCAAAACCATTAAGGAATCTCACCCTGAAGCCGTTCTCTTTTTTATCGAACCAGAGACAACAGACCAACTGCTTCAGAGAATCGAGAAACGAGACCAAGGCACAACGACCGGCCTGGAGGAAAGAAAAGCCTCCATACATCGGGAAATGGCCTTTGCTGAGCTTGCAGATCATCGAGTCATGAATAAGGAAGGAAAATTAGATGAAACCGTTGAGAACATTCATAAGATCATGGGAAGTCTTGACGAAACACGATGAAAAAGCTATTATCTGGCCACATTTATCAGCCGATCAATGAACACTGATTCTTATAAAAGGATGTGGTCCACTTGTCAGGCGCTGTAAGAAATACCTATGTCAGACGAGACAACACAATCATCAGAGGAAAAGGACGTTGAAGAAACCATCGTTCCTGTCACAGATGAAACCCAAGAGGCCGTGACCCCAGAAGCTCCTGCTCTTGCATACAAAGAAAAGATGTTTGGAATGGACGATCTCCAAGCCGGACAAACCGTTCGTCTTCATGAGCGCATCCAGGATGTTTCTCCAAAAGGAGAGGTCCGTGAGCGTATTCAAGTCTTCGAAGGAATGATCCTCGCGTTAGGTGGATCTGGTGTTTCGCGAACGATCACCTTGAGAAAGATCAGCAACGGAGTAGGAGTCGAGAAAATCTATCCGATCAACTCTCCTCTTGTATCCAAGATCGAACTCATCAAGACCGCAAAGGTTCGACAAGCCAAACTCGGCTTCCTCAAAGATCTCAAACAGCAGTTCAAACGCAAACTCAAAGAAGACTACACCGAGCTTGGTGTGCAAAAAAAGAAAAAAGGAAAGAAGTAACAAATCAAAAACACGAGCCGGAAGGCTCGTGTTTTGTTTTACGATTAGATGGATCGTACATCATCAGAAGAATTCACATCATCTCCCGTTGCATACTTCCAAAGATAGGTGTCATTGACTTCAACGATTCCCTGATTCCATCCGGAACCATAGATATCATTCGCAACTGTCTCACTGGTAATCCAATGAAGCTTATAGTCGCTTCCCACAACAAACACCTTTGTCGAAGTTGTTGCCTTCACCCGTGTTCCTGGAGCGATTTTAAGATCGCCACGAAACTCGTATGACGAGAGGTACGCATCGATCGTTGCCTGGCTCACGTCGAGCGTTTCATTCCATGAATCAAACCACGTAAAGTAGACGGTCTCGTCTGGAATGAGCCAGATTGACCCATCTGTTACAAGATAAATACCAGAAGCATCATACGCACTGAATGCCTCGACGTTTTCACGTTCAAGATCAAGAAGGGGTGAGAAGGTCACTTGGTAGATGTTTCCATCGGTTCCCTTCCAATAGGCATGATCTCGGTCAGACAGTACAGGAGCCGTCCCATACCCGATATTCAAATAATATCCGGTTGTTGTGTTCTCGTACCAAATGTCTCCATCCGCATCCAAACCAACAAGAATGTCTTCATAAGTATCTGTCACTTGGTACGCACGTGTCTGCCACGTCATGGTTGAGAATGTGTAGCCCACATACTCACCCTCATTATTCTGAAAGTAGATTGCGTCTTTATCAAGATTGAATGTCCCGTTTAATGCGACACCAAACTTGCTTACGCCACCTGCATCGCTGACATACAGACCATTCTCATCGTCAATGTAGGCCATACGGTCTCCAACGATCTGGATCGCCTCCTGCACGTCCATAAGCCATGTCAGGTAAGCCCCTCCAGCATCCGTTGGGGCTGTATCTGTTTCTGGATCGTAGCTCCAAAGTCGGAAGTTCTTAAAAAATTGAACAGAACCATCGGAGACGAAATGGGCTCCAACGATCTCCCCAGGAGATTCGGTCCACGTTTCTGGAATCGCTTCCATCGAACGTGCGGTCTGATCAATCAACCACAACTGCTGAAACCCACCAGAGAACTGAAACTTCACAAGAGCGAGTCCATCTTGAACATCGACAATCTCCTGCCAAGGAGCTGTTAACTGATAAGTAAAGTCATCACGACCATAGTCCGTTTCATAATCATAGACAGATAACTCAGACTCAACTTCTCCTGTTTCTTCATCTTCATGAAGGGTTGAGAAATATAGACGATCTCCGTCTGTGGCAAACGTCATAAACGCCATACTATTTTCATCTCGTTCAATATCTGTAATTTTGCTTACAGAACCTGTCTGAGTATCGTATTCATAAACGGTTCCCCAAGAATCATCTTCTGTTGAAGGAACACGGTAGATGAATCGACCATCCTGAGCGGTGTACCAAAATACATCTGTGACTTGCTCACCAACATCCGTAATCTCAAAAGACTCACCATCCTTTAGAATGGTCATGTCTACAAGGTCACAGAGTTCTGGGTACGCACATGACTCGGCCGTTTTTGTAACAAAAACAGCGTCATTAAAGTCATATGGACCTGACATGTCACCGAACGCTAGTCGTTCGACGCGATAATAGTCATAGTCCCAAGCTGCTTCCGCAACGTTGTTTGACCATTCTCCTGAGTCAGCAAAGACTCGCGGAAGAAGCGGACTCACACCGATCGCGATGGCGACAGCTAAAATAAGAGTTTTCTTGATCATAATAGTGTTATAAGTTTTGAACTAACTTAACGGCCAAAGATACCATAAAATGAGGGTTTTGTCAACAGATGTAAGTAAAATCTGTGCTAAAATAAGCAAAAAAGAAACCGCCTTTCCCAATGAAAGAGCGGTTATAAACCTATTTCAACAAAGGTTTTAAATATTTCCCTGTAATACTTGCCTTTACCTTCACAATATCCTTTGGAGTTCCTTCGGCAACCAACTGCCCTCCTTTTATCCCTCCATCAGGACCCATATCGATCACCCAATCAGCTCCTTTAATCACATCAAGGTTATGTTCGATGATCACAACCGTATTCCCTTTATCAACAAGCTGTTGAAGTACCAGTAATAAGCGTTTGATGTCTTCAAAGTGAAGTCCTGTCGTTGGCTCATCGAGAATATAGAGGGTTCGTCCTGTTGCTCGCCGAGAAAGCTCGGTCGCAAGCTTTACGCGCTGTGCCTCTCCTCCCGAAAGAGTCGTAGCGCTCTGCCCAAGACGAATATATCCAAGGCCAACCTCGTGCAGAATATTCAACTTATCAAAGATCGCTGACTGATCGGCAAAGAAGCGACGTGCCTCTTCAACCGTCATGTTTAAGATATCTGAAATGTTTTTTTGTTTGTAATGAATCTCAAGAGCTTCGTGATTGTACCGTGTTCCTCGACACTCCGTACATTCCACATACACATCCGGCAAGAATTGCATTTCGATGCGTCGCATCCCATCTCCTCCACAAGCCTCACAACGCCCTCCTCCCTTCACGTTGAAACTAAACTTCCCAGCATCGAACTTTCGCATCTTTGCTTCTGGGACTTCTGTGAACAGATCACGAATCGCCGTAAAGACTCCCGTATACGTTGCTGGGTTTGAGCGTGGGGTTCGTCCAATCGGTGACTGATCCACCGCCACGACCTTGTCGATATGCTCGACGCCTTTAATATCCTTGTGCTCGCCCGGATAGACTTTGGCACGATAGAATTTCTTGCTCAGGGCTTTTCCAAGAATGTCGAGAATAAGCGTGGACTTTCCAGATCCTGACACTCCTGTCACACATACAAGCTTCCCAAGAGGAATATCAACATCTACGTTCTTCAAGTTAAACGCATTCGCGCCCTGAATCGTAAGTTTCTTTCCACTCCCTTTTCGGTATTTCTTTGGAAGAGAAATCGTTTTCTTTCCCGTGAGATACTGACCCGTGAGCGAATCTTTATTTTTC
>PFEU01000008.1:73951-134626 GCA_002793515.1 Candidatus Uhrbacteria bacterium CG10_big_fil_rev_8_21_14_0_10_48_16
TTTTCTTAATTTGTGCTGGAGTTCCTTCGGCGACAATCTGACCTCCATACTCTCCCGCGCCTGGTCCGACATCAAACACGTAATCTGCTGCCTCAATCATCGCTTCATCATGCTCGACCACAATAACCGAGTTTCCAAAATCTTTGAGCGCGCGGATCGTCTCAATCAAATGATCATTGTCGCGTGGATGAAGTCCAATCGAAGGTTCGTCGAGAATATAAATGACTCCTGAAAGCTGACTCCCCAGTTGCGTGGCAAGTCGAACACGCTGAGACTCACCACCTGAGAGCGTCATAGCGCTTCGATCAAGCGTAAGGTATCCCAACCCCACCTGCATCAACTGTTTAATGCGAATCCGCACCTCCTTTGCCACGCGGTCGACCACAAGACGCTCGTCACTCGTAAGGCCATTTGTGAGCAGATCTTTTTTATTTGTCAGGGTATCAAAATGTGCCTGAACATCCTCGATAGGCATGTTCACCAAATCGGCAATAGATTTATCCGCAATCGTGATCGCGAGCACCGCAGGCTGAAGACGTTTTCCAGAACACCCAGGGCACGTCAT
Source organism: Candidatus Uhrbacteria bacterium CG10_big_fil_rev_8_21_14_0_10_48_16 (assembly GCA_002793515.1). GTDB lineage: Bacteria > Patescibacteriota > Patescibacteriia > UBA9934 > GWF2-40-263 > UBA12478. The sequence continues at coordinate 74,517 of PFEU01000008.1, forward strand.
GCGACGCATGTATCCTTCGAGCTCACTGCGAACATATTCGGAATCTGTTTCCCGATATTTTTGTTCAAGTTGCATCAAAATTCCTGGAAACGTAATTCTCTCTCCTTTATAGGTATATTCATCCTCCCCTGTCCCATTTAACAAAAGATCAAGTTTTGGTTTTGGAAGTTTTCCAATAGGGATACTCATGGAGATACGGTGCTTCTTTGCCACGATCTTCAAAATATCCATGTAGCTCGTCTGATTCCCCGCAATCCTTGTCCAAGGACGAACCGCCCCTTCTGCAAACGTAAGACGTCGATTTGGAATCACAAGCTCTGACTCGAGAACCAACTTTTCTCCAAGGCCCATACAATCTCGACACGCCCCAAATGGAGAGTTAAACGAAAACAGTCTCGGCTCTGGCTTTGGAAGATTGATGCCACATGCCGCACACATATAACTTTGAGAGAGCGACAATTCATCCCCTGTGTCATCATTCAATAACGTCACAAACCCATTTCCGTACTCAAGCGCTTTGGTCACCTGTTGAGTCACCTGTTCGGTTGAATACGATTGCTCTGAAGTAAATGCAAAGATCACCACATCAATATCATGTGCCTTCTTCTTATCTTTGCGCATGATGAGCGCCTCCTTCGTATCCATGAGAAGACCATCAAAACGAATCTGCGTGAACCCGGCATTTAATGCCGTTTGAAGAACTTGTTTATGCTCTCCCTTTAACTGATGAACAACTGGAGCGAGTAAAAGAATCTCCTTTGTTCCCATGAGTGTTTCAACATGAGACACAATCTGCGGGAGAGTTTGTTCACTGACTCCGGCTCCACACTCCGGACAATGCGGGCGACCCGCTCGAGCAAACAGCACGCGGAGGAAATCATAAATCTCCGTCACCGTTCCCACGGTTGAGCGTGGGTTGTGTGACGAAGATTTTTGATCAATCGCAATGGTTGGAGAAAGACCGAGAATCTCATCTACATCAGGCTTATCCTGAAGTTCGAGAAACTGTCGTGCATATGAAGACAAAGACTCCATATACCGACGTTGCCCTTCGGCATAAATCGTGTCGAAGGCAAGAGAAGATTTTCCTGATCCTGAAAGACCCGTAATAACGACAAGTTGATTCTTTGGAATATCAACATTGATATTCTTAAGGTTATGCGCGCGAGCCCCCCGGACGGAAATCTTGTTGGACATAGTTTAAAAAGAGGAGAAATAAGAAGCGTCTGCAAGGCTACCACAAAAATAAACACCAGGCAAGAGTCCCGCCTGGTGTTTGATCTACAAAAAAGAACTTAGTCGAAGATTGTATAGAACCAAGATGTTGTATCTGGTGCCGTATTACAATTGTAATCCGCGGTGGTAAGAGCCGATGCAACAGAATCGGTAATAGCCCCAAAACTGAATGACCCGAGATAACACGCTTTTTCTGCCTCCGTACGATTCCACGCACACATATCATTGAGTGTTCCACCTCCACCGCAAAACGATCCTAATGTCAGGTCTCCAAGATTATCGTACAGGACTTTTCCTGCTCCAGAATCTGTTCCTGGAAGACCGGAATTTTTTCCAAGATCAATATTCTCAAGAGTTGTGTTTCCACTCGAAGAAAAGACTGGAAGCGTCTCATAGTCTTCACATGTTTTAACCTGTGAACAATTGACGACAACACGCGCACACGCAGCCGTTCCCGTTGGATCTCCTCCTCCATCAGGATCTCGTGTAAGAAAACAGGCTTCATATTTTTGCACAACCGTCTCCTCCCATTGAATCGTCTTTCCTGCATTTGGACCAACCGTTGGTGTGAAACTTGCCGTCTTCGGTGAAATATCCGTTTCATACCGAGGCAAACTATTAAATGCCGAACAGATGGAAGCCGTTGGAGGAAGGACCGTATTATCAGACGTTAATTCCTCACAAGCCATACACGTCGGCGTCTCTCCCGGAATACACATCTCTCTGTCATTCGCACAAAACGCAAAGTTACAAACAACTCCATCTACGGTTGCATTTCCTTCTGGATCTTTTGTCACGGTTCCCACCGTTCCACATGCCTTGGGACCAGAATACTCAATGGCATATCCCTCTTTGATCAAGTCATCGCAAGAAGCATTATCAACAAGACTCACGGTTTTAATCATGGGAAAATCCGGAACGGACATCTTCAAAAGCTGTGGATTCACGGTAAATAGAATGAGGTAGGTTGAGAGAAGCAACACCAGCCCCATGACGGCATTTTTAATCGTCGTCTTTGCCTTCCCGACCTGTTCAGAGCTCAACCCTCCCAATGACCAACGAATTCCAGCAACCATTAACATCACGATTGCGATCGTGGTAGCAGCTCCTAACATCCACTGATAGGCTTTCGCAACATACTCCCCTAAGTCCCCCGCCACAGTCAGTCCGCCTATAGATGTTGAGAGCGTAAGTTTCGCAGCCTTCGATGGATCAGGAAAACAATAGTGATACCCATTCGGACACTCAGGAGGCTGATACCCATCGAGAACCCCATTATGTTCTGCACACTGATCTGCCGTGAAACAATTCAAACTTCGGGATGGATGTTGATTCGCCGTACAAGCAAAAGCCGCAATATTTTGACCGCTCGCCTTACACGCAGTATCACATGCCGTACGTTCAATTTTGGTGGTTGCGTCTGGATACTGTTTCGCTCCCGTGGGACTTGTGCAATAACACGAACAACTATCTGTTGCCGCTTGCACAGATGGAACGGCTCCAAAAACCCCGATGATCATCAAGGTCATCAACATGGCACCAAAAAATCGCTGAGTCTTTCTCATACTTATTCTTCGCGATTCAAAATCGACTGAATAACCGCTTCTAAAATATCCGCAGGAATGGCTCCGGCAATACGGTTTCCATTAATAAAAAATGTTGGTGTTCCTCGCACCCCGGCTTCGACCCCCGCGAGATAATCTTCTGTGACTTCATCCGCATACCGACCAGATTGTACGCACGACTCAAACTGAGCCACGTTCATATTTAGACTTTCGGCAAACTCCATAAATGCTTCTTCGCTCAGCGCATTCTGATTTTGATACAGCTTGTCGTGAAACTCCCAAAACTTTCCTTGATCATCTGCACACTCCCCTGCCTCAGCGGCCTTTTGCGCAATCGGGTGAAGTTCTGTCAGAGGAAAATCTCGATAAATAAACTGCACCGTATCTGGATACTGCACCGCAAGCTCACGGATGATAAAACTCGACTCTCGTGAAAACGGACATCCAAAATCTGCAAACTCCACAATCGTCACAGGAGCCGACGGATTTCCTAATCGAGGATCATCCGTCGTGACGAGATCAAACGTCCCATCTTTCACCGGTCGACTTGCTAGGCTCGTAATCGTAGAAAAACTCCCTCCAAAACTCAATGCGCTTGAATCCACCTCACCTGTCCGAATCAAATTTGCGAAATACAGAACGCGGTAGACGAATATTCCTAAAAGGGAAAGCACAATAATAGTCACAATCGTAGCAACCCAACTCCGCTTTCGATGAATATGTTCGTCAGCCTCCATAGTATCTTCTTTAAAAAAAGTATATCATGAATCATGTTGCCTCTATAGAGACCGTTGACGAGATACGAGGAATCTGATAGTCTTTGCACGAAATCAATTCTCCTATGAACTTGGAATCTGTACTAAATATCGCTCAAATCGTCCTTGCTATTCTTCTTGTCGCTTCCATTTTGCTTCAAGCTCAAGGAACAGGACTCGGAGCGGCTTTTGGAGGAGGCGGTAATGTCTACCGAACAAAACGTGGAGCTGAGAAGAAAATCTTTCAGCTCACCATTATCCTATCTATCCTATTTTTTGGCGTCGCTCTGGTTAACGCTCTGATCTAGCAAAAAAAGAGACTCTTCTCTATCTTGTGCTTGATATCCGTACATTCTTCAAACGTTTTCGAAAAGACTCAAGGTCTTCCGCTCGCGACCTGACTATGCGCCAGGTTCTTTCCGTTCGAAAGACGGGAGGAATCCCTTCTTGGAAACAATGGAAGCAACTTCCAAGCGTCCTTACCCGTTCAGAAAAAAACATCCTGATCGGAGCCACAGGAATTATTGTGCTTTCTCTTCTCATCGCAGGTGTGAGTTACGTGACCACACATCAAATTGTCATTCCAGCGGTTGGAGGAGAGTACACAGAAGGACTTGTGGGAGAACCTCAGTTTATCAATCCGCTCTATGCCGTCAGTAGTGATGTAGACCAGGATCTCGTAAGTCTGATCTACTCTGGACTTGTCCGATGGGATCAAGAAGAAGGATTTATTCCAGATCTCGCAGAATCGATTGAAGTAAATGACGAGGGAACAATCTACACATTGAAAATTCGTGACAACGCGAAGTTCCACAATGGAGAAGATGTGCTTGCACGCGATGTGGTCTTTACGATCAATGCCATTCAGAACCCTTCTTACCGAAGTCCCCTTGCCGATCATTTCTACAACGTGACGGCCGTTCAAGAAGATGACAAAACGGTTTCTTTTATCTTAGAAGAAGCGTTCGCTCCGTTCATACAGCACCTGACCGTCGGAATCCTTCCATCAAGTCTCTGGGCAGAGATTCTGCCACAAAATGCTCCTTTGGCCGCGTTCAATTTACAACCCGTTGGTTCAGGTCCTTACACATTCGCAGAATTTACAAAGGATAAGAAAGGATCCATTCGAAGCTATAGCATCAAACGCAATAGCAACTATTATTTCGAGGCTCCATACATTGAAGATATCCATTTCAAATTCTATCCTGACATCTTCGCACTTCACGAAGCACTCCAAAACAAAAACATCGAAGGGGTCAGTGTGGTCGGATTTGATCAACGTGAAAAAATACTCACAAATAGAAATGTCGAATTGCTTGAACCATTCCTTCCAAGAGAGACCGTCCTATACTTCAATCAAGACTTGAGCCCTGCCCTGAAAGACGATTCTGTACGCCAGGCCATTGTTTCAGCGATTGATAAAGGGGCGATCGTAAGCGATGTCTATCAAGAGACAGCACGTGTGATTCATAGCCCCATACTCGAAGGCATGATCGGATACGATGAACTCCGAGTGGACATCTACGATCCAACTCAATCCGAAACACTTCTCGAGGAAGCGGGGTATGCCAAACAAGAAGGAACCGAAATCCGTCTCTTGAAAAAGAGTCTACGCACCGAAGAAACGAGCGATGAAGAAGGAACGGAAACTCCCCAGACACTTCGCTTTACCCTCACGACCGTTGACCGAACAGACCTGCGTTTGGTTGCTGAACAGATTGCAGAAGACCTCCATGCGGTTGGCATCGATGTGACTGTGAACCTCGTCCCTTCTGAGCGGATTGGAATTGACATCATTGATCCTCGAAACTTCGAGCTTCTGTTGGCTCCCATCATGCTCGAAGCAGATCCAGATCCCTACCTGTTCTGGCACTCTTCCCAAACAAAAACATCTGGGTTAAACCTCGTCGGATATAGTAATGCGGATGTCGATACCCTTTTAGAAGAGGCTCGTATAGAACGTGATCCTGAAATCCGATCGCAAAAATATCAAGAGTTCCAAGAACTTCTTGCCACAGATGCTCCAGCGGTCTATCTCTATCAATCGACCTACGGATACGGACTCGATACAAAAATTCAGCATCCTGCACTCAACTCGATTCTTATTCCCTCCGATCGATTCGTCGATATCACCCAGTGGTATATCAAAACCAAAAAGGCTCTCCAGTAAATGGGAAGTCCTTCAAACGAGCCTATGACTCGCTCCTTTGAAGAACTTCCCCCATGCGGATGTGGTGGAACGGTAGACACGCAGGCCTCAGAAGCCTGTGGGAGCAATCTCGTGAGGGTTCAAGTCCCTCCATCCGCACCACCATGTGATTTTTTACCGAGCAGATGAGATCATCTCTCTCATCTGCTTTCAAAAGATCACCCACCATGCTTGAGGAGAAAAGCCTGTCCTTTCACAACTGAACTTTTATTATTACTACAACAAACTATTGTTTTATTTATGGTTACACAAAATTCACCACGCAAACCCGCACCAGCAGGTGCCGGAAAGCCCAAACACCGCGGTCGTGTCTTTCGATCAAATAAGCCACAAACGGCTCGAAGAAATATCCCGACCCAACAGGTCCGCTCAAAAATACTCCATGCACCAAACGGCGACAAACTTCGCATCATGGTCCTTGGAGGATGTGAAGAAGTTGGACGCAACTGTACGCTCATCGAATATAAAAACGACATCGTGATTGTCGACATGGGTCTCCAGTTTCCAGAAGAAGGAATGCCGGGAGTGGACTACATCATTCCAAACATGACCTACCTCAAAGGAAAAGAAAAAAACATTCGAGGAGTCATTATTACCCACGGTCACTATGACCACATTGGAGCCATCCCTCATACCGTTCCGAACATCGGAAATCCACCGATCTATGCGCTCCCCATGTCTGCAGCCATCATCAAGCGTCGCCAGGAAGACTTCCATACACGCCCACTGAACCTCAAGGTCACCAAAGCGAGCGACAAACTCAAACTGGGTTCCATGACGGTTTCCTTCTTCCACATCAATCACAGCATTCCAGACGCCGTCGGGATCGTGATCGATACCCCTGTCGGGCGTGTCTGTCATACGGGAGACTGGAAGTTTGATTTTCATCCATCTGGGACGGAACACGCAGACTTTCAGCATATCGCCGCGCTTGGAAAAGAAGGGGTCCTCGTACTGATGGGAGACTCAACCAACGCCAACCACGAAGGTCACCAGGTCTCTGAAAAAGTCATTGGAGCAGAACTGACCACGATCATCGAGAAGGCTCCTGGTCGCGTGATCGTCGGAACATTCGCTTCGCTCCTCGCTCGCGTTAAACAAATTATCGAAGCATCAGAAAAACTTGGAAAGAAAGTTGCCATCGATGGATACTCCATGAAAACAAACGTGGAGATTGCCAAAGCCATGGGCTTCATTAAATGCAATCAATCAACCTTGATCAAACCGGAACAAATGGACTCCTATCCGGATAATAAGGTCGTCCTTATTTGTACGGGAGCGCAAGGAGAAAAGAATGCTGCCCTCAATCGTATTGCCAACGGTGAACATCGAAGTGTCAACGTCGGAGAAGGCGACACCATCATTTTCTCCTCATCCGTAATCCCTGGAAACGAAGGATCTGTCCAACGTCTGATGGACTCGCTCTACCGCAAGGGCGCAAACGTCATCAACTATAAGATGATGGACGTGCACGCGGGAGGACATGCCAAAAAAGAGGACATCAAGCTCATGCTCGCCCTCTTCAAGCCAACGTACTATGTTCCGATCGAAGGAAACCACTTCTTGCTCCGAGAGAATGCGAGCGTGGCCTATTCCATGGGATGGGACAAAGACCATGTATTCGTCGTTGATAACGGTCAAGTAATGGAATACTGGAAAGATGGAGGACGACTCACAAAAGAGAAAGTGCCAACCGATTATGTCTTTGTGGACGGGCTCGGTGTGGGAGATGTGTCTCAAGTCGTTCTCCGTGACCGTGTCGTGCTCGCCGAAGACGGAATGGTCATTGTCATTGTGCAAGTCGAAAAGAAAACCGGAAAACTTGTCGGGTATCCTGATATTGTCAGCCGAGGGTTCATTTATATGAAGGACCATCAAGAGCTGATCAAAGAGACCCGTGACCAAGTTAAGAAGGCCGTCATCGACAACGATCCAAAGTCCGCAGCAGATCCAAAGTACATTCGTGATCGCATTCGTGATCACATTGGAAAGTTCCTCTTCCAAAAAACAGAACGTCGACCAATGATCCTTCCGGTCATTATCGAAGTCTAGGGAAACATCCACCCCATCATGGGGTGGTTTTCTTTTTTAGGCACGATTGCTATGATGACGAACGTATGAACCGTATCCTTACTGCCCTTCAACCTTCAGGAATTCTCCATATCGGAAACCTCTTTGGCGCCATTGAACCCATGGTAGGCCTTCAATCTGATGAGAATGAGAACCTGCTTTTCGCCGTGGATTATCACGCCATCACCGTTCCACAGAAGCCCGCAGAACTCCGTCGAAATATTCTGTTCGCGACAGCCACCTATCTTGCGGTAGGCATCGATCCGACAAAAACGATTCTCTTTCAACAGTCTCGTGTAAGCGAGCACACAGAACTCGCATGGATTTTGAACTGCATCGCTCACATGGGTGAGCTCGAACGCATGACGCAATTCAAAGACAAGAGTCAGGGGAATGATCTGTCTGTCTCCGTTGGACTCTTCGACTACCCTGTTCTTATGGCCTCGGACATCTTGCTGTACGACACAAACGTGGTTCCTGTTGGGGCAGATCAAAAACAACATGTAGAACTCGCACGTGATCTCGCAGAGCGTTTCAACAACCGTTTTGGAGAAACCTTTGTCGTCCCAACTCCACAGATCAGAAAAGAAGGAGCGCGTATCATGGGGCTCGATGACCCAGAAAAGAAAATGTCGAAGTCTGCCACAAGCGAGAAAAACTATATTTCGATCATGGATGATGAAGCGACCGTTCTCAAAAAGATTAAGTCCGCCGTCACAGATTCACAGTCTACGATTATGTATGACGAAAAACGCAAGGGCCTTGCGAACCTCCTAACCATCTACTCTCTGGTGACGAACACGCACGTCAATCAAATCGCAAGCGAGTACGAAGGAAAAGGCTACGGCGATTTCAAAGTTGGTCTAGCCGAAGCGATCAGTGACTACCTCACTCCCCTTCAAGAAAAAATCAAAGGATATCTCGCAAACGAGGACGAACTCATCAACATCCTCGACCAAGGAGCCCAGCGCGCAAAAGCGATCGCCAGCAAAAAAATGGAAGTCGTACGACAAAAGATTGGTGTTCAACTCTAAACCTTACAAAAACAGGCAAAAAGCCTGTTTTTAGGTTGACAAACTCAACTTTCTCTGGCAAAGTCGCCGGTCATAGTCACCCTGGCTATGCCCCGAGAAATCGGTTCGTTCTTCCCCAAAGAAAGGAGAGTGGCATGCGACATGTCCTCGACTGCATCGGTCTCGATGGCGAGACCACTCAGGTTCGCCGAGAAGACCTGTTCCCTCGCGTGAACCGCATCGCCAAGCTGATCGAGGTCCTCAAGACCCAGGTCGTCGGCCGCGACACGCTCATCGACCGCATCCTCTTCGCCCTGTGCACCCGCGAGCACGTCCTCACCTGGGGACCGCCTGGAACGGGCAAGAGTCTGATCATGCGCAAGATCGTCCGTGCGAGCCGGGGCATGCGATCCTTCTCCATCGGCCTGAGCGCCGAGACGACGGAGAGCAAGCTCTTCGGCGATCCTGACGGCGCGCACTTCCGCGAAACGGGCGAGATCCGCCACCTGGTGGAGGGCTCCATCCTGGACGCCCACCTCGTGCGCCTGGGCGAGTGCCTCAACGGCGGCTCCCAGCTCCTGGAATCACTCAACGACGTTCTGGAGGAGCGCGAGTTCCATCGCGGGAAGCAGATCGTGCGTGCGCCGCTCATGACCACCCTCGCCGACACCAACGTCGACCCGATGGAAGCCGTGGGAGCGAACCGGGATCTGGAGCCCTTCATCGACCGCTTCGTCTTCCTGATGCCCGTCGGCTACGTGGAGGGAACCGAACAGCGCCTGCGTATGTTGCGCAAGTACAAGTCCCGCGCCGTGCATGCACCCCTGCCCGAACTGACCCTGGAAGACCTCGTCACGGTCTCAGGTGTCATCATCAAATCGGACCTGGCCGAGGACACCGTCATCGAGCAGGCGTACGAAGAGTTGGTGCGTGTCTTCTGCGACGCCACCGGCGAGACCATCGGTGACCGCACCTGGTTGCGCATGTCCCAGCTCATCGAGCTCAGCGCACTCTTGAACGGTCGCACCCACGCCACGTTGGACGACCTCCGCCTCACCGGTGCTGGCCTCATCCGCCGGCCTGGCGAGGAAGAAGCGTTCGAAAACGCCCTGGCCCAAGTGGTCGATGGCAAGTGGAAGCGCGCCGAGCACCAGGAGCGCATCCAGGCAGAAGAAGAGATCCTCGCGCGCATTGAGGCTTCGCTCCCGAGCGAAGATGAGATCGCCGAACGTTCCGTCAACGCGTTCCCGCAACTCCTGCGCCGTCTCAAAGCGGCCACGTCCCGGCTCAACCAGCTCACCATGAGCTCGCAGACCAACCGCGATCGGCTCCAGATGCTGCTCGCCGACATCGAGGTGCGTCAGACCATGCTCTTCGGAGTGGTCCAGAAGGCCACGGACCCGGAGGACCTGGCCGAGGCGGACGAACTGATCGCTGCCGGCACCTCGCCCGACGATCCCACCGAGCCCAAGAGCGGTGAGGATCCCGACGAGGCATCCTGATGGATCCCATCACTCTCGCTATCATCGCGACACTCGCAACGAGCGGAACGATCGGGACCGCAGCCGGAGCCGTCGCCCTCTACCGGGCGATTGAACGTGCTGGTTTCCCCAAGACGACACCGTCGGGTAAGCCCATCATGTACGAGCGTCTCACTCCCGAGGAGATCGCCATCCAGATGGCTCGCCGCGTGGTCATCACCCACACGCTCATCACCATCGGACACGATCGCACCGGCCAGAAGGCTGTAGGCGAACGTATCATCGGCCACCGCAAGGTGGGCGAACGCAAGGTGGGCGAGAAGGTCGTTGGTTACAATGTCGTCAGCCACCGCAAGGTGGGTGAACGACAGATCGGTGAGGAACAAGTCGGCGTACGGACAACCGGTCACCGATGGAAGGAATCACCAATCCCCGCTGACCGTGTGCGCCTTCGCGCCATCCGTGGACTCGAAGAGTTCCACCGTCGCCTTCCGGCCGAGCTCCTGCTTCCACCAGACATGCAGGAACTCCGCATCCTGACGGGTGAGGCGCAAGTCCTCGCCTTCGAGCGTCGCCTGCCAATCATCGAACCCATCATGGTTCCGATCATGGAGGATGTGACCGAGCCTGTCACCGAACCGGTGGTGGAACCCGTTATGGAAGACGTGATGGAAGCTGTCACGGAAACCATCTGGGAACCCGTCTACGAACCAGTGACACGCAAGAAGACACACGGCGTCTACATGTTGATCGACTACTCCCAATCCGCGCGGGTCGGCTTGATCGGCTCCATAGGCCGATACTCCAGACCTGGCCACCCCTGGCGTGGGAAACTCAGCGACCAAGCGGCGGTCGAAACACTCAAACGCTGCCAGCAGGAGGGGATCCCCTTCTACTGCCGTGCATTCCACAACGAAGCCCTGAAGCTCTTCACTTGGAGGCCTGGCGACCCTCCGGGGAACGTCATGGACTATCTCAACGGATGCAGACACGGCGGCACAAACATTGCCGTAGCCATCGAGACAGCCATCGGCGACCTCACTGGAGAGGGACTCGACTCCGCTGACCTCATGTTGCACACTGACGGAGAAGACAACCTCGACGAATCACTCCGTCGACGACTCGACCAAGCCAACGTGCGTCTGCACGTCCAGCTCTATGGTGTAGAGAACGAGACGCTTCGGCGACTCGCCCACACCTGGAGCCTGTGCCCCACCAATCGCTACCTCTCGCAGGTAGTCACGAACTCCTGAATGCACAAATAGGAGAACCCACCTCCTACCTCCCCACCACACACGCTGGTGGGATTTTTATTTTCATCAAAAAGAAAAGCACCCGGACTCCGTGGAGTTGGGTGCGCGTGTGTGATCACTCGTAGTGTCTGCTTCGACTTGACGTCCACTCTTCGTGACGATTGTTGATGATCCAGAAGCTCAGGCCGAGGTTGATCAAAAGCGTCAGGAAGTAGGAGAGGACGACCGCCCAGCCGGGTGGCTCCACCGTAAGGTAAGAGAAGTCAGCGAAGGGCTTACGAACGAAGCGCTTGCGCACTTCTGGGACCATGTAGTCCACGAGATCAACGAGGTCGAGCGTCCCCTGGTTCAGGGCGTACTCACGGACATCGATCTTGAGACGATCCTGTTCGGTCCACGAGATGACGTGGGTCCAGGTAACCTTGCCAGATCGGTCGGTGCCAAGGGCGAGGATGAACTCGTTCTTGTTCCCACCCTTCCAGTAGCTCTCCTGAGCAAGTCCAGTCTCGAGGGTTGATTCGGGTCCGAAGACCAGTACGAACATCTTGACTTGCTTGTTCCTTCCAATCTTGGCGTTCCAGAACCGTAGGAGCGTATCCGCTTCCCTCGTTTCTGACCCACCATTCCCCAGGATGGCTGGTTGATCCCAGCTTCCGATCCCTGGGTACTCATAGAGACCCCAGACCTTCGGATTCACCTCTTCGAAGTTGAAGACGGAAGTGGAGGCCTGAACGCGGTTCTCGTAGGTGTGTCTTGTTGTGACCTCGACGAAGCTCGCGTCGTCCTTCGTGTTCCACGTAGCGACGTACTTGTCACCGTCGATAGAGTGGTAATCACGGTGCATGTCCACGAAGACACGACTATGCCACTTGCTGACAAGACCTTCGAACTGGCCTGAGCTGATGGACTGCGATTCTCCGTTGGAGTCGTGGAGAACCCAACGTGGTGGATGGTCGTCTACATCGTAGAGATGCTCCGTGCCGCAGGCGACACGTTCGGTGCAGGAGTAGGTGCTCCCATCTGAGTTGGTACAGGTAGACGGTTGGTCACAGTACTTCGTGTGCGTACAAGGAACCTCCTCGTCCCAGCGCTCGAAGTACTCGGCATGCGTTGCCCATCCGCCCCAGAACTCGGTATCCGCCGTCTGCACCATCTCGGTCCCATACTTGAACCCAGCGATGCACACGATCGAAACCGCGAACGGAACGATGAACTCCCAGGCGACCGTCTTGTGACGGAACCAGGCATACAGAACGATTGCCACAACGATCGGGATCGCCATGGCTCCCCAGATGATCATGACGATCTCCTACTGTGGTGGGGGGGGTAGAAGTTCTAGTTCTTGCCGTTGCTGAACAGGTCAACGTCGTTCTCCTGACCGGACGAGAAGGCCTCGTCGGTCTTCGCACTCGTCACGAGCTGGATCTTGATCTCGGGTCGACCGCCGACGAAGATGGAGCTGGGAAGCGTCTCGCGGAGGTTGTCGTGCTGTGCCTTGATGTCGATCAGCTTCTTCTGCTCACGCGCGAACTTGGTCCGCTCAGCTTCGATGGAGCGCATCAGGTCCTGGTAGAGCGCAGTGTCGAACTCCGGATTGTGTTCGGTGATCCAGCTCATGAGGGCACCACCGCGGTCATTGCCGTAGCGACCCTCCATCAGCTCGGGGTAGATCTCCTTGAAGTCCTTCGCGTACTGGCTGCTGACGCCGGCCTTCTGCTGGATGATCTTCCAGGTGGCATCGAACACCACCTCCAAGTTCTCTTGCTGAGCCTCGGCCAGATTGCGCGTACGCACCTCAGCATTAGTGTAGTTGACGTACATCCCGATCGTCATCATGGCGATGACAGCCAGGCTCAGGAGGCCGACGAGAAGTCCCTTGTTCTGCATGATCTCACTTCCTTCTGTTTCTCACACATCCGACATCCATGCGCGGTCATCGCGACACAGATACGGATGCCAGATAGTAACGAAACATCACTCGCCTGTCAACCAAAAACCTCCCTTTAAAGATAAAAGTCCCTTTCTTTTTTCCATTGACAAAAACAGGGAAAAGTCGTATTCTTCTGTTGTCTCAGGATGGTCGGATGGCTACGTGCGCTTTGCGTGCGAGGAAAGTCCGAACACCCGTTTTATCGCAAGATAAGACGATAAAGAGAGTCGCTAACGGCGACCAAGGATACGTTTGAGGGTTCGCGGAATTGGAGAAATTCATTCCATGACTCCTGATTCAAACTTTAGGGAAAGTGCCACAGAGACAATACTAGCCTCGTGCAAACGGGGTGAAAGGTGAAAAGTGATGCTGAGGTTACTCGATCAGTCGGTTGAGTCAGCCACACATCTCGCTCCATGGCGACATGGATGCGTGGTAAACCCTCTCTGGTGAAAGAGCAAATTTGGTAGCTCGATGGAGCCCTTCAGCAATGTTGGGACTAGATAGATTGCCATCTCCCTTTGCGAGTTCGTAGAGGTAGACAAAATTCGGCTTACAGACCAGCCCTGGGACACCAAAAATTCTCGCATAACGCGAGAATTTTTGTTACCATAACGAATACCGTCAGCACATTTTCGGCTTATGGGGCCCCACCACCTCATCATCGTACGCCTGAGTACGACTCTTTCGGTGGTACCCCATGCACCAAAACTGCACTCGACGGTATTCGTTATGAACTTCCCACTATGAAACGCTCAGAACTCACCTTTACGCTCGCGCTTGTTCCCTTTGATTTCCTTGCTCTGTTAGCGGCAGCGATCACGGCGTTCTTTGCTCGATTCCATTCGGTATTCACGGCGATTCGTCCGGTCATCTTCGATCTAAACCTTCAAAGCTACCTGAAAGTCGTGGCCCCGATGGTCCTGGTCTTCTTGTTGGTCTTTGCGCTCTCTGGTCTGTACGGTGTCACGAGACGGTCCATCGCCAATGAATTTTCTCGCATCATTCTTGCGTGTTCGTCATCCATGGCACTCGTGTTTGCCATTTCGTTTTTCTCTCTCACCCTATTCGAATCACGCTTCATCGCAATCGCCGCATGGGGACTCTCCATTTTTTTTGTGACCGCAGAACGTCTTGTTGTCCGTGGTCTCCAACGAAGCTTGTTACACTTTGGAATCGGAACTCACCGTGTCGTCATCATCGGGAAGACCTCGGCTTCCGAGGCCCTCGCAAAAGAATTTACCCAAAAGAAACGTCTTGGTTTTCGTATCGTAAGCCACCACAAATCATTTACCAAAGCCCTTGCAAAAGAGCTACGGGAGCTCAAACGAGCTGATAAAATTGACGAAATTATTCTTGCGGATCCAGAGGCTTCACGCCAAGAGACGCTTGAAATCATCGCTTTCACCGAACAAGAACATTTAGGCTTTCGCTATTCAGCCGACCTCTTCACCGCAGCAGTCGGTCGGTCGATCATTCATACCTACGCAGGTATTCCTGTGATCGAAGTGCGTAAAACCCCTCTGGATGGATGGGGAGCGATTTACAAACGACTCTTCGATGTGATGGGGGCACTCATTCTCATCGTCCTCGCTTCTCCGATCATGCTTCTGACCGCCATCGCGATTAAACTCGATTCACGCGGTCCCGTATTTTTTGCCAAGCTTGATGACGGGAGTGTCTCAAGACGTGTTGGGCAAGGAGGAAAACCTTTCACCTACTTCAAGTTCCGTTCCATGCGACCAGGGACACATGCGCTCCGCTACCATGAACTCGCAGAAGCAGATACCCGCAAAGGAAGTCCTCTGGTGAAAATTAAAGACGATCCTCGCATCACACGCGTTGGAAAATTTATTCGAGCCTTCTCCATCGACGAGCTTCCTGAATTCTTCCTTGTCCTCAGGGGCCACATGTCCCTCGTTGGACCACGCCCTCACCTTCCAGAAGAAGTCGATGACTACAAACCCGAACAACGCAAAGTTCTCACCATTAAACCGGGAATCACCGGTATGGCGCAAATATCCGGACGCGCCGATCTCGACTTCGATGATGAAGTACGGCTCGATACCTACTACATCGAACATTGGAGTCCGTGGCTAGATTTCTACATCCTCCTAAAAACCCCGCTCGTCGTCCTTTTCGGCAGAGGAGCTTCCTGAAAATAAAAGCATCCCTATCGGATGCTTTTATTCTTACTTTGCCCAAAATGCAAGGAATTGCTAGGATGCTTGGGCTATGAAACTCGCGCTCGTCCATGACTATTTGATCCAGGACGGAGGGGCTGAAAAAGTTGTAGATGTCATGCATGGTCTTTGGCCAGAAGCTCCCCTCTACACACTCCTCTTTGATCCAAAATCTCTCCCGACCTTCAAAGGTCGGGATATTCGTACTTCCTTTATCGAGAAGCTTCCCTTGGGTCGACGGAAATACCAGTGGTACCTTCCCTTAATGCCAACCGCCACAGAACATTACAACCTCTCTGAATACGATGTTGTCCTTTCCTCGACCAGCGCCTTTGCCAAAGGAATTCTCACGCGTGAAGATGCTCTCCATATCTGTTACTGCCATACCCCAACACGCTACCTTTGGAGTGACACCCACAGCTATATCGAAGAACTTCGTGTCCCAGGAATCGTAAAAAAAATGCTTCCACCGCTCCTCTCCTATCTGCGCATGTGGGACCGACAGTCCGCCGATCGCGTTGATCTCTTTATTGCAAACTCAGAAACTGTTCGTCGGCGCATTCAGAAATACTACCGACGAGACGCCGTCGTTATTCATCCTCCAGTAGACACCGATCGTTTTTCCATTTCCAAAGAACCGAAAACCTATTTTCTCACTGGTGGGCGTCTTGTCGCCTATAAGCGTTACGATCTTGTCATTGAAGCAGCAAACCGCACAGGCCTTCCCCTCAAAATTTTTGGATCTGGTCCCGTTGAAAAAGACCTCCAAAAAATGGCTCGACCCAATGTCGAATTCCTTGGACGTGTGAGCGACGAAGAACAAGCACGACTCTACGCCGGCGCACGCGCATTTATTCATCCGCAAGAAGAGGACTTTGGGATTACTCCTGTTGAATCCATGGCCTCAGGTCGTCCCGTCATCGCTTGGCGAAAAGGAGGTGCCACAGAAACCGTCCAAGAAGGAGTCTCTGGGCAATTTTTTGATGAACAAAGTTGGGAAGAGCTCGCCGACTTCATGATTCGTTTTGATGATCGCCAGTGGGATCCATCGGCGATCAAATCCTATGCAGAAACATTTTCTCGTAAACGCTTTGAATCAAAACTCACTGAATTAATCGAGCAAACCTGGAAGCAACACAACCAACAATCCCTATGAGAATCTTGGTTGATATTCGGCATCTTTCCTCATCACATCCCGCAGGCGTGGGGGGATATACGACATCTCTCCTCCAGGCACTTTTTCGTATTGATACAGAAAATGAATACGTCCTCCTCTCAACTGGAAGTCAGTCACCAACCCTTCCTCCTGGTCCATTTACCCATCTCCACATTCCGGTTCCCAACAAACTCCTGAATCTCCGTACCCTGCTTTTGCGTCATCCAACCATGAACTGGCGCGTGCGTGAACCGGTAGATCTCATTTTCCTGCCAAACCTCAACATCACCACCCTTCCAACCGACATTCCCACCGTTCTCACGGTTCATGATCTGAGTTGGACGTTGTATCCTCAGTTCTATTCCAAAAAAATGCAGTTGTGGCACAAAGCGACCCGGGCTCAAGAGCTCATCGAACAAAGCCGTTCAATCATCACCCCATCACAATCCACAAAGCACGATCTTGAACGAATCTTTTCCACCATTCCAAACAAAACACATGTAATTCCACATGGACTCACCCCAAACTTTGATGCAAAAATGCTTGCCTCTGACCATGGCGTTCGCTCTCGCCTCAAACTTCCAAAACGGTTTGTGTTGTTTGTGGGAACCATCGAACCACGGAAGAACATTCTGGCTCTGATCGAAGGAATGAAAGACTATCGAGAGCGCACGCATGACGACCTGCATCTTGTGATTGTTGGATCCTGGGGCTGGCGGTCGCATGGCGTGCGACGTCGACTGTGGAAGCGAGATGTAAGCGCTTGGATTCACCAAAAAGGGTACGTGGACGTAAAAGACCTTCCTGCCCTCTATCGATCGGCTCAAGCAACCGTATTCCCCTCAATCTATGAAGGTTTTGGACTCCCCATTCTTGAGTCGATGGCATGCGGAACACCCGTCATCACCTCTCACACATCGTCGATGCCAGAGGTTGGAGGGAATGCCTCAATCTACATCGACCCCTACAACAGTCGAGACATCTCTGAGGCTTTACGAGGCCTTCTGAACTCCTCAAGTCTTCAAAAGCGCTTACGTGATTATGGAATTGATCGCGCAAAGACGTTTTCCTGGGAAAAAACAGCAAGAGAGACACTAAATGTCTTCAAGAACTCAGCAAACACTTCTTCGTAAAATGACAGAGACTTCGTGTGGATATCCTGGGAACAAAACCAGGATTTTTTGCTATAATTAGGGCATGAGAATCGGTATCGACACCAGAATGTTGGGTCCAACAGTGGGGGGTGGCGGTCTTGGAAGGTATGTTGAAGAGCTTTCTCATGAACTCTTACAACTCGACCACAAGAACCGCTATGTTTTGTTCCTGAAAAAAGAGAACTTTGAGTCGATTCAGGGGGATTGTGAGAAGCGTCTTGCGGACGTGCACTGGTACACCGCAAAAGAGCAACTAGTTCTCCCGAAACTGATTGACCAAGAGGGTCTAGACCTCATTCACTTCCCTCACTGGAATGTTCCTCTCCGATTGCGAACACCATTTGTCGTCACAATCCATGACCTCATTCTTCTCGAAGAGCCACGATCAGCAAAAGCAACGACCCGACACCCGCTTATCTACGCCCTAAAATACCAGGCCTACCGATTCGTCCTTCGATCAGCCCTGAAACGATCACGTGCCATCATCGCCGTCTCTGAATACACCAAGTCTGCCATTTTGAACCATTTCCCCTGGGTCCCATCAGAAAAAATTCATGTCGTCTACGAAGGAATCACAAACCTATCCTCGCTCCAACCCTCAAACACATCTCCGAAAAACGCTCCCTACTTTCTCTATGTGGGAAACGCCTATCCGCATAAGAATCTCGAAAGTCTCCTGCACGCCTTCTCGTTCTTTCATAAGATTCATCCAGAGGTTCAACTCATTCTCGCGGGGCGCGACGACCTTTTCTATCAGCGTCTCAAAAAAGAACTTTCCGAGATCGATGTTCACCCAGAGGCTGTTACATTCGTCTTGAACCCAACGGATCAAGAGCTCGCTGACCTTTACCGAAATGCGACCCTCTACCTCTTCCCTTCTCGCTCAGAAGGCTTTGGCCTTCCTCCTCTTGAAGCGATGAGCTTCGGCGTTCCCGTCGCGGCTGCACGAAGAACATCTCTTCCTGAAATCCTAGGTGAGGCCGCTCTCTACTTCGATCCAGACGACATTGAAGACATGGTTGCAACCATGGAACAGGCCCTGACAGACAAACCTCTTCGTGAACACCTGACCCAAAAAGGACACGAACAGATCAAACGCTACTCATGGAAAACCATGGCTGATAAAATACTCGAGATCTACGCATCCTGTGCCTAAAAAAATCGCCAAAACGAAAACAAAAAAAACCCGCTCACCGAGCCGGGCTCGTTCAACGGTTTCAGAGGTCGTTACAAGTAAAACAGAAGACACACAACTCAAACGAGCGCTTTCCCGCCGTCGGGCTCGCCGGACATCAACGGAACTTATTGATCATGCCGTTCCAGAAACCTTCCTCTTCCAAGGAATCCTTGGAAAGTACACCACAACCAGTAAACCATTTATCGAGTACGGAGATCACGAACTTTCTCCATTCATCCTTTCTTTGAAGCATGGGGTTCCCTCCCCAGAGGAAGTCCTTAATGAGCGCTCTCTCCCATCGCTATCCGTAAATTTTCTTCTCCATCACCAAACCGAAGAAGCCCACAGAGCCCTTTCTCCGAACCTGACAAATGACCTCATCCTCAGTCCCCAAGAACTTGCCTCTCAAATGACCGAAGGAATGCTTCCTCATAGTCACAAGCATGCGATCATTCTTCCGTTCACCTCACACCGAGAAACCCCGCCTTTAGAAACCATTGCCGTTCCTCAGATACATCACGCACTCAAGTACGAAACAACGGCATTTGAATCATTTGCCTCAGAAGCATTTACTCCCCATGCCGTTCCTGAGGATATTTTTGCCTACTTCGACTTTCCAGAAACAGAGCACGCAGAAGAAGCAGAGATCGTAAGCCTCGAAGACCTCGAAGGCGAACCGGAAGAAGAACTTCCATACACCGCTCCAAAACCTTCCTTCACCTGGAAACTTCCAGCCCTAGACTTTGGGTGGCAACGAGCCATTGCGTCATTCGTCGCTCTCTCATTTGTGTTTGTGCTTCCCTTGCACGCCATGAACGTCGTCCAAGATCTCCGTGGAGCAAAAGGAGAACTGGAACGCTCTGGAGAAGAAGCCGTTTCATTCTTGTCTGCAGGGGCCCAAGCCGCACTCGCTCGCGATGTTGGGCAAGCTGGTACAGATTTCCGCAACGCAAGTGATCGATTTCAAAATGCCAAAAACACTCTCGACCAACTTGGAGCCGGAGCGGACCTCTTACTCAGCGTCCTCCCTACCACGCAGGACACCTACAGCTCAGGACAGGCTCTCGTGGAAGCAGGACGGGCACTTTCCATTGCAGGAAGTCGACTAAGCGCAGGGTACACCGCCATTGAATCTGAAATCTCTCCAACACCCATATCGCGACTCAATATTCTAGAGGCCTATCTCACCTCTGCCGTTCCTCACCTGCAAACAGCATCGGAAGCTCTTTCAAAGGTGCATATGGAAAGCGTTCCAGAAGACTATCGTGGAACTCTTCTTGCCACACAAACGAGTCTCCCCGCCCTCATCGAAACGATTGAAGAATTTCAAACATTTTACGCGCTCGCAAAAGAACTCTTAGGAGCAAATGGCACAAAGCGCTACCTCATCATCTTCCAGAACAACACAGAAATCCGACCAACGGGTGGATTTATCGGAAGTTTCGCAGAAGTAAAAGTCCACAATGGAATCATTGAAAACTTAAACGTCCCAGGAGGGGGTTCGTACGATCTTCAAGGAAGTCTGAAGGAAAATTTGATCGCACCTGGTCCTCTCCAAATTCTCTCTGCCCGATGGGAATTCCAAGACGGAAACTGGTTCCCTGACTTCCCAACCTCTGCGCGTCAGCTCATGCAGTTCTATCAAGATGCTGGAGGCGGAGATGTAGATGGAGTCTTAGCCGTGAACGCCACCTTTGTTTCAGACCTCATCGGACTCCTGGGTCCCATCGAAATGGAAGAATACGGCCGAACGATCAATGCAGAGAATTTCCTCTTTGAGGCCCAAAGAATTGTCGAGTATGAGTACGACAAGGAGGAGAATACCCCAAAGGCATTCATCGGAGACCTTGCTCCAAAACTCGTTGAGCGAACCATCGAAAAAACCTCAAGCGACTTCCTCGCAGTCGTTGACTACTTGAACAACGGACTCTCTCAAAAGGACCTCCAACTGTATCTTGATGATGAGACGCTTCAACGTGAAGTGATTGCGCAGGGATGGGGAGGAGAAATGAAACAAACCGATGGAGACTATCTCATGGTCGTTGATACAAACCTTGGTGGAGGGAAAACGGATGGCGTCATTCAAGAGAACGTTGATCTCCAAGTTGATATCGATGAAGATGGAACCATCACAAATACGCTCACAATTTCGCGAACACACTTTGGGATCCAAGGGCTCCTTTTCACGGGCGTAAATAATGTAGATTATCTTCGTGTCTACGTCCCGAAAGGAAGCACCCTTTTGGAAGCGAGTGGATTTAGCATGCCGGACCGATCGCTCTTTAACATCCCTGACGAGGAATGGGCCATTGATGATGACCTTGCCTATGGACTTCTCACACAAGAAATCGATCCGTTAAGTGGAACGGTTATTGGGGAAGAACTTGGAAAGGCGGTGTTTGGAAACTGGATCCAAACCAAACCCGGCACAACATCCATCGCGACATTCCGATACACGCTTCCATTCAAAATGGAAACACTTCAAGAGCCTTCTGGTCTTCTCTCAAGTCTCAAAGCGTTTGCCGGATTCCCAAACACCGCTGAGTATACCCTCACGCTTCAAAAACAATCTGGGGTTCTTGATCGAACAACCCGTGTACGCGTTGATACTCCAAACCGACTCAATACGCTTTGGTCGTCGCATGATGGCGAAATCGAATTTACAAACCGTACAGATGATCTGTTTGCTATTCTCTTTGAATCTCTATGAGCTCTTCCCGTAAACCACAGAAACGACGCTCCTCCCGAGAAATTCGAAAACAACTTCGATCTATTTACGAAGGAATCGACGGAAAGGTCCCTGACCTCACCAAACTAGATCGAAGAGATCGTTCAAAGCTCACACGAGTTCTTTTAACAGTCGTTGGTCTCTTAGCGGTTCTTTCTGCAGTTGCCTGGGTTGGCTTCTTTCTCTTCACCCAAGGATTATTCCAAGGGAATGAAACCATGAACATTGAGATCGAAGGACCAGAGGAAGCAAAATCTGGAGAAGAGGTTTCTTACACCTTGCGATATGAAAATGTCGGGGATGTCCCTGTCGCATCTCTCGTCGCCAAACTCAATATCCCTTCTACCTTCCATGTCTATTCAACGGTTCCTGAACCTGACGAAAGTCTCGAATGGACGATTGGAAGTTTAAGTGCCGGTTCAGACGGAGCGATTACGATCACGGGGGTCTTCTTAGCGGATGTACCCTCTTCACAAAGACTCCAGACATTATTTACGTATAAGCCAGCGAACTTCAGTTCTGACTTTCAAGAGATCGTCACCCAAACCGTCGAGATCGAAGACTCTGTTGTTGCGCTCTCATTCGTAGGCCCCGAAAAAGCCCTTGCCGGAGATACCTCTGAATATGTCATCAACATTCAGAACTCTGGTACCGACCCCGTCTACAACGTGCGTGTGACCTCCTCCTTTCCTGAAGACTTCACCCTCGCCAATGCAGAACCTGCCCTGGAGGAAGGAGAAACCTATTGGTTCGTTGATTCCCTTGAGCCAGGTGAGCTCAAAGCGATTTCCATAAACGGATCCTTCACCTCCACAGCCTCAGGAGAACAAAATCTTTCAGTCGCCGTCAGCTTTGTTGAAAATGACGAGGTCTACACGCAACGCACGGAAGAACTCATGACAGATGTCTTAGGGGGATCTCTTTCCTTCTCGGTCATTGTGAATGGCTCCAATCAGAGCCAAACCGCCAACCTTGGTGAGACACTCCGTCTAAGTCTGGACTACGCCAACAATAGTAAGGAGACCGCACAGGACATGAGCTTCACCCTCTCCCTCTTCAGCGATCGTGGAACTATTCCGGTCGACTGGAGTCGAGCAAATGTAGGAGGAGGAACTCGAGTCGGGAATGAGATCAGTTGGGAAAATCTGAAAGCCCTCGATCCAGAAAGTTCTGCGGTCATTGATCTCAGCCTTCCGTTGTACAGCTCGCTGGATGAAGGCGAGGCTGATCAATTTGCCATCGAGACCGTTCTGACGCTCAATAAAGTTGGGACCGTCACCTCGACCCGCACACTAGAGGTCACCCCCATCGTCATCACCCTGAACTCCGACACATCCGTGAGCGCTCAGGCAAGATACTATGCGGAAAACGGCTCCTCGATCGGATCAGGACCAATCCCTCCACAGGTTGGTGAAACAACGACGTACCGCACATATTGGAACCTTTCAAACTCCCTCCACACCCTCGAAAACGTCAAAATGTCCGCCACGCTTCCGCAAGATGTCACATGGCTTGAAAACACCGATACGGACATTGGTACCATAAGCTACAACCCGACCACGCGACAGATCACTTGGTCTGTGCCCAAGCTTCTTGCAGAACTTAATCATGCGGGCGCCTGGTTCGAAATCGCGATCAATCCTGATTCTGGTGATGTCGGACACTTCGTAAAACTCACCAGCGCAACCAGCTTTGAAGGGCGCGACGCATCTACGGGTGACAACCTCAACCAATCGCTCACGGAACTCACCACGGAACTCCCAGAGGACGAATACGCGACCGGACAAGGAGTTGTTATCGAATGATAAAAAGAAACGAGACCTTTATCAGGTCTCGTTTTTTTGTTTCCACACGCTTACCACGGCAAAAGTTCTCCCATGTGCCAGAATCCTCCGGTCTCGGGGGGATCAATGGCCGTTTGATAAATTCCATCCGCTGCCTGTTCTGGAGTCAGTGTTGCCTCCTCCCCTCCCATGTCCGTCTGCACCCATCCGGGATGCACGGAAGATACGGTCACTCCCTGCTCCTTTAACTCAAGCGCAAGCGTGCGCGTATACATATTCAAGGCGGCTTTCGAAATTTTATACGCAGGGTAATGCCCCATAAAATGCGAGACTTTTCCAACCAGCCCAAGAGACCCTGCCGTTGAAGAGATGTTCACGATATGCGCCCCTTCATGCAAGAGAGGCAAGATACGTTGTGTGAAATCAATCGTCCCTATGAGATTGACTTCAAGTGTCTTACGAAGTTTTTCAGCGACCACAGAAGTTTCTTCTTCATCCGCAAGAATCCCAGCATTGTTAATCACGATATCGATCTTTTTTCCAAACGCAGAAATCTCCTGAATACAAGACACGATCGATTCTGGTCGCGAAAGATCTAGTGCCACACCATGCATTCTCTCATGTGTGTGCGGACAGGCTCCATAACAAGTGGCAATCACCTCGTGGCCTTCTGCAAGAAACTTCTGACAAAGGGCATATCCAATCCCCTTATCGGTACCGGTAATAACGATGGTTTTCATAAACTTCTTCTTACGCGACGAGCAAGTTGATAGACATAATAAGATACACGCTTAAGAACTTTATCATGTGTGCCTAAGGTTCCAACCTCCTCTCCTCCAAACCCCCGTTTAAATCGCGAAATCCCTGCCCAAGGATGATCAGGCGGAGCTCCTTGCGGAGCCACACCCCACCAATCATAGTGAGACAGACCTTTTTCTTTCGCTTGACGCATCAACTCCCAATGTAAGAGATAGGGTCCCATCAAATTTCGATCTTCATTTGAGGATGCCCCATGGAGATACGTACGTGTGTCACCGAAATCGATCATGATAGTAGCGGCAATGACTTTTCCGCCGTGGGAAGCCGTTGCAAGAAACGCTTGGCACGCTCCTTCTTGGAAAAATGCAATCATTTTTTGGTAATAGGGTTTTGCATGCAATCGAAACTGCCCCCGTGAAGACGTTTGTTCAAAGAGCCTCCACACCTGATCGAAATCTCGTGCGCATAGATCAATCTCCACGCCATGCTTTTTTGCAACCCGAATATTGTATCGCGTCTTTTGATGCATGTTGGCAAGAAGCACATCTTCCTCTGCAGAGAGGTGTGAAATGAACGTATGAGCAGGATTCACATCGATAGACTTCTGCGTCTGTTGAATCAATATCTTATCCTCCGGCTCAATGCGCAAAAACACCTGTTGCCCATGTCCTTCTAGGCTATTTTTCCCAATAGGCCCTTTCGGACAAAAGGCGTACGTTCCAAACATCGGAAGTTTTCGATCCAGCCACTGGGCTACGCCAACGACTTCACCAGCCTCGTTGATCTCTTCACGTCGCACCGACTCTCCAACAGCTTTTTGAAACTCTCCCCACTCCCACGATTGCAAAAAACGACCAGATGCTGGTCCATGTTGCAAAACAAATTGATTCCAAGAAGTCTGATGCATACCTAACGACTAAGTCGTTTTAATGCGGCACGAATTCGATCATCCGTTCCTTCCGCTTCAAGCCCAGACAGCGCCATCTCTGCATCACGGCGTGAATACCCAAGTCCAACAAGCGCTTCAATCGCATCTAGATCTAATGCAGAGATATCTGGCTCGTCCGCAAGCGCGCCTTTGAGTTCGAGAATGATTTTCTGAGCCGTCTTCTTTCCGATCCCTGGAACACTTGTGAGAAAGGTTAAATCCCCAACCATGATCTTCGCCTTCACCTGTTCAATCGCCTCAGCATAGACAATTTTCTGCCCGCTCTTTGGACCTACCCCTGAAACGCCCACGAGTTTCCAAAATAACTCCAGCTGAGCGATGGACGTAAAACCAAATAACTCACGTCCATCATCTCGAATCGCCTCGTGAAGATACAATGTTCCTTGATCTGGAACCTCATAGACCATCTTCTCTGGAAGCGTAATTTTATAGCCTAATCCTTGATTTTCAACGATCACATATCCTGTTCCGCGATACACCATTGTTCCCTGAATAGAGATGAGCATAGCTATTCCCCTGTTTCAAACATCTTTTTATAAAACGCTTCCGCACGATTCTGAATCTCCACGGAAATCTCCTTTCCAAATTTCGGCATTTCCCCCTGACCTAACACAGCCGACTGAATCCGTCTAAGCATACGTCCAAACTCTGGACCTGGATCCATGCGCAGGACGTCCATCAATGAAACTCCATCAAGACCGACATCACGAAATATCCGATTCTGCCTCTTCTTCTCCTGAGCAAGACGCATGGCTTCTTTTTCTACACGCACGTGTGGAGCATAATCATGCTCACTTTGAAAAAAGTTTATGAGTGCGCTTGTCTCATGCCAGTAGCCATGAGGGCCCAACCGTTTTGACCCCACGACTTGATCGAGCAATAAACACGCTTGAGCTAAATCGACAAAATCGTCTGCATCATACCCTCTCTTTGAGGCTAGATGTACGTAGCGACGAATCCGTTTTGGGCGCACCTGAGTGAAATCTCTATTGATTTCCATGTGATGCGAAATGAGGTCCTCGAGCAGATCACGATCACGCCCAGGGAGCCTATGAGCCATGCAATAACGACTCAATAAATCTTCAAAGACTGGCGCATGAATTTTTCGAGCATGTTGCGGATAATGAACCTGAATTCCGTACACAAAATAAAACTGCGCTTGCGTCTCTTTCGGAGATCCTCGAAACTCTCTCACGGAAAATTGCTCATAGAGTGCCAAATACTCTCCGAGCTTGGCCAATCGTTCATGAGCCATTTCATCAAAATGATGCGATCGAGGCGTATGGAATCCTAATGCTTCACCTTTAGAGCCAGGCTCTGCGGAAAACGTAATGGATGGCCATTTCGCCACGTCATGACACAAAATAAACACTTGAAAGAATGCGATGTTCTCTTTGATGAGATCCTCTAGCTCTTGAATTTCCCCTTCATACCCTTTCAGGCGCCGAAATTCTTCGATATCAATAAGATGAATTTTCTCCTCGGCAAGAGCAAATAAAAACATCAGCATGATTCGCAGATGATCTCGTAAAAACGGACCTTCTGCGTGATAACGAACATCCTGCGGAGTTCGCAAGCTCTGCGCAATAAGGGGTTCTTGTGCCGTAGCCGCTTGAAGAAGCGCCTCCGCATGGCGAGACAAATGCGCATCGACCTCAATCTGCTCGATTAACGGATCAAGAAAGATACTCTCTGCTTGTTGATGCGTAGACTCAAATCGCCACATAGTCGTTTCATTTTACGCTATCGAGCCATCAATCCCAAGGAATCTCTGGATAATCTCATCGGCCGTCTCCGTCACCGTTTTGATCGATTGAGAACCATCAATAATTCCGTGAGCATAGGCCTTGAATGGGACAACGGTTTTTCGTTGAGCGGGAAGAGCTACAAGACGATGATATTCAACATCATAATCTGGTTGACGTTCTAAACGACGAACAAGAGCCGTCTCTTCATCAATATCAAGCCAGAGTCGCAGATCAAAAAGATTCCGGATTCCCGTGTCTGCAAACAATTGCATCCCTTCAACAAACAACACTGGGGTTGGTTTAAACAAAAGTCGTCCTGTGCGATCACAAAGACGACGATTATAGACAGGGATAAATACATCATTCCCTTCACGCAACTCACAAAGCGCCTCATAGACCTCGTCCAGGTACAGACTCTCAGGAAGATCCCAGTGTGGGCGACCGTTGGTAAGCGTGGGGCAGTCTTTTGCCGTTTTATAATACGCATCGAATCGAAAACGTTTCACGCCCCCTTGGGCCTCAAGATGCTCAGCAAGGGTTGATTTTCCCGCCCCAGAAATTCCAGCTAATCCAATAAGAAGTGGTCGCATAACGTTGACTAGTTTAACGTGTGAAAGAACTTGGGGCAAGAAAAAACCGGATAGCCACATCTATCCGGTTTTACTTTTTTCCTAACACGGCATATGTCACCCCTCCCACGGCATGAACCGCTTGTGCGTCACGTGAGTAGTCAACGAGTGGATGTGTTTTAAGAATTCGATGAACTGTTTCTCGAAGTGCTCCTGACCCACGGCCATGAATAATTTTGATAACTTCCTCCCCTGCCATAAATGCGTCATCAATAAATTTCTCGACCATTTGCCTAGCATCAAATGCATCCATTCCATGCAAATCTACGGATAGTGGATCCCCAAGCTCTGCTCCAAAAATAAGCGTCTCTGCTTCAGCAATTCTTTGCTCTTCTGGAGAAGTTGGTTTATCCATAAATATCTTACACCTCATCATTCTCATCATGAATCTCACGACCAATGATTTCTTCAAGCACATCCTCAAGCGAAACAATACCGACAAAACTTCCTCCCTTTTCTGTCACAAGCGCCATGTGTGCACGACGAACAATCATGAGATTGAGTACTTCATCAAGTTTTCGAGTAGGAGTCACGCGCACCATCTTGTCTGTTCGCATCAAATCTTCTATGCGTCTAGATCCTTCTAACCCAAGAAGATCCTTTGCAAAAAGAAGCCCTACAATATTATCTGTGTCCTCTGAGTAGACAGGGATTCGCGTGTATCCCTCTTCTCGAATCTTAAAGAGGAGACGGTCTCCGAGCGTATCCCCAATCGCTAAAGAGAACACCTCCTCATAAGGAGTCATCACTTCTTTCGCGGTCTTTTCTGAAAATCGTAACGCTCCTAAAATAATCCGTTCTTCATCTTCATCCACAACAGAACGTGGATCATCCTCATGCATGGCGATAATGTGTTCCAACTCTCGTTTAGACCAAATCGTCTTTAATTCTTCACCTAATGTTTTATCAAGAACCCACGCAATTGGTTTTGCTACAGGATACAAAACAATCATCGTAATCTCGACAATCCATGCCGTACGAGAACCAATAGACAACGCATAACGAGCACACGTGGCTTGAGGAATAATTTCACCAAACACCACAATCAATCCGGTTGCCACAATACCTGCAATAACCCCACTCGCAATATCTCCTAAAATAATTGAAATGGCTGAATTCACAGCGACATTTCCTAAAAGAAGTGAAACGAGAAGGAGATTCCCTCGTTTTCGAACACGCAGGACGCGTGAAGCTTGCTTGTTTCCAAGCTCAGTCTTCCGTTCAAGATCTGTCCGGTTAAGACTGTAGAGACCTAGGTTTAGACCAGAAAAAATGGCGGAAAAGGCGATCAACAAAATGATCGCCAATCCTATCAGTGGATCAATCATAGATATAGAAAACGAGGAGCATCATAGCAGAACCACCCTAAAAGTCAAACCACCTTGCGGTACACCGTTTCAATCGCCTGTTTTACTTCCCGTAACGTCACCTGCTTCTTCCCTTTTTCATTCTTGTGACCCCAATTACGGTCCAAGCCAAACGTAAATCCTCCAAAGCGCTCAAATAACTGAATGGCATACGGAGATTCTTGAACATAAATGAGGCCTCGACCGTGTTCAACAATAATCATGGGGGTAGGTTTCCCAATTTCCTGGACGACAATCCGAGACAAACGAGGACGTAACTGAATATCAGCTCGTGTGCTAATAACGAAAAATTCACGCCATTTCTTTTTTCGATCCCACGCCGATTTGGCAAGTTGTTCTTTACGAGCCTCTGTCTTTGGATTGTGCAAATGGGCAACGAGAGAATCGTGAAATGCCATCACGTCTTGAATTTCTTCCTTTGAATATCCCTCGTCTTGAAGCGCCCACACATATCCTCGATCTTGAATTCCAATCCCTCGAACAAGTTTTGGCTTATATCCCCATGTTGTTAGTTGCGCATCGGTCACCTTAAACATCTTAAGAAATTGCTCAAGCGAACTTGGAAGAAGTTTCCCATGCTCATCATGTGCCCGCGAAAGCCCCGTGTAGTGATGATGGTCAATCACATCGAGTTTCACCCCCATCTTTCTCAATTTCTTTTCTGCTTTGAGTCCAGGCATCTCAACCACAATCACACGGGAATACCCCCCATCTTTCACATCCTTCACATAATCATGCCCTTTATCCAAAGAAGATCCATGAAACTGTTTGGACTCAATAATAGGAAGTCCGAGCTTCTGTGCAATCTGCTGAATCATCACAGCCTCTGCATCGTTTGGGGGAATGATTAAAACCGTTTTCTTATATGCCATACAACGGCATTATAGCAAGAATACACACGAATGGTCGTTCTCGGTTCCTGTCCACTCAAACTGGACAGGGGTTTTGTGGAGAAGAGACTTTAGAAATTTCATCAAACCGATACACTTAATGAAGAACCTACCAGGAGACAGTGCCCAGGAACTGCTATGAATGGATAAAACTGGATGGTGCCAAGGTACGACGAGTCAGAAAAAAGGAGACAACATCCTTTTCTTACGAGGAACTCTCCTCGAACCGGTCCCCGGAGGATCCCATGGGTGGCTAACCCAACGCCGACTCTTTCCGAGTCCCTACCGATCTACGCAGATCGGTTTTCTTTTTACACAAAAACGGCTATCAAGGATTGCCGTTTTTGCCTCTCGTGCTCTTCCTGAATACACGAGCAAATCTTGAACTCAGGAAGAGTACCCCAGTGCGTGAGCGTGTTCTGAAGTCTCTTCCCCTTTGCACTTATTGGTGCGTGAGAGGGAAGATGTCTCTCTGAAGCCAAACGGCCTCATCGAGAAACTGCTGAATCAGCGAGTCCCCGTTCTTGCGAACGCGGGCCCATTCGATCAGCTGTGCGAGCGTACCGGCACGCACCTTCTTCTCATCGTCCTGCAAGGTGACCTGCGGGTCAGCGAGAGTGAGGTACGAATCACTTCCCTCTGGGAAGCACCGGACGACGAGGTAACTCGGATGCGCCATGGATTCTCCTTGAGGTTGAATTCCACTCTCTTGCGACCGACCGCGACAAGCTCATCGATCGAAAGGGAGTGGAGCAGGACCTCGGCGACGTTGATTCGCGTTGGTCCCGCAGGAGAAAGGGAATGGATGCCTGTTACCTCATCCTTCACACAACGAACCCCACAGCAGTGGTCTTCGTTGGATGCTCTTACTAAACTTCCATCACTCGAGGCGATGAAATAGTTAGTGTACCGACGTCCCCACGCCGGAGTTTTGAGCAACAGCGTCTTGCAACGATGTCATTCACCACCTATCAGTGATGCTCACTACAGGAACACGATCAGATCGTGTTAGGCGCGACCAGAAGAGGTCGCCTCACAGGATGGCAGACCATGGGGGTCTGCTTGGACAGTCACCTCCTGAATGAAATCTGCTGACCGACCAAAGGGTGTCCAGCCCTAAAGTCGGAAGGAAGGCCATTCACGATCCGTAGATCGATCTGGCGACAGACTTGTCTTGCGTAAGAACACGGTCTGTCAGCGTTCCGAGACTCTTTAACGAGCCCACCTTCGGATGAGGTCCCCTTGCATAGGGGCTGTCGATAACTCCACGTCCGCCGACGCAGAACGACACAACACTCAAGTCTGGGTCTGCCTCCCATATTTGTGACTCAACGAACGAGCCACCTCTGTACTGGGTGAACGGGGGGTGTCTTGTCCCGCTCTTCCAACCATCACTATGCGTCGTTGCCAGCAACACATAGTTTGGCCCCAGGGATTTGACCCCTCTGAAGACACGGCTGGGGTTCCGTATCTCAGATGGAATCAAATCTCTGGGGCAATAGGCCCCCAGACTCATTTCTCTCTTACTTGTCGGAAGCGAAGCGTCCGACCTGGTTACAGATAATTCGCTTCAAGTCCTTTG
This sequence comes from Candidatus Uhrbacteria bacterium CG10_big_fil_rev_8_21_14_0_10_48_16, assembly GCA_002793515.1. Classification (GTDB taxonomy): domain Bacteria; phylum Patescibacteriota; class Patescibacteriia; order UBA9934; family GWF2-40-263; genus UBA12478. Next base: position 106,135 of record PFEU01000008.1, read on the forward strand.
ACTTGGGAATTACTGCCAGAGTGCCGTGAAAAGACGGATAACGCGATATATTGCGATTTTTTCTACGATATTCAGGGGCGTCTTTTAAACAAACAGTCCAGAATGAGAGTTATTTGAATGTGATGTACTTGTTTGTTGTCTCTGACATGAGTCAACCCAATAAGCTATCATGGATAGAAAATACTGTCAAGGGTTTCTGGATCGATATTTAGTATTTAGCTAAATATAGCTAAAAATAATGTTCAAAGTGAGCGAACATATAAAAGCCTAGAGAAATACTGTTGGCTCATATATCTGTCTATTAATCCTTGACATTGAGACGAAAAGCTGTTATAGTCTGTTGTTCTGTAAATCTGACGACGTGGGTGCACAAGTGCCCAACCGTCCGCCAGACAGACAGGGAGCGGACCATGAACGGATGATGTAAAAGTCGAAAGACAAGATCGAAACGACCTGAAATACGGTCGACATCGCCAGTTCATGGCCACAAGTTTTTAGTCACCCCCAACCCAAACCAGGAGAAATCAATTCCATAACCCAACAGAAGTCCTCTTCAAACGCCAATCCACCCTGGATTCGGCCCAGATCAGGACTCTTCACGTTCGACGCCCGAACAACGAAAGGAGTTCAAGCGTCAACATGGTCTCCCTGAGACCATCGTACGAGACAAGGATGCGTACGGACGTGTAAATCTGTTGGGAGGTGGTACATGGGTGGCTAGCCCGCGCGCGTTGATCCCGGGTTCCGGATGAGCATCTCGCTTGTCCGGACCCGGGGGAGCCGCCTACCCTTCTCTACAGAACACACGACCTTACGCGAGCCGACTCCACGAAATGGGTCGGTCTTGTCTTTATAAAAGAGAAAAACACATCGTCAGGAACCGCTAAACGAGATGAGATGCGCCGTCCTGGAAAGAAAAAATTGCCTCATCGTACCAATACGTACGTTGAGGCAATTTTTTCTTGAAGGACAAGCAGATCACTCGTTTAGCGGTTCCTGTAGGGATCGACACGACAGACGGCCCATGAGGCATTAAACAAAACACGTGCCATCTCCGCGAATGTTTTACTTTCAATAATCACGGTCACCATCTTTCCAACGAACTCCACAAACGCCACGCGATTCTCATAAATCCAGATCTCTCCACTAAACTCTCCAAACTCTGGAAGGAGCCGACAGTACTCTGCATTCTTTCGCGGGTTTCGAAGTTCTCCTCGATGAAGCATTTTGATCTTTACCCGAGAATCATCTAGCGCTTTACGCGCATCGAGTAACATATTCTCATCCATCCCCTCATACACCACATCAATGTTTGCGAGTTCTAATAACTCTTTCGGATGCACGGAAACCAGATCGGTAAACAACGCATAAATCGCTTCACGCCCCTCAAAAAATCGCACCGTAGGACGTTCCCCTCCTGACATCATCTTCATCTCAACGAGAGACCGAGAAAACGTATCAATCCGTTCCTCAAGATCATGCACGCGACTTTTAAAATACGCGACTGCTCGCTCAGGATCTTCCGCACTAAAAAATTTCTTCTTCCCTCGCTCAAACGTGGACATAAGTCCTCGGTCCTGAAGACCCGCAATCACATCGTACGTTGCCGTTCGAGAGAGTTTGGCGTGCTTGGCAATTTCTTGCACGGACGTCGGACCAAGTTTTAAGGAGGCGAGATACACACGAGTCTCTGTGGGAGAAAGTCCAAGCTCGGTAAGGAGCTTCATGAAATCCATGGCCATACAAAATACATTTCTACGTTGAGCACTTTTAAATACTGTTTGTAAAGTAAGTGTTAACAGTATAGCAAGGAAAACTCACAGAACAAAAGAGCCATGAAGATCAGAGCGATCAACATGACTCATTTTGCGTGTAAACACGTTATCTAGAACCCAATGGTAATCTCTAATTCATTTGCTTTAAACACGTTCTGTGTCGCAGGAACATCTCCGTCTGTACGGAGGGAAACAGCAAGTGTCCCTTGAAGAAGGACTGTCTCGTGCTCACGTACGGCCTGCAAAATATCCTCTGACCCACCGACATACAGATCAATGCGATCCTCGAGAGTCAACCCTTCTTTCTTTCGCAAGTCGTTCACACGACGAATAATCTCACGTACGGTTCCTTCACGAACAAGTTCTGGGGTAAGCACGAGATCTAATTCTACGGCGTAATCCCCCTTCTTCACTTCTATCGATTTCACATTAACTTCATCCATCACCAATGCCTGATACGCAGAAGCAAATTCTCCAGACGGAACCGTAACGGTCATTCCTCCGAGAGCCTGTCGCACATTGATTCCAGCGTCTGATCGGCGTTCAAGCGCTTTTGAAACAACCGATCGAGTACGTCCCATTTCTTCAAGGACGTTCGCATCAATAAGCCCCTCATCTGCGATCGGCCACTCCTCAAGATGGACCGACTCCAATGTCCCACCAACCTGCTTGTAAAGCGTCTCGGCAAAAAACGGAGCAAATGGTGCCAAAAGTTTTGAGAGGGTAATGAGCGTGCTCTGCAATGTCGCAAGCGCAGCTAATCGATCTCCTTCGTCCTCCCCCTTCATACGATCACGAGAGCGTCGGACATACCATGTCGAGAGATCATCAATAAATGCACTGAGTTCTCGAACCGTCTCTGTAACGACATACTTCTCCAAGCGTTCTGTCGTATCTTTCACAAGACGATGTAAACGCGCGGAGATCCATCGATCAAGAACGTGCGTTGGGCTCACGGTTTCTGGAACTCCTTCATCAGCAAACATCTCATAGAACGTCGCCACGTTCATCAAAATCGTAAAGTTCTTTCGAACCATGTCGTTCAAGGTTTTCTCATCAAAACGCTTAGCCTCTCCGGGTTGGTTAATCGTGTACATGTACCAACGCACCGCATCAGCCCCATAGGTGTCGATCATCTCCATAGGCTTCACGATGTTCCCCAACGATTTACTCATTTTCTTTCCCTCTGCGTCCAGAACATGCCCCAAACAAATAACGTTCTTGTACGGTCGCTCTCGATCAAGAAGGGTTGAGACCGCTAATAGGGTATAGAACCATCCACGTGTCTGATCAATAGCCTCAGAAATGTAATCCGCTGGATACGCTTCTCCTGAATCAACAAGTTCCTTGTTCTCAAACGGATAGTGCCACTGCGCATACGGCATACACCCTGAATCAAACCAAACATCACATACGTCCAGGACGCGGGTGAATTCTTTTCCCTCTTTCACCAAAATAATCTCATCCACAAACGGACGATGCGGATCAAATGTATCCCCCACAAGCGAAGGATCCTTCGCCAGACTCTTCAACTCTTCAAATGAACCGATACAGATGCGATCTCCATCTTCGCTCTCCCAAAGTGGAAGCGGAGTTCCCCAATACCGTTCACGAGAGAACGCCCAATCTTTTACTTCACGGAGCCATTCTCCAAACCGACCGTCACGAATATGCTCAGGCTCCCAGTGGATATTCGCGTTTTGTGCCAGAAGTTCATCACGCAATTCACTCATGCGGATGTACCAGGAATCTTTTGCGTAATAGATCACCTTCGTCTTGCAACGCCAACAATGTGGGTAGGAGTGTTCGTATTTTGCCTTTGTAAACAAGCGTCCACGATGGGCAAGATCCTTGATCACATCCACTGCCACCTGTTCATCGGCCACAAATCGTCCCTCAAAAAAACCTGTTCCTTTTACAAACGTTCCATCGAGATTTACCAGATGATGCTTTGGCAAACCTACTTCATTTCCGAGCTGGAAGTCATCGGCCCCGTACATTACAGCCGTATGAACAATTCCCGTTCCGTCTTGCGTGGTCACAAAGTCCGCCGGATGCACACGAAACGCCGTATTCTCAAGCTTCTCCTTTTGCTCTCCCTCGACGAGCTCCCCCATAAACGGGTAGAGCGGTTCGTACATCTTTCCAACAAGCGATGCCCCCTTCAATTCCTCCACAATCTCACCGCCTTCGGGCAACACGCTTCCAATCAAATCTTTTGCGAGCCATAAAAACTCCTCCCCCACCTTCACTTTGGCATAGGTAATCGCATTCCCAACAGCAAGCGCAACGTTTCCCGGAAGCGTCCATGGGGTCGTGGTCCATGCAAGCAAATACTCATTCTCTGCTCCAACGATTTTGAACTTTGCGGTCACGCTCAAATCTTTTACATCCTTATATCCTTGAGACAATTCGTGACTTGAAAGGGATGTTCCGCAACGTGGACAATGCGGAGTCACGCGATAATCTTTATACAGCAATCCTCGCTCCCAAATCTGCTTCACCACCCACCAGAGCGATTCAACGTACTCCGGCTTATACGTAATATATGCCTCATCAAAATCAACCCAGAATCCAAGACGTTCGGTGAACTCTTCCCAATCCTTCTTATACGCCCAAACCGATTCTTTACACATGGCATTAAACTTGGCGATGCCATACTCCTCAATCTGAGCCTTCCCGGTAAACCCAAGTTGCTTTTCTACCTCAAGCTCAACAGGAAGCCCATGGGTATCCCACCCAGCCTTTCGCACCACTTTATATCCCTGCATGGTTTTGAATCGAGGAATACAATCTTTGAATGCTCGACTTTCTGCATGATGAATTCCTGGTTTCCCATTTGCCGTTGGTGGACCTTCATAAAAGACAAAAGAGCCCTTTGGGGCCGGCTTCTCGATTGTTTTCTTAAAAATATTGTTCTCTTTCCAAAATGCGAGAACCTCGTTTTCTTTTTCAGGGAAATTCATACCATAGGAGTATGCCAAGCCTTGAGAGAAAAATCAAAGATTATGGTAATATTCGTTCACTATGAAGAAATCAACGATCTATATAGGGGCTGACCATGCAGGATGGAAACTCAAAGAGATTTTGGAGGAGTATCTTAAAAAGAAAGAATTCAACGTCATAGACATGGGGAACCAAAATCTGGTCGATGGCGATGATTATCCGGACTTTGGGTATGCCGTTGCAAAACGAGTCGTGACAGACGAAGGATCACACGGCATTGTCATTTGCGGAAACGCGCAAGGAATTTGCATCGTCGCAAATAAAGTTCGAGGCGCACGAGCCGCCACCGGATTCAACACAGACGTCGCAAAAAGCGCGCGCGAAGACGATAATTCAAACGTTTTGTGTCTACCTGGTCGTCACATCAACACCAAAGAAGCAAAAGCAATCGTCGATATGTGGCTCACAACAGAATTTAGCGGAGAAGATCGCCATGTCCGACGACTCAAAAGAGTTCAAGACATCGAAAATCAAGAATTTGGATTATGATCGAAATTGTTCCGGCCTTTTTGGTCAAAAGTGAAAAAGAGTTTGAACGGAATCTGCGTTTGGTTGAGAACGACTGTCGGTTAATCCAAGTGGATGTCCTTGATGGAAGCCTATTTCCAAATACCTGTTGGTACGACGCAGAACGCATCGGTGCGCTTAAGACGAACGTCGAAATGGAACTACACCTGATGGTCGAGAACCCGATTCCCATCATCGAAGCGTGGAAAAAGTATGTTCCCACCTTCACGCGTGCCATTGTGCACACAGAAATGCATCGACCGTCTGGAGTCATAACAGGATATATCAAAGATGAACTTAAACTCGAAACTGGGATTGCCCTAAATCCAGAATCCCCTCTTTCAGAAGTCGAAGAAGTGCTCCATTCCGTCAACCAACTGACGATCATGAGTGTTCACCCAGGTTACCAAGGGCAAACCTTCGGAGACCCAAAGCATGTCGGGGATGCCCATTTCATCTTTGAAAAAATTCGTTCCTCACGCGCCCACCAACCCGATCTCCTGATCGAAGTCGACGGGGGCATTACCCAGGATCTCATAGAACCAATCGTCCGTGCTGGTGCCAATCGTCTCTGCATCGGTTCTGCCATCTTCAAAACAGACGACCCAACTGCGACACTCAAATCACTCAACACTCTAATCGCCTCATTATGACCCGACCATTCTTGCCTCTGCTGGCCCTTCTCCTCTTTGTTATTCCATTCTCCCCTGCGCACGCAGAAACGCTTACTTCTGAAGATACTCTTCAGTCAGGAGACCTTATTCGCGGAGAATCCTTTGCATCCGTCTATTACCTTGGAGAAGATGGATTTCGATACGTCTTCCCAAATGAACAAACGTACTTCACTTGGTACACAGATTATTCAGAAGTTCGCATCATTTCTGATGAAGCTCTCTCTCACATCCAGATTGGCGGGAATATCACCTACAAGCCTGGAGTAAAAATGGTGAAATTTCCTTCTGACCCAACCGTATATGCCGTCTCAGCTGGAGGAACGCTCAATCCAATTGTTTCTGAAGATATCGCTCGTGAACTCTATGGAGCCAACTGGAACGAATATATCGATGATCTTTCAGAAAGCCTCCTAAACACCTACACCATTGGCACACCCATTGAGCTCGCCTCACAATTCGACCCAACCACAGAGCAAGCACAGTCTTACTCCATCAATTCAGACAAACAACTCAACGCCTACACCTTGATCGAGATTACAGACGAGGGTTATGACAGCGCAACGATTACCCTTCAATCTGGCAACACCGTTCGCTGGCTCAACACCTCCTCTGAAACAAAAACAGCCACAGAATGGGACCGTGTCTGGGGATCCGGAACACTCAACCCATCAGAACATTACACCCGCATGTTCACACTCCCGGGAGTATGGCATTACTACGCGATGGGAGCAGATCGCAATATATTTGAAGGAGCAATCATTGTTCAATAGCTGGGGAAAAATGGACTTCAGATCGAGTCTGCCCTGTGGTATACTTCTCTCGTTCACCTTTAACAACTGCAAAATCGTATGACAAAAACATCTACTCTTTTGTCAGCAATCGGACTCGCGACAGCGATTGGGCTTACGCTCACGCTTGCAAGCATCGTCCCTTCTGCTGGCGCCCAAAGCCTTGTAGATCTTGAAGATATTGAGGCGGGAGACCTTATCCGAGGAGAATCTTACAGCGCCGTCTATTACTATGGGCTCGACGGATTTCGCTACGTCTTTCCAAACGACAAAACCTACTTTACTTGGTACGAGAACTTCGACGACGTAAAGTGGATTTCAGACAGTAACCTCTCTGATATTCAGATCGGAGGAAACGTCACCTACAAACCAGGATCAAGAATGATCAAGATCAATTCTGACCCAACGGTTTACGTCGTTGCTGCAGGAGGAGAAATTCTCGGAATTCCTTCAGAAGCGATCGCCTCAGAGCTCTATGGAGCATCTTGGAACACAGAGATTGATGACGTTCCAGATGGATTCTTCTCAAACTACACCATGGGATCAGAACTCGAATTTGCTTCACAGTACAGTGCGTCATCTGAGTCTGCGAGTGCCTACTCAATCGATTCAGATAAGGGATTGCAAACATACATTACGATCAGCGTGACGGATGGAGCGTATGACCCAAGTGAGCAAACACTCGAAGCAGGACGTGCCATTCGTTTCGTGAATGACGGTTCAACCAAGCACACCGCGAGTGCAGATGATGGTTCATGGGGAACAGGAACGATGAATCCTGGAGAAACCTTCTCACGGTACTTTGATGAGGAAGGAGAATATAACTTCCACTGTGCGTATCACTCAGACATGACAGGAACACTCATTGTTGAATAGAAGCAAAACCGGAGCGTGTGCTCCGGTTTTTTGTTTGCTACAATAGATACACTATGACAAATCTCACTCTGGGTCCTAAAGTTCGTCTTCCTTTGCATCTCCACGACAAGAAACTAAGGACGCTTGAAAAAAAGGCTTTCGAAATTCGAGAGGATCTTATCGACATGCTTGTCGAGGCTGGATCAGGACATTCGGCGGGGCCACTCGGGATGGCCGATATCTTTACGGCTCTCTATTTCCACATCCTTGTTCAAAACCCAAAAAAGCCAGATTGGAAAGATCGCGATCGTCTCATCCTTTCAAACGGTCATATCTGCCCTATTCGATACGTGGCCATGGCTCATGCCGGATACTTCCCAAAAAAGGAACTCATGACGCTCAGAAAATTCGGATCCCGTCTCCAAGGACATCCTGAACGCGAATTTCTCCCGAGTCTTGAAACCACCTCCGGTCCATTAGGAGAAGGGGTTGCCCAGGCTGTCGGAATGGCGTACGCGGGACTCATGGACCAAAGCCCTTGGCGCGTGTATTGCATCATGGGAGACGGAGAACTGGATGAAGGAATTGTTTGGGAGGCTCTCCAGTTTGCGGGAAACCATAAGCTCTACAATCTCACATTCATTCTTGATCGAAATAATATCCAAATCGATGGAGCAACAGAGACGATTTCTCCCCTTGAACCCCTCGCAGATAAGTTCGAAGCATTTAACCTGAACGTGATCCGATGTGCCGGAAACAGCATTCGAGACTTTGTCACCGCCGTTGAACACGCACACGGTGTCAGTGAAAAAACCACAGTAATCATCGCAGATACCATTCCAGGGTATGGGATCGACTTCATGGAGTATAACTTCGCATGGCACGGCATCCCTCCCGCAAAAGGAGTCCAAGCAAATGATGCCATTAATCAATTACGCACCCTCGCTGGGCGCATACGTAGCGAACACGAATAATATGAAACTCGCATCAACTCTCACATGGATCACCAGAGGCTTTGCGCTCATTGGACTCATCGCCATCGTTGGCTATGTCAGTCAAAACCTCTTTTACTCGTACACCACCTCAACAAGCACCTCCTCATTCGGGGGCTACCCAGAGATGGCGGTCATGGAACTACAAATGAATGAGGACGAAGTGAGTATCCGCTCATCCGCACCGAACACCCTTCTTTACGATGAAGCGATCGCTGCCGAAGTTGACCAAAAAATTATCAAAACAGGAACCCTTGATCTTGTCATCGATCAGGCTGAGGAAAGCATCTTGTCCATCACGACCCTCACGGAAGGACAAGGAGGGTATGTGCAAAGTAGCTCTCTTCGGGAACACGAAGATGGAACAAAGTCTGGGTACATCATCGTTCGCGTCCCAGCCGACACCTTTGAAAGCTCCCTCGAAGAACTCAAAGCGATGGCTCTTGTGGTCGAGCGCGAGACTACCAGTGCAGAAGACGTAACAGAAAATTACATTGACCTCTCTGCCCGCCTCAAAAATGCCCAAGTCCAAGAAGCCCGATATGTCGAAATTCTCGATATTGCGACAACGGTTGAAGAAATTCTCCAAATCGAGCAGGCACTTGGGAACATCCGTGGCTACATTGAATCTCTCACAGGACAACTCCAGTACCTTGATAGCCTCACCGGATTCTCTACCATCACCATCAATCTCTCTGAAGAACCTGTCCTTACGATCGGAGGAAAAGAATTCCGTCCTGGTACAACCGTCAAAGAAGCCGCTCAAGCGGTTGTCGCGATTGCACAATGGTTGGTCATAGCAATCATCTGGATCGTCATCATTGGTATCGGTATCGGTATTCCTCTGTCTCTTCTTGGGTGGCTTGGCTGGAAATTGGTTAGAAGCATTCGTCAACGTATGAACCGTTAGCCTATGGCAAAGATCACCAAAAAAACGGGAATCAACCGCGAAGCGTGGCTTGTCCGACATCTATTTGATGAAAAAAAGCTCAAACAGATCCCTACCCGCAATGGCTATGGAGATGGTCTTGTTGAAGCGGGAAAAAAGAATAAGAACGTGGTTGTGCTCTGTTGCGACCTCACAGAATCAACCCGGTCTGACGAATTTAAAAAAGCCTTTCCAGACCGCTTTATCCAATTAGGTGTGACCGAACAAGCCATGGCATCCATGGCAGCTGGGCTCTCACTCGTTGGAAAAGTTCCGTTTATTTCAAGCTATGCGGCATTCTCTCCAGGCCGTAACTGGGAACAAGTTAAAACGAACATTGCCATACAGCGATCCAACGTAAAAATTGCCGGTGCACATGCGGGACTCTCTGTTGGCCCCGACGGAGCGACACATCAAATGCTTGAAGACATCGCCATTATGCGAGCCGTTCCTCACATGACGGTTGTTGCTCCTTGCGACTATGAAGAAACCCGAAAAGCCACACTTGCAGGAGCCGTCTTCAAAGGACCTTTCTACTTCCGATTTGCCCGCGCTTCCTCCCCGGCTTTCACGACAGCAAAAACCCCATTCAAAATCGGTCGAGCAGAACTCTACCGCCATGGCGATGATCTCACCATGATTGCATCCGGTCCCCTCGTCTACGAAGCGCTCCTCGCTGCTGAACGGTTAAGCCAAGATCATGGCATTGAAGCCCGTGTTATTAATTGCCACACCATCAAACCTCTCGACGAAAAAATGATCGTGAAATGTGCAAAAGAAACAGGAGCAATCGTAACCATCGAAGAAGCTCAGGTTACTGGCGGACTTGCGGGAGCCGTCTGTGAGACGCTGGCACTCACCGTTCCCGTCCCGGTTGAACGCATTGGAGCCCAAGATCGTTTTGGAGAAAGTGGCGAACCGCGCGAAGTTCAAGATGGACTAGGCGTTACCGCTCCATTCATCGCTCTCGCCGCTGACCGCGTCTTGCAACGCAAACTTGGAAATAGGGTTCCTCCCATTCCCGCCCATATTCTCTCTGCACAAAACGACCTCGCCCTTATTCAAAAAGAAGTTCTCGCAGAGTCTCTCGCACGAGCCCCGAAAAAATGGGGAGGAACAAAACCAAATAACACGCTTAAGTCCAGAAAGAACTCGTGATATGTCCGATTGTATCTTCTGTAAAATCGTTGCGGGTGAACTCCCGTGCCACAATGTATGGGAAGATGAACAGCATCTTGCGTTCCTCTCAATCTTTCCAAACACACCTGGGGTTACGGTCGTTATTCCAAAGCAACATCACGCAAGTTACTTCTTTGCTCTTCCCCAAGACGTACAGCAGAATCTCATGCACGCGACGGGGATCGTTGCCAAAAAAATCGACTCTGCTTTTCCGGACGTTGGTCGTACAGGCCTCGTATTTGAAGGGTTTGGTGTCGATCATGTCCATGCAAAACTCTTCCCTCTTCACGGCACAGCGCGCGAGGAGTGGAAACAACACATCTCAAAGATCAACACGTACTTTGATCAGTATCTAGGCTATATTTCCTCACACGACTCAGATCGAGCAGATGATGAAGTCCTGGCCGAAATCGCAAAAAAAATCCAGAACCAATAAAGAGCCTTACACGCTCTTTTTTGTTATACTAGTCTGGTATGTATGACATTATTACCGTAGGAGACATAAAACTCGATACCTTTGTTGTTCTCGATGACAACAATGGCCAAATTGAACTCAAAATGCCTGAGGCAAAGCTTTGCATGGACTACGGAGCGAAGATTGGGATAAAAATCGTCGATTCACAAATGGCAGGCTCAGCTCCAAACGTCGCCGTTGGACTTGCTCGCATGAAGCAAAAAACTGCCGTTCTCTCTTATATGGGAGTAGATACCACTCGCACACTTGCGATGGAGGTATTTAAAAATGAAGGGGTTGGAACGGAATTTATTCAAACACTTCCCGATCACCAAAGTTCCTACTCTGTCGTCTTAAACTATAAAAGTGAAAAAACGATCCTTACCGGACACATCGAGCATGAATACAAACTCCCCGATGCCTTTCCTAACCCAAAATGGCTTTTCGTATCAGAAATGGGATATGGCTATGAACAGCTTTACAAAGACATCGTTGAATACTCGAAAAAAGATGGAGTAAAAATCGCCATGAATCCAGGAAGTATTCAAATTCATGAGCTTAAACAAGAACTCTACGATCTCATTGGCGTTTGCTATGTCCTCTTTGTAAACAGAGAGGAAGCTCAAATTATCACCAAGCTCGATACACCTGAAATCCATAAACTTTCAGGAGCGCTCTATGAAATGGGACCAAAACATGTGGTGATTACCGATGGGAAAAATGGAGCCTACGAATTTGGGGGGCATGAGCTTCGTTTCTGTCCTATTTTTCCAGGTAAGCCCTTAGAAGCCACGGGGGCAGGAGACTCTTTTGCCACCGGGTATCTTGGAGCCCTCATGCATGGAGAAGCGTGTAGTGAAGGTCTTCGTTGGGGAGCCGTAAATGCCGCTTCCGTCGTCGCATTTGTCGGGCCTCAAAAAGGACTTCTTACGGTAGAAGAAATCAAAAAACGTCTCATGGCGCATCCTGAATACACCATCGAAAATCTCTAATCGGCATCTATGCTTACAACACTTACCTCAGTTCTCAAACACGCCGAGAAGCATCGATATGCAGTTGGAGCGTTTAACATAAACAACCTTGAAACCCTGCAAGCCATCATGGATGCAGCCGAGGCAGAGCACTCACCGGTCATTTTATCGACAAGCGAAGGAGCCATTGACTATGCCGGCATGGATGAACTTGCTGCCCTTGCGCATATCGCTGCAAAGAAGACGAAACTTCCCGTTGTCTTTCATCTCGATCATGGGAAGAATTATGATCTCGTCGTAAAAGCAATCAAAAGCGGGTGGTACACGAGTGTGATGTACGACGGCTCTTCCCTGCCGTTGAAAGAAAACATCCGTCGCACGAAAAAAATCGTCGAGATGGCACACAAGAAAAAAATCAGTGTCGAAGCAGAACTGGGAGCAATCGCCGGCATCGAGGACTTTATTTCCGTCGAGGAGCGCGACGCGCACCTCACCGATCCGGAGCAGGCTCGCGAGTTCGTCGCCTCAACCGGATGTGATGCTCTCGCCGTGGCTGTAGGCACCAAGCATGGCGCTTACAAATTCAAAGGCGAATCCAAACTCGACTACGGACGACTGAAACGCATCGCCGAGGCCGTCGATGTCCCCCTCGTCCTCCACGGCGCCTCAGGCATCCCGGCCAACATCAAACGTATCTGCACGCAATACGGCTGTGAAATATCAGCGGCCAAGGGTGTAAGCGACGCGGCCGTCAAAAAGGCAGTAACACTTGGCGTGCGCAAAGTGAACGTGGATACAGATTTGCGCCTCGCCTTCGATGCTGGTATTCGTAAATTCCTGAAAGAACGTCCCGAAGTCATCGACCCGCGTGAGATTCTTAAACCTGCCAAAGAGTTGATGACGAAGGTAGTGAGGCACAAGATGAAAACACTGGGAAGTAGCGGAAAAGGCTAAAAAAGAAAAATCCACCGGCCGAGAGGCTGGTGGTTTCGTTTCCGCTACAGCGGGTAGCGAATGATGTACATCGTCCCGTTCACGAAGTGCCAGGAGAGGATCCCTTCCTCCGTGTAGACGAGGCGCTCGAACGGGGTGTAGAGCGGGTACGTGGCGAGCGGACCCACGTACCGGACGTCGTTGGTCTCGACGAGCCACTCCTCAAGATCCTCAACACGCACGACGCGGATGGACTCGCTCCCGCACTCGCTGATCTCAAAGACCAGGTGATCGCCCCAGCGACGAAGGCTCCGGATCTCATCTGCCTGAAAGGCGTGGAGCAATCCCGGAACACTGTCCCAATTCTCGTGGATGACCAGCAGGGCGTGGGAACCGTCATACTTGATCACACGAACGACCAGACCACTGGGAATCTCGACGATCTCGCTGAACTCCCTCACACCAAGAAGCGAAATCAGCATGTTGGTGTTGACGTCGTGCAATACCCACCCCAAATCCACACAACCATCCTGGATCAGGATCCGACCACTAGGGAGGCAGTAGATCTTACCGGATTGGTCGTCGTAGTCGAGCGACTTCTTGCTCCGGGTGCTTTCGAGAAACGCTCCGCTCCTTTCCTGGCCCATCGTCCGCAACTGATTCCAGCCCACGAAGCTGAACTCGTCGTTGCGGAGCATGACCGAATCCACGATGATCTCATCGTACCAGTCACTGTCCCAGTGATGATCGCCGTTCAAGTCGACCAGACTCACCGACTTCTGCCCCTCACGAATCCGCAGAGTGGCAATACGGTCGCCGAACGTTCCGAGGATCTTGATCTGATTGCCGTCAGCTAGACTCTTGCTAGGCATCTTGTGACCATCAACATGCACTTTTCGCTTCCACTGAGCCTTCTGCCCATTTTCTCGTGGAGAAACCACGAAGCAAGACGGCTGGTTGTCGTCAGCGAAATAGCAGTGGATCGCCGACACGCCTTTGTCGGGCACATCGAACTTCCAATCGTCCCAGAACACGCGCGTGATCCCACCCTTGGGCGTCACTGTGAAGGCGACCTTCTCACTCTCTTCTGGGTAGTGGAGGTGATCGACGTAGAAGTTTGAAGCCGTACCGTCCACCACGTAGGTGGTCCATCGACGATCGACGACCGTGAACTCAACGAGTTCCTTGTCACCATCAGGCTCGATGCCCAGCACCGCGATCTTGCCCTCGGGCGAGATGGCGACCTGCGCGACCTGCGCCCAGGGCGTCTCGGTCATGAGGGCGACGTAGGGCGGGAGGGGCGGGAGCTTGCCCAGGAGCGTGAGGCGAGAGGCCTCAGCGCGCTCGGTAGGCGTGCCGTTGTGGCGAGCGTCGAGCACGGCGTGGCCAAGCTCGGTGAAGACATCCGTCTTCTTACGGGACATGGTTCTCTCCTTGATCTTGGACAGAAGGGTGAGATAGACCCCCAAGTTTCCCCGGGCAGTCACAGAGCCTTCCTCTAAGATCATTGGGTGTCGCGGAATGCGACGGTATTATTTAGCCTTTTTTGGTAGAAAAGTCAAGGATTGAATGGTACAATGTGATCAATATGTACGACATTATTACCATTGGATCAGCGACACGAGACGTTTTCCTTATCTCTGATAAGTTCATGGCGATTCCATCGAAAAAATTTCCTTCGGGAATGGGAGAATGTGTCGCTCTTGGATCGAAAATTGAAATTCACGACATGGTCCTCACCACAGGAGGAGGAGCCACAAATGCCGGAGCGACGTTTGGATCTCTTAAGTTTCGAACCGCAACGATCACACGCATTGGAGACGACTCCATCGGAAAAGATGTCATTGAAGATCTTTCTCGATTTGGAGTCAGTACCCATCTTGTACGCATGGTAAAAGGAGGAGAAACAGCTTACTCAACCCTTCTCACCATGAAAGACGGTGAACGCACAGCCCTTGTCTATCGTGGAACGAGTTCAACATTCACAAGACGAGACATTCCAACAGAGGCACTCAAATCTACAAAGTGGATTTACCTCACCTCACTGGGAGGAGACCTCACCCTAGCAAAATCCATTATCACAACCGCTCACAAAGCAGGGGTTCATGTCATGTGGAATCCTGGATCAACAGAATTATCGGAAGGTATTCAGGCCTTTTCAAAAATTCTTCCGATGATCGATGTTCTCAACATCAATCTGGAGGAAGCTCAACTCCTCACAACAAAGAAAAAACTTTCGGATATCTATTCAGTCCTTCATAGCGATCACATGATTTGTGTGATCACGGACGGAACTCGGGGTGCCACGGCCTATCGTGATGGCTGGATGGCTCATGCGGACACCACAGGAGTAAAGTCTATCTCTCGAACAGGAGCAGGAGATGCATTCGGATCGGGATTTCTCGCAGGCCTCATAAAAACAGAAGACATCACGGAGGCACTCCGAATCGGAACACTCAATGCAGAGTCCGTTATTCTCAAGCACGGGGCAAAAAACGGACTTCTCACCAAGTGGCCATCCGCCTTCAAAAAACGACAAATAAAAGTCTCGATTCTATGACATACAATGTCTTTATCACGCGAGATATTCCTGATGAAGGAATAAAACTCTTGAAACGTGACAAGCGTTTTGCGTTGGAGATCTATAAAAAAGACACTCCTATTCCACGCAAAGAACTCCTTAAACGGGTTAAGAGGAAAAATATTATCCTCTCGATTCTCACAGAAAAGATCGACAAAGAAGTTATGGAGTCGGCAGGACCTGGACTGAAGATGATCGCCAACTACGCCGTGGGATTCGATAACATCGATCTCAAAGAAGCAAAAAAACGGGGGATCATTGTCACGAATGCTTCACACCCCTGTGTAGCTGAATCGGTCGCAGAACATACGATCGCTCTCATGTTCGCACTCGCTCATAGAATTGTCGAAAGCGACGCATTCACCCGCGCAGGAAAATACAAAGCATGGGGACCAAAGCTTCTTCTGGGAACAGATCTTTTTGGAAAGACTATTGGCATCGTGGGAACGGGACGTATTGGATCAGGGGTTGTGCGTCGCTTACATGATGGATTTGATATGAAGGTCATCTATTCTGACCTCAAACGCAATCCCCTCCTTGAAAGCCAAACAGGAGCAACCTATCGATCCCTCAATCAACTCCTTCAAGAAGCAGACATCGTCTCACTCCACGTCCCCCTTCTTCCTTCAACAAAAGGACTGATTGGGGCGAAGGAACTCAAGCTCATGAAAAAGACCGCGTTCCTCATAAATACCGCCCGTGGTCCGGTGGTACAGGAAAAGCCCCTCACCCGCGCGCTCATGAAGGGTCAGATTGCGGGAGCAGGACTCGACGTCTATCAATGTGAACCACTCATCGACTGCGACCCAACGGATAATCTGGATCTGAGAAAACTCAAAAACGTGATTCTCACTCCGCATACAGCCTCTGCCACACAAGAAACCCGACAAGCCATGAGTCGAGTTACCGCAGAAAATATTCTTGCCTTCATAGACGGAAAGACGCCTCCGAACTGTGTCGCATAAGGCATACAAAAAACAGGGTCGTAACCCTGTTTTTTGTATGATAAAAGGCGACGAAAGCTAGTTCGTCGCCTGAGCGGTCGCCACGTCGTGACGACGAGCGTAGTCGGCCTGTACGGCCTTATGAGCCTCGTAGATGGTGGGCCAGGTGTTCTTCTCGACTTGCGCACGAAACGCCGGGTCGAAGAGGACTCCATGGATCCACTCGTACTTCACGAGGTAGAGCCTCGTCTCGGTCGGAAGGGTCTTGCAGGACTCGTCCCGCCAAGAGTCGCCACACGCGGTGATCGCGCGCTTGACCGTCGCGATGTTGGCGTTGTAGCCAGCCGCGAAGACCAGCTGACGCTCCCAGGTATTGGCGAGGTAGAACTCCCGCTGGGAGTCCTCCCTGAACGTCCACCACTCGGCGTCCGTGTGCGCGATCATGGTCTTGATCGCGTTGTGGTGATCGACGCGACCCCACACGTCGTCCTTGGGAAGGTCGGCGCGGGGGTACTGCTCGCGGATCGCCTTGTAGGGCGTGCCCACGATCTGGCCGATGCCACGCGCGTCCGCCCAGCTCTTGGTGTAGGAGAAGCTCTTCCACCGGTTGAGCCCGAGCGTGACGAGGGCGCGATCGAGCATCTGCAAACGCTCGAGGTCCGCACCCTTCGCAAACCAGGTGTCCGACCACATCTGCTCGGTGAGGATGAGCGTAATGATGTGGTCGGGAGTGCCGAAGTCCGTGACGAGACGTCCCTCGATGAATTGACTGCGCACATCCTTGGCGCGCATTTCGTAGTACGCCGCGAGAACCGCGTCCCGCAAGTACATCAGCCCTGCCTCTCGGAAGGCCGGTGTATCCAGACGCGTCGAGTAGGGCACGTAGACCGCGCCGTCGACGCCATCTGGTCCGTCACCGTGCACAGCGGTGCGCACCGCAACGGCCGTCCAACCCGGGGGCGAGGAGATGATGAACGGCGGGTTGACCCCACCGTCACACGCTCCGTCGCGCTCGCAGGTGACGCTGAACCCGGAGGGGCTCGTGGACTCACCCCCGTAGACGTCGACGACCTGGAGCTTGCCTGTCTCGTTGACGGCAGCAACCAGGTAGTCACCGATACACCGCTTCCAGCCGAGCTGGAGCGCGTGGCTGGGGACGCACTGAGCCTGGTTCAGGCGCTTGCTCGTGAGGAGCTCCTTCCCCTCGGCGACCGCATCGACCAGGTTCTTGGGGACATCCAGGAGGCGTGCGCTCCCGGGAGGAACGTAGGCCACGTAGCCATCGACCTCGATCTGACGAGGCGGGGGCGGGAGCGGAATGCTCGGGATGGAGTGAGAAACCACGGGCTCCTCATCCAACCCCATCAGCTTGTGAACCACCTTCTGCCCCAGCATCACGATCGCGAGGATCGCCAGTACGAGGAGAAGAGGCTTGAAGTAACGACGCATGAGGAACCCTCCATGTCTTTAGGCACCATGCCTGCAGAACGAACAGAAATTACATGAAACAGGGGTTTTTGTCAATGGTTTAGAGACGAATACGTTCTGTTTTCCCCATAAAAGCCCCTTGTCGCATTGACGATAACTGGTTCAATTGATATTATTTCGCCGTTACAAAAAACTATCGTTTATGATGGGCCTGTAGCTCAGCTGGTTTGCCCCGTATTACAACAAAATAAAATGACGTCTTATGATGGGCCTGTAGCTCAGCTGGTTAGAGCACCTGCTTTGCAAGCAGGGGGTCAAGGGTTCGAATCCCTTCAGGTCCACCACGAGACGTTTTTTTGTTGTAATACGGGGTTGCAAGCAGGGGGTCAAGGGTTCGAATCCCTTCAGGTCCACCATAAACGGTGGTTTTTTGATAGAATAGAATGACTATGAAACGATTCTGCCTCATCCTCCTCTCGCTCACGCTTCTTGTCCCTTCCACATCCGTTTTTGCCTATCATCAAGAATCCATTTCTCTTCAGTCTCTGGATGGGACCATCGTCACACCTCTTACGAGAGTGAACGATGTTTCTGGAGCAAGTTTTGTTGTGGCAGACCTCGGGAACGACGGGACCGAAGAGTTTATTGTGGGAAATGGAATGGGACTAGAGCCTCGTGTCCGAGTTCTCAGAAAGGATGGCAGTGAAATCGGAAGTTTCCTTGCCTATGACGCAAGTCTTGGAGTAGGAATCAATGTGATTGCCTGCGATCTTACAGGAGATGGGTACAATGAAATCGTTGTCGCGCCTCAACGCGGGGGCGGGCCACACATCCGTGTCTTTAATCGCTATGGAGAAGCGATTGATGCTGGTGGATTTTTTGCCTATGCAGAATCGATGCGCGAAGGAGTAAATCTTGCGTGTGGAGACCTTACAGATGATGCACGTGCAGAACTGGTCACCCTTCCCGCAGCCGGTGGTGGACCACATGTCCGAGTATGGAATTGGAATACAGACGAAGAACTAACAGAAAATTTTTTCGCCTATCACATGAGTGATCGGTCTGGTCTTGTAGGTTCCATCGAGAATAAAAAACTTTTTCTTTCACAACAACACACGTCATCACCAACGATCAAAGAATTTGTTATCCACAGTTCTGTCACAATGACCGATGAAGAAACTATTTCGATTGACGGACTCGGTGTGCAATCTCTCATCCTCTTCCAGGGAGAAATTTTGCTCACCACAAGTTCAAGTGACACGCTCTACAACGTTTCAAAAGATGCGACCCAACAACTCACCCTCCCCCACGCAACGCTTGCAACAGACGATGAGATGATCTGGATCACCTCTGGCCGAAAACTCTACGCTCCCGAAACAGAACCCAAACGCATTACGATCGACCTCTCGGAACAGCGTCTATACGCCTACGAACATGGAATTCTTCGAAATGCATTTCTCATTTCAAGTGGCCTAAATAACGCGACTCCCTTAGGAAATCACACGGTTTTGGCAAAAATTCCTCTCGTGCATTATGCCTGGAACTATGGAACGGGTGATTCACGCAACTACGATCTCGGATGGATTCCTTACAATCTTCGTTTCTACCCACACATCTACATGCACTATGCTCCGTGGCATAATAACTTCGGTCACAAGATGTCCCACGGATGTGTGAATGTCGGGCTCACAAATATTCAATGGCTGTACGATTGGGCAGAAGAAGAAATTCCCGTGAGCGTCCAGGAATGATTTCGTGAGACTGATACAACAGGAAAACTTTTTTTGACAGAAAAAAATGATGACAACATAAAAACGTTTTTCCAAAAACGTTTTTATGTTTCCCTATTCTCTTGTTTAGAAAAATAAATTCTTCTACAATAGATATATCGGTGATGAAGCGCGTCCTTTATCAACGATCAAAATCTGCACGCGCATTGTGTGAAGTGCAGAGCTCGATCGAGCAATACTTATTCACTAAGACATCCTCAGGAGGAACCGGATTGCACAGCAATCAAAACGTGTTCTGACTTGGATCCGTTCTACGGATTCAGAGGAGAAGAATCGGAACTATGCCAGCAAAGAAAAAGGCAGCTCCAAAGCGAAAGCCAGCGGCTAAGAAGCCAGCTAAGCGAAAGGCAGCTCCAAAAAAAGCAGCTAAGCGAAAGGCAGCTCCAAAACGTAAAGTAGCAGCTAAGAAGCCAGCAAAGCGAAAGGCAGCTCCAAAAAAAGCAGCTAAGCGAAAGGCAGCTCCAAAACGTAAAGTAGCAGCTAAGAAGCCAGCAAAGCGAAAGGCAGCAAAGCGAAAGTAAGATTCGCACCAAAAAACACTCTCCAAGACGCGTTCGGAGAGTGTTTTTAATTACCCGCTATATTCCCAGTGTTTTTACGGATCCAAAAATCCCATCATACCCTTCATGGATCATCACATTCCCTGTTCTCATCTGTTCAATCGCCTGTGCGAGTTTCGGATAGGTTGAAGCCTGCCGAATCTCCATGAGAGGGGTATCAAGCAATAACGTAAATTCGTCTGCAAGGGTATTTGTGAGGTGAAAATACTCAGACTCGACCTTTTTTGATTGCACGGATTTCACACCAACAACTTCTGCAATGATTTCAGCCAGTGGCACAATCGACTTGTATGGGATCTTCGCCTCCAGAATCTCCGTGACTTCCCGATCCGCAAGCTCATCAATACGATGTCGCACTCCCAACGTCAATCGTTTCTCACACGTTGGACAACGCCCATGTAACCGTCTTGATTCACTTGGATCACAGGAAAATTTACACTCACCACACCCATCGAGAAAATACTTCCCTTCTTCTGGATAAAACTCGATTGTATACTTCAGCCTCCTTGCATCTTTCTCACGTAGCACACGTACAAACGCATCGTATGTTGGAGGCTTTTCGAACTCAAACACGGTTGCTTCACGCCCAAGATTTCGAGGAGAATGCGCGTCTGAATTTGAAATGAGCACGACGTTATCAAGCGAAGACACACGCCAATTCATCACAGGGTCAGACGAAAGCCCCGTCTCAATTGCATAGATGTACTTACTCATCTCTTCACCAAAGCATTCCTCAATGGAATCAAAACCTGATTTACTTCCAAAAATTGCATACCAAGGGGTCCATGCATGCGACGGAATCACGATGATCTTCTCATCGATCTCTTTGAGAAGTTTATACAAATCTTCTGAATCAATCCCGAGAATAGGACGACCATCCGCTTGCAGGTTAAACCCCCGATGCTTCAATGCCTTAATCACCTTCTCACACGTCTCAATCGACGGAGAAAAAATGAGATTATGAACACGTCGCGACTTCCCTCCTTTTGAATAAATCTGACTCACCTCCTGAACGAGCATGAACTCACGCTTCCCCCCACGTTTCAACTGATAAATTCCTTGTCGTTTTTCTTCAAGATGCTCTTTGATATGCGCAAACCATGCTGGATGCGTCCAATCTCCTGTCGCAACCACATCGATTCCTTTTCGCGCACACCACTCATCAATCACAGGCAACTCAAGAGCACTCGAGCACGCCCGAGAATACTTTGAGTGAATGTGCCAATCAACGATGTAGCGCATATATGGTAATATTTGAGCCTATGGAACTATCTGAATATCAAAAAAAGGCCCTAACAACGGCATTATACCCTAACATGGGAAGTAATCCGTACTACCCAGCCTTAGGCCTCGGCGGAGAAGTTGGAGAGGTTCTAAACAAGGTCAAAAAGATCATGCGCGATCATGATGGCCAGGTCACTGATGAGTACCGAGAGATTCTCAAAAAAGAACTCGGGGATGTCATGTGGTACCTCGCCAGCATGGCTCATGAGCTCGGTCTTGATTTAAACGAAATCGCCAAAGCCAATCTTGAGAAACTCGCCTCACGGAAAGAACGAGGAGTACTTGGAGGTGATGGGGATGATCGTTAAACATTTTCAACAGTGCCAACCCTATGCTGTTCAAATTTTTTAAACAAATTTTTCTTCCAACTGAAGAGGTACTTGCAAAAACCACTGTTAGTTTAGCTTCATGGGACCAAATTAATCTCACAGGAAGGAACAAACAAAGAGTTAAAGTATTTCTCGAAAATAAGTACGGGGGGAAAAATCTTGCCACCAAGATGCCAAGTCTAAAATTTGGGGTGGTTGAATTTTTACCTGACAACCCAGTGATCACAGTGCATGAAAATGAAGAAAAGTGCGTAGTGGCCTTACACATCATCGATGGAACTATCCAAGAGATGCAATAGCAAATATGCTCGCCAAAATACTCGAAACCCCATTTGGGATCAGTAAAGCCGATTGGAAGCTTCGATTCAATGATAAGGATTGGTTCCCTGATCATCCAACCCAAAACGCATCTGGATTTACTGACCAGGTCAACGAAAAAGATGTTCATGTTGTTGGTTATTTTGTGCCTGACGAATATGAAGATCGATTGACCCGAATAGTTATCTCCTTTGAAGGACTCGAAATGGATATTCAAAGAAAGTTTCTCTATCAACACTATTTGAAAACCCTTTCTGCAGAGTATGACAAACATACAGTAAAAGAAATGGTTGGTAGGATTGATGAACTTTGCATCTCAGAAATGACCATTTGGTTCAATGAACAGTCTGTTATCAGCCTCTGTCTCGTTCTTCATGAAAACAACGAATCAAACCCTGGTGTGTACCTTGCAATCGGTAGTAAGACGCAAGATCCTGTCTCAAAAACACTTCTCCACCTAGAACCCAAACAAGAAGACGATAAAAAAGCTATTGATCTTGTATTTTCATCAAAGAGATCGGCTCCGGCACGCTTCAGCCAAAATCATAGTCGCACACAGTCGTTTTGCATCGACTTCAACCAGCTCAAAAAGGAAGCAGACGAAATCATGGCAGCTCAGGCTTGGGGAGCAATCGGATACTATCTCACTGAAAAAACACCACTTGAACAGAACCAATTTTTGGCCGTATTGAAAATTGGAGAAGATATCATGATTGGAGCCTTCATAGCAACAAAGATAAACGAGGAAAAAACCAGTCTATTAAAACAAAAAATTATCCAAAAAAATACAAATCTTTTTTCAGACGATATCCCGAATCTTGGAAGAATCCTTGATGCAGATGAGGTGCAAAGATATCTCAGTCACTGCCAAGAATTCGGCATTGATACAGCAAGAAACAATCGTTAGACCCACCAAAAAAACATCGTGGTTGATAGAGCGTCACTAGGTCCCGGATGACGATCTGTGTTAGCACGAGTAATGAATGGCTCCATAACACGAGCGGGCTAGCCACTCGTTTTTATCTTTTCCATCGCCGCATCAACAAACTGTTTATGCCAGGTTCTCATCTCTTGCTCCCTTTTATCGTTTCCATCCGCCCACTTGCGAATTTTAAAAGCAGCGCGTAGGGAAGCCATGAGGTCCCAGTATGGAAGTCCTCGATAGTCGAGGGTGGGATTTTGTGATTGATACTCTTGGGTGAATGCATCGACCATCTCAGGGCCCAACACCCACAGAAGTTCCATGCGTGCGTTTCCAACATCCTCAAGCGGCTCTCCAACGGCTGAATCGACCCAATCGATCACGGTTGGTCGGTCGCCGTTCCACATCACGTTTCCTGGCCAATAATCGCCATGGAGTAACACAGAGTCATTTCTGTATTGAAACGGCCAGTCTTGCTTAAGCACGTTACGAATCTCACTCTCCCTGATCGAATCATCCATCTCCTTTTCACGAACAATAGACTCTCGATAGAGGTCGTCCGTGATTTGCGGAAGAAACGAAACATCATGCTTCGTTTTATCAATCTGGTGAATCTTAGAAAGAATTCTTGCAAGATGCTTCACAAATACAAACGAATCTTCTGGTTGAAAGATCGTCTGCCCCTCAACCCAACCTACAACCATGAATGGATCTGGCAGAGTTTTGAGCGATGTATCTAGAAAAACAGCCAGAGGCACTTGGATTCCCGAAGCTGTTAGCGTTTCTAACAAACGAAACTCTGTTGACACGACGTTTGGCAACAGCTTGAGTACTTCGAGCTTAGGGATACGCAAGGCAAAATCCATTTGTCCCTCTGATGAATGACATGAGAGGCGAAAAACGTGAGAAGAATACCCTCCCGTGAGTGGTATAGCTACTGGACTGGAATAGGATGGATCAATCGATGTGACAATTTTCTCTAACTGCTCAGTGGTTATTTCGTACATAAATCTTAGATCCATCCCAAAATCGCATCGTGGTCAACGGCGGAGAGATCCGTGGTGTCCACAATTTTTGTTTTTCCGTCTAATGGGAGTGGGATGAATGTTTTGTTGAAAAAGCGCTCGTCGAATTCTTCCATTACCGAATCAAGATCATCGTTATGTCCCGGATGGCGCGCCGTTTTAGAACGCTTGATAAATCGCTCTCGTAAGACCGTCGGGTCAGCAGTTAACCAAATCTGTTTCAATTCCGCTCCATGCGTTTGTGCAAGCTCCTGAATCCAATCTGCGTCATCAAGCCAAAGAAATGTCGCATCTGCCACAACAGACTCTCCCCGATCCAGATGCATCCCAATGAGATCTCGAAAAACGGGAAAACTTAGTCGTCCAATCTCTTTAGACCACTCTCGATCTCGATACCCTCCTAAATCAAACATCGCCTCTTTGATCTCATCAAGGGCGATGCGCTGATATCCGGTTGCATCGGCAATGTGCTTGGATATAGTCGATTTTCCTGTTGCCAACGAACCTCCGACAATGATCAGCTTAGGTCGATTCATAACGCTTAGCCAGAAGTGCTTCGGCAATGTCTCGCTCGTCTTGGGTATTAATACCAATGACCTCCTCTGGCGCAACTTCTATGGAGGATAGTGTTTGTCCTTGTTCAACCGCCAGAGCAATCAAGTCCGTAAGGTAATACTCTTGTTGAGCGTTCTCATTCTTTAGAAAGGTGATATTTTTCCAAAGCCAATTTGCATCAAAACAGTACAAGCAGGGATTCACTTCTGTAATTTTCTTATCTTCTTCTGTCGCGTCTTTATATTGAACATCGCGCACAATATGACCATCTTCTCCGCGCACGATTCTGCTCCAGTATAAAAATGCTTTTCGCCATCCTTCAAAATCTTGTAGGTGTGTTGTCATCATCGTAACGACGTTTCCTCTATCTTGATGTCGCTGAGTTAATTTCAACAATGACTCAGATGTGATAAAGGGATGATCTCCATACAACACCATGACGGCATCCGCTGAGCCCACCGCCTCCTGCGTGACCGCAACCGCATGCCCCGTTCCTAACTGCTTCTCTTGGACCACATAGTGGCAACTCCCTCCAAACGTCTCACACAATGGCACACGCTCAGGACCAATCACAACAATAGGATCTGGATCCAGTCCCGTTGCCTGAATGGATTCGTATAAGTACTGCAAAATTGGCTTCCCTCCAATCGGAGTAAGTGCCTTTGGGAGATCTTGCTTCATGCGCGAACCCTTGCCGGCCGCGAGAATGATAAATCGAAAAGTCATATTGCGTCCCGTATGATAACAGTGGGAGCGGAATTTACAATATTGACAGACTCACATTCAAATGATCTGAAAAACCTCATTTAAAGAAACAAGACAGTCGCAATGATCCCCGTAAGAACCCCAAATGTATAAATAAAAACAGCTTTGAACAGCTTACAAAGGAAGCAATCTCCCTTTTTTTGTGTCTCCATACAACAAGCATTAAAATCTCATCGCCGTAAAATTATCCATTCGAATACCCTTCTTTTTTGCAGTTTCCC
Organism: Candidatus Uhrbacteria bacterium CG10_big_fil_rev_8_21_14_0_10_48_16; assembly: GCA_002793515.1. Lineage (GTDB taxonomy): Bacteria > Patescibacteriota > Patescibacteriia > UBA9934 > GWF2-40-263 > UBA12478. Next base: position 131,919 of record PFEU01000008.1, read on the forward strand.
ACGTAGTTACTAAACGTTTTTCGATTTTCCTTGGTTTAGGTGAATAAGCTGGATATCCTATGGCAATTGATCCAACCATCTCCGCTTTTGTGTTCAGTGCCTTTTGAACAGCTTCTCGAGCGGGATAGGAATCAGCCATATAGACTGCTCCTAATCCAAACGACTTGGCTGCAAGTAATATATTCTGGACAGCAGCACCGATTCCAATAATTTCGCCCATATAGGTATACAGACTTCTTCCACCGCGAGGATTTTTTAACACCTCATCTTTTCCACCAGATAACGGTCCCCTATTAAACACAATAATGTAAGCAAAAGCTGATCGAATCGTTGTTACGGACTCTGCAGTCGAATCGAATGCTCCTTCTGCCATCTTTCCTGTTCGAGCATCTGTTGGTCCTCTAACCAGTCTTGATTTCGCATTTTCCTCTATCCAAGCAGCAATTTGATTCTTTGTTTTCCCTTTTGTTACAACAAAAAACCAAGGGTTACTATTTTTTGATGAGGGAGCCTGAAGACCACATTCGAGAATAGTTTTTAACACATTTGCAGGGATACGTTTCTTCGTAAACTCCCTAATACTCCGACGTTGTTGTATAGCTTGGATGATATCCATACACTACCCATTTTGTTGAGATCTATTAGCAGCTTGTTTTAGTCGCTGTCGTGATTTCTCCTGCTTAGCCAGATCAAGAAACCCTGTGCCAAGATACTTTTTTCCAACAACTTCAAGTCCCGTAGCAATTCGTGCTTGCAAAGTATATTTTGGTGTCTGTTGCATCATTTTAGACCACTTCCTTTTCTCTAAACCACTCGCTTGATCAAACAAATCAATAATTTCCTGCCATTGTTCCTCAGTATTTGAGAACTTCATGATCAATTCTTTAAGTTTTTTCTCTTCTTTGCTTTTTACATCCACAACTCCAGCCTCATCTGTAGCCACAGAAAATCCAAAAAAATGAGTTTTTGAACAAATTTCAGGACCTAATTTTTTCATAATTTCAGCGACCGACCAAATAGACGGCAACCGATACATGCCTTGTTCAGCAAGTTCACCAACGAGTGTTGCATCTCTCACATTCATCGTCATAACAATCATTGTGTCACACAAACCATTATCCCATGCAAAACGAACTGTCTTTTCCGCATCTTCAACTGATTCTCTCTCTGTTAAAAATGGGGGCTTAAATAATGTATGTGCAGTCGCTTTTATTCCGTATTGATGAAGTAAATCTACCCGTTCTTTATAGGGAACGGCAACACGTTTTGCCATGGCCCCTTCTAAAATTAGCGGATCAGAACTTTCAATCCCATAACCCACATCAATCCTAAGATCCTTTCCGATTTCGATTCCTTCATTTTCAAAAAACTGCTTCAAATCATCTAAAACCTCTGGGGTGACGTGCTTTAAACGGGATTCCGTCGTCCACTCAACTCCTTCAGGAAATTGTTTTGATTTAACCATTTCAGCAATTCTCCGATAAACATCAAGACGAGTCTCTTTAGGAATTTCTCTTTCATCAAACATTGACCCGATAGCTGTCAGATTCACCAGTGCCCAATCCCTTCCTGCATTCTCTTTTAAAATAAGTTCGAAGGCACTCGATATTTGACCCGGAAGAGATTCCATAACTTCCATTCGCTTCGCACCACTTGTACCATAATCACAAAATGAACAATCACCACGATGCGCATCCATGCAACCAACCGTAGAGACGGAAATAAGAGAGTTTTCACGTCCAGGTTGTCCTAACACTGGCAGCGAAAAAGACACAAAATCTGTTCCTGAAATAATAGCCCTTCTTTCTTTTCGAATCTTTTTCATCACCCGGTTCCAAATAGGGTGAGCCACTTCTAAGACATCCTCTCTTGCCACATCCTTAAGTTCACTAGGGACATTAAAATTATGATCAGGATCATTTAACATTTCAGCTACATACTCTCGATCTGGTTGGGGTCCTGGTTTATCAATTCCCATATAATTCACTTAAAAAAATAATCTGCTTAAAGAAGTATATCAAATATAAAACCTGTGTAACAAAAAAGAACCCTTTGTCCTGGCGCCCACCTACTCTCGCGCAATCGCACTACCATCGGCCCAAGGAAGCTTAACGGCCGTGTTCGGGATGGGAACGGGTGTGGCCTTCCTGGAAGTGGCACCAAGACAAAGGGTTCTTTAATTTTACTAAATAAGGGTAGCGGCAAGAATCAATTACTCGTTCACGTATTTCACGTGATGAAAGTTTGATTCGGTTTTCAAAATGGAATGAGATGCGCCGCTCTGGAGCCATGAAAGATTTTGAGACGACCAAATGGTCGTTGAAAAATTTTCATGGCGAAGAGCAAGCAGATCGTCCATTTTGGAAATCGAATGCATGAGTGGTTGTAGAGCTCGACCTATTAGTACTGCTCAGCTGAACACATTACTGTGCTTACACTTGCAGCCTATCAACCTCATAGTCTCTGAGGGGTCTCAAATGAAGACTTATCTTTGGAACGGCTTCGCACTTAGATGCTTTCAGCGCTTATCCGTACCGAACGTAGCTACTCGGCAATGCTCTTGGCAGAACAACCGATACACTAGAGGTTCGTCCATTCCGGTCCTCTCGTACTAGGAATGGGTTCCATCAATCTTCGACGCCCACGGCAGATAGGAGACCGAACTGTCTCACGACGTTCTGAACCCAGCTCGCGTACCGCTTTAATTG
>PFEU01000008.1:134681-162900 GCA_002793515.1 Candidatus Uhrbacteria bacterium CG10_big_fil_rev_8_21_14_0_10_48_16
TATTTCGTACGGTCGGATCACTAACTTCCGCTTTCGCGACTGCGCGACTTGTTGGTCTTGCAGTAAAGCCAGCTTTTGCGTTTGCACGTCCAGCGCGATTTCCATCCGCGCTAAGCTGACCTTTGTAAACGCCTCCGTTACTTTTTGGGAGGCACCCGCCCCAGGTAAACTACCCACCAGATCCTGTCCCTGATACCGGTTTCACGGTATCTGGTTAGAATTGACGTAACATAAGGGTGGTATCTCACTGGTGCCCGAAGGCTCCCACCTATGCTGAACATATGAGACATCAACCCAAGATCAAGTTGTAGTAAAGCTTCACGGGGTCTTTTCGTCTTGCCGCGGGTAGTGAGCATCTTCACTCACATTGCAATTTCGCCGAGTACATCGTTGAGAGAGTTTTCAACTCGTTATGCCATTCGTGCAGGACGGAACTTACCCGTCAAGGAATTTCGCTACCTTAGGACGATTATAGTTATCGCCGGCGTTCATCCGCGCTTCAGTTAGAAGCTTCGTTCCCGAAGGAACTAACCCCCTTCCTTAACGTTCGGACACTGGCCAGGCATCAGCCCCTATACATCACCTTACGGTTTAGCAGGGACCTGTGTTTTTGATAAACAGTCGGTTGAAATCTTTCGCTGCGGGTCTCTTCCTCCCGGAAGAAACCAGTCCTTATTCCGAAGTTACGGACGCTGTTTTGCCTAGTTCCTAAACGATGTTTCTCTCGTACGCCTTAGTGCATTTCGCACCCATCCACCTGTGTCGGTTTGCGGTACGGGTCCCTATCACATTAACCCTAGCAGCTTTTCTTGGCTCTCTGTCCTTTCCCCTCACCTGAGTTTTACCTCAGGCTTGCGATTACTCACGGGTTTGAGGTCGAACCTCAGTCTGGCGGATTTGCCTACCAGACACCAACAAGCACCCAACGCTATAGCCATAGAGCGCGGGAAATTTCAGAAAGCGTCCCTGCTTCAGTGTGATAGTGAGTGCTGGAATATTAACCAGCTGTGCATCGACTACGCCTTTCGGCCTTGCCTTAGCTCCCGACTAACCCTGGGGCGATTCTCGTTGCCCAGGAAACCTTGGATTTACGGCGGACAGGATTCTCACCTGTCTTTTTGCTACTCATGCCAACATTCTCTCTTCGCATCGCTCCACCATGGGTCGCCCCACAACTTCAACGCAATACGAATGCTCCCCTACCGCATCCCTAACTAACGTTAGGAACACCCTCAGCTTCGGTATGTCATTTAGCCCCGGTACATTTTCCGCGCAAAGAAGCTTGACCAGTGAGCTATTACGCTATCTTTAAAGGATGGCTGCTTCTAAGCCAACCTCCTGGTTGTAAAAGCCTCTTCACCACGTTTTACACTTAATGACAATTTAGGGACCTTAGCTTGAGATCTGGGCTGTTGCCCTTTCGACTGATGGAGCTTAGCCCCCATAGTCTGACTGCCGGGAACACTCATTGGTATTCGGAGTTTGATTAAGCTCGCTAGCCGAAGCCGCAAAGCTCGTTCAGTGCTCTACCCCCAATAAGTTATTAACCGACGCTAGCCCAAAAGCTATCTCGGGGAGAACCAGCTATTACCGAGTTCGATTGGAATTTCTCCGCTATCCACATGTCATCCCAGACTTTTGCACAGGTCGAGGGTTCGGGCCTCCACGAGTTTTTACGCTCGCTTCACCCTGCACATGGATAGGTCACCCGGTTTCGGGTCGTGTGCGCGCCACTCTCTCACTTTAAACTCGACCCTACTACAGAACTCTGCAGTGGTGGACCGAGTATAAAATGAGATCACGCGGGTTAACGCTCGCTTTCACTACGCCTTCGTCCCGGAGGACTTAAGCAAGCGACGCACATCACACTCGTTGGCTCATTCTTCAATAGGAACGCAGTCACCCAGACGAATCCAGGCTCCTACTCCTTGTAAGCATACGGTTTCAGATACTATTTCATCCCCCTTCCGGGGTGCTTTTCAGCTTTCCCTCACGGTACTAGTTCACTATCGATCAGAACATGTATTTAGTCTTGCCAAATAGTCTCGGCTGGTTCCTACAGGGTTTCTCGAGCCCCGTAGTACTCAAGGTTCTCCAATATGATAATACGTAAAATTTTGTGTACAGGACTTTCACCTTCTTTGGTTCTGTGTTCCAACAGATTCTCCTATCATACGCATTGACCACCTATCTTTGGAAGAAGATAGACATGGAGCCTTACAACACCTTCTCTCACAACGACTTCCATCTTTCGTCACCGCTCACACAAGAGACACAAGTGCCTTTCATGCTTGCCATAACTTCATGAGAGAGGTTTGGACTGTTCCCCGTTCGCTCGCCGCTACTTAGGGAATGGATTCACTTTTCGTTCCCACCCAACGTGCTTTGTGGGTGAAAACGTAAAGTGAATAATACTTTTTCTTTTCCTCTGGGTACTGAGATGTTTCACTTCCCCAGGTTACCTCCTTGCACCTATGTATTCAGTACAAGGTCATGCGGCATTCCCCGCATGGGGTTTCCCCATTCGGACATCTTCGGATCAAAGGTCGCTTGCCACCTCCCCGAAGCTTATCGCAGGCTACTACGTCCTTCATCGGCATGTTCTGTCGAGCCATCCTCCGTATGCTCTTATTGATGCTCTACAACCGCTCCTACATTCGATATTTCATCAAGAATGCGAGCGGTTATTGATTTTCTTTTTCACTACCCTTATTTAGTTGTAAAGATCTTCTGGTGTTCCGTTACATCCTTCCTTCGAACCAGAGTTCAGTCGTAAGACTCTGCTCTGGCACCAAGGTCACAAAAAACCGCCTCAGCGGTTTCCTAATCATTTGGTTCAAAAACCAAATTGTACGAGTAGGATCGCGCTAACATCGTGTTGTATTGAATTGGTGTATCATGCGGGTAAATCTGTCGTGCTCTTCCTCCCCTCCATCCCTCAAGACTGTTTCCAGTTGCGATCCTTGGGACAAAAGAAGAAGAACAATAATCCAAATGACTCCGGCAGTTTAGTTGAAGGCGTAAAACATGTCAAGAGATGTTCTTTGTAGAGACATCCACAGGACTGTGTATAACAAAAAGAAGCAAATTTCCTTATGTTTCGTATCAAAATCATACAAGTCGGAAAGATGAAAAAAGGACCTTTAAAAGAGATCGGAGATGAGTTGATAAAAAGACTCGGTCTGTTTGCAAAAATACAGGTGATTGTCGTCAAAGAATTGAACGAGGACATTGTCAAACAAGACGGCTTTACCCTTATGTTAAGTGAAGATGGCAAGACGATGGACTCGATCGCATTTGCGAACGCTCTCCCACGCTGGAGCGAGCAGGGTCAAAAAGAACTTACCTTCATTATCGCCGGACCGTTTGGATTCGATCGTGCTCTTCTCGCACACATCGATCAGTCGCTCTCCCTCTCCCCCATGACCTTCCCGCACGAAATGGCCTACGTGATTTTACTGGAACAACTCTACCGCGCTGGAACGATTCTTGCGGGGAAGACGTATCACTATTAAAAAACCGGTGTGGAATTACCGGTCGTTGGCCAGAAGCCGTTTAAGTTCCTCAGCCGACTGAAAGACTCCCCACAAATAGCCATCGTCTCGATGTGATAACACGCCGAGTGTATCGGGCCACATCGCTCGGAGGTGTCTAACCCTAGATGTGCGCGAGAGCAGTTCGTAATGCCAACGAGCACTGTCATCGATGAAGGTGAGTCTGTGACGCAGATCAAGGTGTTCGACCACCACATCGGCCTTTGAGCCGGAAAGGGGGACGAAATGACGATCCTCAGAAGCGAAGAACGGTTGAAGTGATTCGAGTGAGCCAAACTTCCACCTTTGATAGTCTGGATCCCCTGCCGTCACGAGGACCTGACGAGAACCTCGTTCATGTTGTTGCTTGATAACTTCGAGAACACCGGGATACAGGCAGTCAGGCATACGTCGACGAAGATCTGCTTGCAGTTCGGCTTCCAAAGCCCCCCATAGAGATCGATCGATCCCCAATAGTTCGAAGAAGATCGAGAACGTGAAGGTCTGATCATTGGCCCGAACAAACATCTCATCAACGAACTGACGTTCCCGAGCGATTTCCTTGGCGAGCTGATCCAGTAACGGACCGTACAGACCCTGCTCCGTGTTGAGGATGGTGTGATCGAAGTCCCATAGAATGATGTCTTGTTGTCTCATATCACCTCCTACCAACCACTTTATTCCAAACAACGAAAACGACAAGAAAATAGGTTCAATATTCTGAAGTGAGCTATATATCAACGTATTTTCAAGAGATTTCAATACCCATTATTGTCATAGATCTACCGACACAAATATAAAACACCCCTCACGGGGTGTTTTTCTTATTCAAGTTCGTCGAACGATCGAATGACGCGCCAGGCTTCGTTGTCTAGTTTATGATCGTCTTTTGATTTGCGTTGTCCATCGCGACGCATGCGAATCAGCTCAATCGGAAGTCTTGCTTGATATGCTCCCATAAGCTGATCAAGATCGTCATCAATAAAAACAACGGGAAGAGAAGATTCTTGTGCAAGATCTTTCAATTGCTTCGCTTTTGGAAGCTCAGTGGAAGCGGTTCGAATCTTAGAAATTGACGAGTGAATTCCTGAAGCCCTGATACGTTCTATTTGATGTTCTCTATCACCAAATGTCAGAATGCTTTTTTCCGCATCGACAAACCTCGAGAAAAAAGATGGAACATCAGAAAAAATCAAACTCGCATGATGCTCTGAAACATGTTCGCGCGCACGTTGCGCTAACTCCTGCACCAATGCTTCATGTAGTCCAAGACCTTTTGCGTGTTGAGCGACTGTATACCCAACCGGAAACAACCTTTCCCCAGCCTCACGGATCATCTGTTCGTTCTGACCAATTCCTAAAAACTGAGTCACGATCCATTCCCAATACACATCCGTATTAATCAATGTGCCATCAAAATCGAGAACAAAATGCTTGCTCATAAAAGGGTTTGAATATCGGTATAGTCATCCTCGAGTGACTGACCTGGTTCAAATTCAAATGGACGGTTCGCAATCTCCTCGATGGTTTCGAGAAGGACCGGGTATTTCTCGTCCATAAAGTGCCCTCCATTCTGGGGGGCGATCAATCGAGCCTTCAACTGAACCGCAAGTTTCTCTCCGTGGTCAAATGGCACCATCTGATCATCTTGGGCGTGCACCACAACAAATTCTCTTGCCTTCCACATTAAGACATCTGCATCCAAATCCACGATAAACAATCGACGAAGTTCAGGACGTGAAACATTAAAAGGAGCCCCAACTAAAATAACCGCACGAGGCGTCTCGGTCATTTCAATCGCTTCCAAATATTGAAGAATGATAAACGCCCCAAGTGAGTGTCCCAAGAGAATGTCATCATTTTTTAGATACCCCACCTGATCTTTCATTTTTTCAATAATCTCTGGGAGATTAATCTCCTCCTTTGTTGAAAGAGGAAGTTCTGGAACTACCACCTGAAATCCTTTGTTTCGCAATTCTGAAGCAAGCCAAGGATGAAAGTTTGAAGTTGGATTGGCATTAAAGCCATGAACAAGAATGATACGCATAGTGTACCGAGCGTAGCCGAATTATCGCACAATGTCGAGCAGAACCGTTGCTAAACTAAATGATTATTGCTATCCTCCCCCGTATCAGAATTGTTCTTAAATTTGATGAGATTGACTTGAATGGGCTGTCATATCTGAAAATGTACATAAACGTACACTGAAGAAATGACTGGGCGCCCATGAAAGGCAAGATTACAAATTTAAGGACAATTCTGGGCGAGTGGTGAAATTGGTATACACGCTAGCCTTAGGAGCTAGTGTCGCAAGACATGAGAGTTCGAGTCTCTCCTCGCCCACCAAAAAACATCCGAGTAATCTCGGATGTTTTTTATCTATGTATAGAATTTCTCAAGAGGTCTCGGAGGCCCCATATTTCTCTATAAGTTCGTCACGCGTCATCCATGAATTCTGAACTCGACGGGTTTCTCCACCAAAATGCACCATGTCCTCAGGAGGGAGCGGATCCGGATCTACATGAAATCCCATACGCTCTGCAACGCGCGGATGCTCTCCAACAATCCAAGACGTTCCAGCAATTTTCTGCACATCTTTATAGGCTGGATCGTGCTGGATCAGTCGAGCAAGTTCTCTCATCCCCTGACGAAAGTCCACAAGAATTTCTTTAAAATCAAGCGTGAGGGCTGTCGCAACATGAATCCGAAATGTTGTGTTATCAGGCGCATCAAGTAATCCATACAGCATTCCTTCCGGGCTTAATGAAACACCTTTTGCATGTTCAACAATACGCTCACGATCCTCACGTTCCTGTTGACGAAGGTGCTCATGAAAACGCTCTGCTGTTTCTGGATCACGATACATCGCCTCAAACAAGGCACTCAGTTTTTCAGATAGCTCCTCAGAGAATCTCTCATCTTTATGACGCAACATCTCATCCATCTGTTCAAGAATGGGTGCAATATGTTCTTGTCGCTCGCGAAAAAATCTTTTAGCCGAATCCCGTGTTCTTAGCATGAACTCCTCTCGCGCAGATTCAGGATCGTCGGAAGTCATAATCTGATCAAACGCACGTTGAAACCCTTCAGCTATTGCAGGTTTCGTAAACCGTTCAGGCATGGGTCGAATTCGACGTCGTTCATGTTCCATAGTGGATGTATGGTAACAGCCCCACTCCATGTTAAGCAACCTTCCACAAGAGATGGTTCTACAGGAATGAACAGGAATCATTCCTAAATTAAGGAATAAAAATCAGACTCTGTTATTGAGTCCTTCTCTTCAATGAACTACTTTCTTGTTGACCATCCCCCAGATTCTTGATGTCATGAGAGTACAAGAGAAGACCCCCTTAGACGTTTCCACTTTGCACAAAGTGTACGTCTTGGGGGTCTTTCTTTTTGCGCGCGTCGCTTTGCAAAGCATCTTTAAAATTAACCCGCACCTATGTTGAAACTATTCGACCGCTATTGGATCGCCCTCGTTATGATTCTCACGATTGCTGCGTTGCCCATGCGCACCCAAGCAAGCGCACCCGCGATCGTTTTCTCAGAAGTTGCTTGGGCCGGATCTTCGGTCTCAAGTTCAGACGAATGGATCGAACTCACAAACATCAGCGACGAAACGCTCGACCTCACGGGGTGGAGCATTACCGGAGGAGGAAGTTCAGAATCCACTCTGGTTTTCCCCGAAGAAAGTTTCGTCGCCCCTCATTCAACGCTCCTAATCACCAACTATGCATACGCACACGAAAATACCGCGCTCGGAGTCGAACCCAACTTCGTTACCGCCACCCTGTCACTGCCAAACGGAGGATTCAATCTTGCTCTCTATGACGATGAGAATACCCTCGTCGATGTGGCAGGAACAGATGGAGCCCCTCTCGCTGGACGATCTGGCGGCTCTGCAAATACTGATGACGGACGATACCGAAGCATGGTCCGAGTGGACCGACTAACAGACGGCTCGCTTCAGGAGTCGTGGACGGACGCGGATTCATCACAAGGATTTCTCGATGGCGTTGAGGACCTAGGAACGCCAGGCACGGTCGCCTTTGCAACCGTAGAAGCAGAAACGCTCGAAGAAACCGTCGATGAGGAGTCTGTTGAGGAACCTGTCGTCGAGGAAACTCTCGAAGAAGTCATGGAAGAGGGACCAGAGGATTCCTTAACCACGTCGATGCTGATAAGCGAATTCGTTGTCGACCCCAATGAGGAAGAAGCAGAATGGATCGAACTTGTAAACCTGAGCGACGTCTTAGTCGATCTTACCGGTTGGACGATTGAAGACGCTGTTGGCAAGCAGACGGTCTTGGAGGGAACCGTCGCTCCTAGCGAGTACGTCGTTATCACCGCCCCGCTTGGAAAACTCAACAACGATACGGACTCGATCACACTCAAAGACTCGACAGGAACAGCCGTCGACGTAGTCGAATACGGAACAGAAGAACTTGCCACACCCAAAGATGGCTCCGCGCTCGCTCGCAATGAGTCAGGACTATTTGAACTAACCTACGAGCTAACACCGGGAAGCATGAACGTCATCAACCCGGAGAAACCAGAGGTCATCGAAGAGGTTGAGGTTGTAACCGAAGAAGTGGCTGAGGTGGTCGAGGAGATTGTCGAGGATGTCGTAGAAGAGGTCGTTGACGAGGTGCAGACGGAAACGACCTTCACGACAGAGCCAACCATCGCCAACATCGTTATCTCCGAGTTCGTCGTCGACCCTATAGGAGAGGGAGTCGAATGGATCGAACTCTACAACGCTGGAAACACACAAGTAACACTCGAAGGCTGGTCCATAGAAGACGAGAGTGGCAAAGCAACGGATCCCTCAACTGTAACGATCGAAGCAGACGGTTATGCTCTCATCGAGTCCCCAAAAGGCAGGCTCAACAACGATGGTGATTCGGTGATCCTCAAAGATGCCAGTGGCGCAATCATCGAATCCGTCACCTATGGCAAGGACGCCTACCCAATACCAAAGAACGGAGAGGCACTTGCTCGCCATGGAGAAACGTTCGAAGTCACCGAGCTCCCAACGCCTGGAAGCGCAAATCTTATCTTCGTCGCGTTAGAGGAAATTGAGGAAATCGTCGATACGGCAGAAGAACCTGAATCGACTGTCCTCCCCCCTGCCCACCAAAGCCTTGGCAACGGTGGAAGCGAAGCCGAGGGATCCCAAGTCGAAAAAATCGTCGAGGAAGTCGCCATTGCAAAGACTCTCCGCTTCATAACCCTGTATCCCAATACCATCGGCTCGGACGAAACCGAGGAATACATCGAACTTCAAAACACGGGTGTGGAGACGATCGATCTTCAAGGATGGATAATCGAAGACGGGTCAACGGATCGATACACGTTCAAAGAGTCAACTCTGCTTACGGCCGGAGCAACGGTTAGACTCATGCGACCAGAAACCAAGATCATCCTCAATAACACCGGTGACACACTCGAGTTGATTGCCCCAGATGAGGAGGTCGTGGACAAAGTGACCTATGGAAATTCTGCCAAGGGGGCAACGTACGCATTCGTGAACAACGTCTGGAAGTGGTCGGGGACGGCTACAACTGCTGAATCGACTGCTGTCACGAGCTCAACATCGGCAACGAAAACCTCCAACTCGACTCATGCGACCAATGCGTCCTCAACCGTTTCTTCGCGTGTGGCACAATCCGTAACTGTCGCTCAAGCAAAGGAAAAAGCCGACGGACAGAAAGTTGTGATCAATGGAACAGTGACCGTCGCGCCAGGGATGTTCGGAAACCAAATCTTCTACCTTGAAGATGAAACCGGTGGAATCCAAGTCTACCTCTATAGCAGTAACTTCCCTGAACTTCTGATCGGCGATGTCGTACAAGTCACAGGAGAACTCAGCACGAGCCGAGGGGAACGTCGTGTGAAACTCACGGGAGCAACGGGGGTCGCTCTTCAAAGTGGCACATCCTCACAACACGTCGAAACAATTTCTCTAGGCAACATCGATGCATCATTTGTTGGGAATCTTCTTTCAACAACAGGACAAATTCAATCAAAAAACGCAACGAAATTGACTCTTGAATCATCTGGGGCAACGCTCACGATCTACTTGAAGAATAATCCTGCTATTGACCCAAATCTATTTGAGCGCGGGGACACACTCACGATTACAGGGGTCCTGACAAGCTATGACGGAGAGCTCCGTCTGCGCCCACGTTCCGTTGATGACATGGTCGTGGAAGAAGACACTATCGTCTCAACCGCTACGATAAGTGACACGCCAACAAACGATGCGGGGTCATCTGGAATTATGCTCCTTCTGTCGACAATCGCTGTCCTCGGACTTCTCGCTCTCTGGCGCTATGTTCCACGACGTCGACTCACACCCGTAGCCGTATAACTATGTCTACAATCGCCCTCAGCGCTCGCGAAATCAAATCCGCTGTTGAGCGCAAAGCCTATGCCTACGGAATCTCCGAGTCCGTATCCATTCTTCTCGGAGAATATGTTGTTGAATTAATGAAACATCTCTATGGAAAACAAATCACAGAACAACTGGTACAGAAGTCTCTTAGATAAAATAAACGAGCTTGCCGAACAATTCGGACTTGATGATCCTCAAACAAATCGATTTCGGGATTTCATTGTTGGGATTGCCCGGGATCAGTTTAAGGCCGGAAATCGATCAGGAGCTGGTTGGGCGTTTGAGCAAGCGCGCAAGAAAATGACACAAGAACAAACGGCATAGTGCTATGAACGGCTAAGAATATGGGCCTGGTAAACAGATCGGCCAGGCCTACAGCCCCTATGTTATAATTGGAACACGTTATGCACGAAGAACTCACAAAATCTGATTTTCAAGAAGCGGTGCGAGGCATTCACATTGTTATTGGCGACCTCTCACAAAAAATGGTTGCTGGATTCGAACAGGTCGATCAGAGATTCGAGCAAGTTGACCAACGTTTCGAACAAATCGATCAACGATTTGAACTGGTAGATCAGAGGTTCGAACAAGTAGACCAGCAATTTAATCAAGTTAACCAGAAGTTTGAGCAGGTTGATGAAAAATTCAAAGAAGTAAACAAACAGTTTAAGCAGATAAACAAGCACCTCGAAGAAGTCGACCAACAATTTGTGGGAGTAAACAAAAACTTCAAAGGTATCTACACACAACTCAAAGAAGCAAGTGAAGATCGTCGATCTATTCGAGAAGAACTTGCTGATCTCACTATCATGACAAAAGTTGGATTCGACGACCTGAGCAGAAAAGTCGATGACAACACAAAAACCATCGCGGGTGTCGACATGCGCATCCATCGACTCACCGATGTCGTCTACGACCATCACCTGCGACTTAGACTCCTTGAGAAAACCTAAGCATAAAAACACCTTCCCGATCGGGAAGGTGTTTTTATGTTAGAGAGGAAACAATGCCTCTGGGCCTTCTGTGAGCTCCTTATAAACGACTGGATTCGAAGCAATAAAATTGAGATTTGTATAATCGTACGTACCTGAACCAATGTTCCTCACGATTCCACCTGCTTCCTCTACCAAGAGAGAACCTGGTGCAAAATCGTAATCCTTTCCAAACGGATCAAAACAAATGCGCCCCTCCAATTTCCCCATCGCCACCATCGCAAATTCTGTTCCCGCACAAATCGATTTAAAAAATGAAGATGTCGCTCGAAGGGCGAGATCCTTTTTGAGATTCTCCCCCTGATCGATATGCGTCTCCCATCCCATATAAGACCCCTTCAGCGGGCGATCGCTCACATGGATCGGTTCACCATTTCGATATGCCCCCTGACCACGCACCGCTGAATACATCACATCCCCCACAAAATCATAAATGAAACTCATGTTCACTTGCCCATCTTCAATAAGGGCGAGCATGGTCGTACAAAATGGATTTCCGCGGATAAAATGTGCCGTCCCATCAATAGGATCACACAACCATTTTCGCTTCGCCTCCCGATCTCCTCCTGTTTCCTCTCCCACGAATGGAATGTCCGGATACAGCTTCCCAAGTTCTGCACGTAAATACTCCTCGACCGCAACATCAAGCTCAGTCACAAGATCGTACCCTCTATCGCTCTTACTCGTGAACGCAATCTCCCCATAATAATGTGGAAGAAGCATCTCCCGTACACCACGCACAGCTTTCTCTACAGCCTTTTCATTAATCGTCATATGAGAACAAGTATAGCAATGGATGAGGAAGAGGGTCTAATCCTTGCCATTTTCCCTAAAATCTGTTAAATTTTTGGCCGTATATGGCACAAAATAACGTCATCGTCCGATTTGAGAATGTTACCTTCGGGTACAACTCTGACACCCCAAATTTAAAGGAGGTGAATTTTTCTGTTCGAGAAGATTCCAAACTCACACTCATGGGTCAAAATGGTGCGGGAAAAAGTACCATCTTTAAACTCATCACAGGCGAGTTAAAGCCAGATCGTGGCGAGGTCCATTTCAAGCAAGGCTCCACGATCGCAACGGCGAAGCAAGTCATGGCACGTGAGCATCTCACAGAAACCGTTCGTGAATATTTTGCGCATGCCTTTGAAGAGGCGCCCCGCAATCTCGACAAGCGTATCGCCGATGTTCTTGAAGTGGTAAATCTTTCTGCTCCACTTGATAAACCCGTTGGAGATTTTTCTGGAGGACAGCAAGCTCGACTCTTACTTGCGTACGCACTTATCCAAGAACCGGATATTCTGCTTCTTGATGAGCCAACAAACAACCTTGATCGTGATGGAATTGATCACCTCACGATGTTCCTCATCCTCTATCCAAAAACCGTTCTTGTGATCTCCCATGACGCCGACTTTTTAAACAGCTTTACCGAAGGCGTTCTCCACTTAGACATCTACACAGGAAAAGTCGACAAGTATGACGGTAACTACACAGATGTGGTGGAAGAAATTTCTGCGCGCGTCGAACGAGATCGTGCAAAAAACGCCCAGCTTCTGAAAACCATCCAGGACCGCAAAGACAAGGTAAACTTCTTCGCCCATAAAGGTGGAAAGATGCGTAAACTCGCAAGTAAATTGCGTGATGAAATTGCTGAAGCGGAAGAAAATATGGTGGGTGTCAAACAAGATGACAAAACCATCAATCCATTCACCATTCCTGCTCAACCGTTTAAAGACGTGGTCGTCGCCATCAAAGCCGTCAAAGTCATTCTTGAACACGAACCACATAAAGTCGCGGTTGATCTTCAACTCAGAAAAAGAAACCACCTTCTGATTGAAGGACCAAACGGTATTGGAAAAAGTACGCTCCTACGAGCCCTAGCAGAAGGAAAAGATCCAGATCTTAAGATCGCTGATGAAATAAAAGTCGGGTATTACAAACAAGATTTCTCTGGACTCGACTTCTCGCAGACAGCCTATGAGTCTCTTGAAAGTGTCATGGATGTCCCAGACAACGAGACCCTCCGTCGCACAGCAGCGCAGTTCCTTCTCAAAGGAGATGCACTCGCGACTCCTGTGGGAGCTCTTTCTGAGGGACAAAAAGGACTTCTGTGTTTCGCACGATTTGTTCTTCAAGAACCAGGACTTCTCATCTTCGACGAACCAACCAATCACATCAACTTCCGCCACCTTCCTGTCATCGCACAGGCGTTGAACGACTATGAAGGATGCATGATCGTTGTGAGCCACGCGGAAGATTTCGTAAAACAAATCACCTTCGACCAAACCCTCGACCTCTCAAGATTAGTAAAATAGACCTCCGATAAAAACACGCCCCATACCTGGAGCGTGTTTTTGGTTGGATGTTAAAAGCCGTTCACCAGGTGGCGAACGGCGAGCGTGTTGACTCAGTCGAACTTCATCTCGATCGTCCCGCGGATCGCGTGGACCTCAGCGAAGTCCCAGTGGTGCTGGAGTCCCAGCACCATGTGGTCGTTGAGCGGGTAGCTGATGTGCGGGCCGGTGGTGACGGCCTCGTTGAGCTGCTCGGCGTGAAAGCCGACGCTGACGGGAAGCACGTTGAGGTCCACGTTGTAGGACCCGTAGTAATCCAAACCCCCACCATTCAAGACGTAGACCTCGGTCTCGAAGAAGAAGGTGAGGTCTCCATCGTGGAAGCTGAGCCCGTTCCAGAGCGAGAGGATGGGGGCGGCGTGACCGGAGTCTGGCCAGTCCATGACCAGCCCGACCCTGGGACTCGACCACCACCAGTCGGTGACCTGGAACCCTGGTCCCGCGTAGAAGAAAAAGAGAGGGTCAGATCCCGGCAAGAGGAAGGCGCTCGCGAAGACGCCGAAGTCGATCTTCTCGGTGAGCGGTCCGCTCCCAGTCGCCATGACGATGCCCTGCGGGTTGACCCCCGCAGAGGCTGTGTTCGGGGCGAACATGAGCAGGAACATGATCAAGAACAGACGTGCCATCTCGAGGCTCCGAAGTTAGGTTGCACGACGCACAGGACGACGCCCTGTGACGAAACACCATGCCTGAAATGGCACTTTTCGTCAAGATATTCATCGTCATTCAAGCAAAAAAGTCGTACTATTTTTGCAAATCTGATTAAAGTTGTCATACTTAGGAGACTATTTGAACCAATCGATCTATGCGTAAGAATATTGCTGTTATTGGAGCGGGTATTGCAGGCCTTACCTGCGCGTACGAATTGCAAAAGGCAGGACACACCGTCGTGGTGTACGAAGCGCGCTCGCAGGTGGGTGGGCGTATGGCTTCTCGAGAAAAAGAAGGATTTCTTTTTGATATCGGAGCAGACCATTTGTGCAATTTGTACGATGAAATGAAAAAGTACTGTGTCGAGTTCGGGATCCAGTGGGAGCCGATGCGTTTTCTCAAGTACGGCATCACCGTCAATGGACAAATCATTCCTCCAAATAATGTCCTAAGTCCCCTCTCAAAGTTTCGACTTGCTCTTCAATACTTCTTGATTCGAAATGTTGGCGATTTTTTCAATCTCACTGAACTCGCCGTTCATGACCACGGTGATGCGTACACCTTCATGCGTCGACGCACAGGAAAACAGGTGGCGGATTATTTTGTCGATGCGTTTACCGCCGTCTATCAGTTTCATCGAGCTGACGAAATCTCCACCGGAGCACTCCTTGGAATCATGAAGTCGATTTCACATAACAAAAATGGATGGGATCTCCATCGCACACAGGGTGGAATGCAAGCACTCCCAAATGCATTTGCAAAGAATCTAGATGTTCGATTGAACCATGAAGTCCAGTCCGTTGAAGCAGGGACTCAGGTGGTAGTCGACGGGGACTCCTACGATTACGCTGTCATCGCCACCCAAGCCACACATACAAAGTGGTTCTACAAACACCCTACAGAGAAACAAAAAGCGATTCTCGACTCAGCTCGCTACGCCTCAACGATTAGCGTCGCGTTCCGAGTTGATCGTGAAAAATTGAAAGACACATCCATTATCTGGGTGCCTTATGTCGAGAGTCAAAAAATTTCTGGATACGTCAATGAAGCCATGAAAGGTGAGGAGATGATTCATGATGGGAAGTCTCTCGTTTGTGTCTGGTTGCACGAGGAATTCGCAAAGACCCTTCTGGAACTCGACGATGATCAGGTATTCGAAGCCGTAAAGAAAGAGTTCGTTCGCATCTGCCCGTGGTTCTCACAAGAGAAAGAGATCGAAAACTTCGATCTTGAGCGATGGATCGAAGCGATGCCAAAGTTCTACCCAGGCTCGTTAAAAAAAGTAAAAGCATTTATCGAGAGTGAAGGTCAGGGAGAACAGAACGTCTTCCTCTGTGGAGACTATCTCAACAGTCCATGGACCGAAGGATCGCTCAGGTGCGGTCAACGCGTTGCAAAGCAAGTGATTCAAAAAGTGTCCTCATCATGAGGACACTTTTCTTTAGAGTTCTGCGATCGTTTCTTCATCACTTTTTGAAGTGACTTGATCATAGAATCGGTCGCCGGTGAGATCCATATACAACTGCATGCCCGTCGAAACCGTTCCATACATTCCTGCCCACCCACTGGAAGCGTTACACCACCAGAAGTTTTCAAACGGTGTTTTTGCTTTTAAGCGGTTCAAACTCACCTGCTCTGGAGTCATCGTCGAACCATAGGCATTCCCGTGCGGAGTGAGGATGAAGTCTTCATTTGTGGTCGATGTTCCAACCGTTTTCACCATGATGTGCTTGCGAAGATTCGGAATGTACTTCTCCTCCACAAGATCGATCATACGCTCGGCAATTTTCTGTTTGAGCTTTGCATACTCAGCGTAACTCTTGTCTTGTGCATCTTTAAACGGCTGATACTCCGTGTAGGCAGCGATCTCGAGAATCTGATTCTCAGGACTTGGCGTCGTTCCGGGTTCTGACGTGTGAAGGGTTGGAGTCGACATAAAGATCCATGGACTCTCGAAGTTCACCTCCCCCATCTCGTGCCACATCTTGTTCATGTCCCATTGTTCCAGGTGCCAAATGTTACTTGATCCAAATCCATAGTCCCGAAGATTGATATCTTTGAGACCAAGATATACCACGACCCCCGCAGGAGAATACGTATAATCCAATTTCTTCTGTTCCTCTTCGGGAAACTTCTCAAGCCCAATCACACCCGCCATCTTCTTCGGATCTCCATTACAGATGTAATTCTTTGCGGTAAACGTTTTTCCATTCTTCGTGCTCACCCCCACAACCTTTCCGTTCTCGGTCTTGATCTGATCCACTTCAGTCTCGTAATAGATGTGACACCCATCATGCTCGGTTATAAAGTCTGCAAGACGCTCAATGTAATACTTAAAATGTTTTGTCGGATAGTACGCTCCGGTGTTATACCCTCCAAACAAAGCGACATACATAAATAGCGACAGACGTTCTGGTGGCTCCATAAAGTCTCCGGCGTTCGCACACAAAACGGCTTGCGCTTCTTTTGACAGACCACATTCGTCAAACAGATTCTGCAGTGTAGCTTTTCGATACTTGATGATGGTCATCACTTTGTACGCCTTCACATAATCTTTCCACGTCAGTTTTCGATCCGGAAGAAATCGAAACTCTTCTCGAATCTTTTTGAGCACTCCCACAAACTGCTCCATGGGACCCTTCTGATCTGGATAGGCTTCAACAACGTTCTCGACAAGCTTGTCCCATCCGTATGGAATCCGAACCTTCTTTCCGTCAGGCAATGCCATCACGTCATAACCTGATTTATCAAAAAGCTCGAACGTAATATCTTTTTCGAGACCAACACGCTTCAAAAATTCGTAAATCTTTCCGCCAGGCGCACACCCCCAAATGTAATGCACCTGCGCACAGAAATAAAAATCTCCTGTACGAAATGACTGACAATACCCACCAGGAATATCGTGTGCTTCGAGCATACAGACCTTGTATCCCGCGTTTGCCAACAGCGCCCCGACGGTCAACGCAGAAGATCCTGTCCCAATAATGATGTAATCATACTCATGCCCCTGCGCATATCGAGCATCCTGTTCTGCGTGACGCTCAGGAGTTAAAGCGGTTGTACTAGATTTCTTTGCCATAATGATACTTAAGAATCGATAACTGCCATATTACATGACTTCTTTTAACGATGATATCCTCGACGAATGAACCTCTTGCCACGAACCAATCTCAGTGCTAAACTTTTCCGCGTTGAGATATTGCGGGAATAGCTCAGTGGTAGAGCGTCTCCTTGCCAAGGAGAAGGCCGCGGGTTCGATCCCCGTTTCCCGCTCCAATATAAAACTCCAGTGAAAACTGGAGTTTTATATTGGAATGAGACATGGGTCTGCAAAGATCCCGTGCCGGGTTCGATGCTGGAAGCGAGAGAGCGGAATGAAAATACTCGAATAAACATGAAACCGTCTTCAGTCGTTTCGATGTTTAGAGAGTGTTTTCATTCCCGAACGAGCGACAGCAATATGGCCGGAGGCCATATCCCCGTTTCCCGCTCCATAGAAAAAGTCCCAGTCTTACTGGGGCTTTTTCTATTGATGGACAATTGGATCGAACCCGCGGCTCCTCGGGGTTCGATGCGTGAGTGAGAGAGGTAATAAGTGGAAAGTCACCTTTTGTTCAAACTTTCTACTTATTGCCGAACGAACGAACACAATATGGCCGGAGGCCATATCCCCGTTTCCCGCTCCAACAAAACACCCCAGAAAAACTGGGGTGTTTTGTTTCTCGCTGTTATACTGAATAAACTATGGCACGCAAGACTATCACCAATAAGGAAATCATCGATATCTTTCGGGAGATTGCGTTGTTTTTGCGTGCGGAGGACGTCGCGTTTAAGCCACAGGCGTATGAAGTGGCTATTGAGGGAATTTCTGCCCTGCAGGAAGAACTGGTAGAGCTCTACAAAACGTACGGGGTTGATGGTATTCGTGAAATCCCTGGAGTGGGAAAAGACCTCACACAAAAAATTGAAGAACTCATCACAACCGGCAAGCTCGCCTACTATACGCAACTGAAAAAGAAGTACCCATTCGACATGCTTGGTCTCTCAATGGTTCAAGACGTTGGTCCAAAAACAGCCATGAAGCTTTATCGAAAGCTCAAGATTAAAAACCTTCGCGACTTAGAGCGCGCCGTCAAATCCGATACCATTGCAGGGCTCCCAGGTATGGGAAAGAAAAGCCAGGATAAAATCCTGCGAGGTATTCAATATCTTAAAAGCGATGCGGGCAGACGCATCATCCATGATGTCCTCCCTTTTGCTCGAACGATCGTCGAAAAACTCAAAAACGTCCCTGGAGTCACACACGTCGATATCGCTGGATCACTTCGACGTCGCAAGGAAACCATTGGAGACATCGATCTCCTCGCAACAACTTCGAAACCTAAAGAACTCATCGTCGCATTTACAGCACTCAAGGAAGTTCATGAAGTACTTGAAGAAGGTTCTTCCAAAATAATGGTGCGTTACGTAAACGGTCTCCAAGGCGATCTTCTGATCTTGAAACCAGATGCATACGGAGCCGCTCTCGTACACTTTACGGGATCCCGCGAACACAATATTTTGCTCCGTGAACGAGCAAAGAGAAAGAAGCTCAAACTCTCTGAACATGGACTCTTTAAAGGAAAAGAACGCCTTACCAGCAAAACGGAAAAGCAGATCTACACGCATCTTGGCCTTCAGTTCATCCCCCCTGAACTACGTGTTGGAGCGGATGAACTCGATCTTGCCGAGGCAAAGAAGATCCCTGAACTCATCCCATACAACTCTCTTAAAGGTGACCTTCAGACTCAAACAACATGGTCTGATGGTATTGGGACAATTGAAGAAATGGCACGTACGGCAAAAGCTTACGGTCTTTCCTACATGGCAGTCACCGATCACACACAAAGTCTCACCATCGCCCATGGACTAGATGAACATCAGGTAAAGAAACAAGGAAAAGAGGTCGATAGACTCAACAAGAAGCTCAAAGGCTTCACGATTCTCAAATCCACAGAGTGTGAAATACGAAAAAATGGAACACTCGATCTCACGGATGCCGTCCTCAAAAATCTTGACCTTGTTTCTGTTGCTATTCACTCTCACAGAAGCATGCATAAAGAAGCGATGACCGAACGCGTCATTCGTGCCTTCCGACATCCCCTCGTCAACAACTTCTTTCACCCAACCGGACGTGTCGTTGGTCGTCGAGAAGGGTATGACCTCGATATGGGGCGAGTCATTCGAGCAGCACGAGAATTCCACGTGGCTCTGGAGATAAACGGATCTGCACGCCTTGATTTGCATGAACGCTACATCCGCCAAGCGATCGAAGAACGCGTTATGCTGACCATCAGCTCGGATGCGCATGACCTCAACCAATTCGAGAACCTTGAACATGGCATCGCCCAAGCACGTAAAGGATGGGCAAGAAAAGCAGATATTCTCAACACCAAGCCCCTAAAGGCTTTTCTAAAAGCCCTCCAGAAAAAATAAGATATCTTGGCGAAACAGTGATTCTTTGCTAATCTTTCCGCGCGTGGGCTGGTGGCGGAATGGTATACGCAGGGGACTTAAAATCCCCGGGGAGAAATCCCATGAGGGTTCGACTCCCTCTCGGCCCACCACAAAAATACTCTTGACTTCAAGAGTATTTTTGATTTGCTCCACCTCCCTTCAACAGGCATAATAAGGACACTATGATCGAACGTGAAGAAATGAACATCCCGGAACGGATTGTTACGGCAGAGGCTCCTGGCGAGGAACGAGACTTTGAAGTTGGTTTGCGTCCACAATCGTTAAAAGACTTTGTTGGACAAGACGATATCAAAGAAAACCTCTCGATTTTCATCGAAGCCTCAAAAAAACGGGACGAACCCATTGAGCACGTGCTTCTCTATGGAAACCCAGGACTCGGGAAAACCACACTCGCCCACATTATTGCCAATGAAATGGGTTCACAGATTCGCGTAACCTCAGGCCCTGCGCTTGAACGCGTCGGAGACCTCGCTGCGATTCTTTCAAATCTCGGACGTGGCGATATTCTCTTCATCGACGAGATTCATCGCATGAACAAAACGATCGAGGAGGTTCTCTACCCAGCGATGGAGGACTATGCGCTCGACATCATCGTGGGAAAAGGACCAACCGCTCGCACTCTACGTCTGAGTCTTGAGCGATTTACCATCATCGGAGCCACGACTCGACTCTCTCTTCTGTCTTCACCGCTCCGAGATCGATTTGGCGTCACACACCACCTTAATTTTTACGAGGAAGAGCATATTGGTTCTATTGTGGCCCGAAGTGCTTCCTTGCTGGAAACCCCCATTGATCAAGAAGCAATCAATATCCTGGCAGGACGATCCAGACGCACCCCTCGTATCGCCAACCGCCTTCTCAGACGTGTTCGAGACTATGCAGACGTACGAGCTGACGGACATATTACGCAACCGATCTGTCAGAAGGCTCTTGAGAAACTCACGGTCGATCACATGGGCCTCGACAACACGGATCGACGCATCCTCAAAACCGTTATTGAAAAGTTTGGAGGCGGTCCCGTTGGTCTTTCTACGATCGCGGCCGCTACGCAAGAAGAAATCCAGACCATCGAAGAAGTCCACGAACCATTTCTCATCCAAATTGGATTTCTTACCCGCACCCCGCGCGGACGAGTCGTCACCGAGCACGGGTACAAACATCTCAATCTCCCCTGCCTTCCAACACAGAGGGATACCCCCAACCCCATCACAAACTAAAGCCCCACACGGGGCTTTTGTGATAAACTGGTTGCAGTATGTTTGACTTACCAAATATCAGTGTCCCTGTTGGAGCCTTTCTCATCGTGTACGGAGCGTACATGATGTTCTACGTTCTCTACAGCCTCTTCAATGTCTACCATCTTCTCCGTTACGGAGTTTACGGATTTGGTCTTTACCTTCTTGTTACCATCTTCACGGGCGGAACCATTATCCTTGTTGCGGGTTCAACCTTCCTCCTGATGGGATACGACTGGGCGCACCCTATTTCCCTCGACAATACCGTCGAATACTACAATGAAGACTTGTTTCCAGCCCTATGACCCCGTAAGTCAATTTATGCATCCGTTTCAAATTTCACATTATGATGCGACTTGACCATCTTCCAAATCAACGACCAGATGAACATGTTGTGCTCTTTTTGCGACGACAATGGTTTGCTCTTCTGGCGATCGTCTTTGCCTTTATCCTTTTGACAGCCGTTCCTCTCCTTATTGGATGGTACTTTTGGCCAACACTTGAGGGACTCCTTGCGCAAAACGTTTTTGGGCCACTTCTTGTGATCCTTGGAAGTATCTACTTTCTATCTATTTGGCTCTTCGCCTTTCTCGAGTTCACAGACTTCTATCTCGACACCTGGATCATCACAAACGAGCGCATCATCAATATTGAACAAGAGGGACTCTTCAATCGAACCGCTTCTGAACTCGATCTCGCAGCCGTTCAAGATACCACCGCTGAGATTCGAGGAATTCTTCAGACCGTCTTTACCTATGGGCAAGTTTACGTTCAAACGGCTGGAGAAAAAGGACGCTTCCACTTCAAAAACATCGACAACCCAGAACGTGTGAAAGAGATTGTCACAAAGCTTGTCGAAGAAGATAAGCGACGTGTAAGTGCATTGGGGGCTGGAGGAAAAGGAAAAGTAAAAAGCGTAATCAAGTAGAAAGAAAAACTCCCGACGTACGTCGGGAGTTTTTTAATTCTGTTTTTGCCATTGGAATGTTTCCCAAGCCCAATCGGCCAACATGTTTGCATTCGTAAATGAGGCGTCACGCGATTCTGCACCGAATAAGACAATTAATAGTTCTGTGTCTTCGTCTCCATACATTGGACGAAGACTTACCACCACATTCCATCCACTTTCAATGAGATATCCTGTCTTTCCCCCTGTGACATAAATGTCATCATAGTCTGGCTTCCAAAGCATCCAATTGGTGTTCGTCATTTTTTTGCTTGTTCCTTGAGAGATCACATCGATATAGCGTGTAGCCGTTGTTGTGAATCGTCTAATCTCATCTCGGTCAAACAGTGTTTGAACAATCCGTGCCATTTCCCGTGCGGTTGAAACGTTTCCCAGTTCAATTCCTGTTGGATCCACATAGTGTGTATGAATAAGGTTCAGATCTTTTGCGTTCTGATTCATTTCAAGAAGAAATTCCGTTCGTGAAAGATCCGTTGTTCGTGAAAGCGCATTCGCCGCGTTATTCGCACTCGCGACAAGCGTAGCAAAAAACAAATCCTCGACACTGAACGTATCACCGTCCTCGACATAAAGTCGAGCGCCCCCAACGTTATCCGCGTTACGCACATCCGCAATCGCCCCCATCGAAACATCATGATCCAGCACCACGTTTGCGGTCATGAGCTTTGTGAGACTCGCAATGGGCCAGACCTTGTTTTCATTCTTCACGGTCAAAATCTTTCCCGTCGAGCGATCCATAACCACATAGGCTTCAGCTTCGATGGATGACTCTATCTCCGAATTGGAAATACGCACAGGAACTCCATCTCCTTCGCCTGGGCCATAACTCGCCAATTCTTCATGCTCCATCCAGCCATACTGTCGAGCCCAATCTTCTAGATCGAGAAGGAACCCAGCCGAAGTTCCTGGCACGGCAAGATGTGTCTGTGAGTCAAATGCCGTTTGAAGGTCCCCACGCGTTTGATAGATCTCCGTAAGCGGATCTGTGATAGCAAAAATCGCCGTAGGTTGAACAACGGCGACTATCACGAGGAAACGAATGAATGTTTTTATTCCCATCTTTTTGTGAGATCAACATCTGTATAAAAGTAATGCAAGATTTCTTCCCAGTCACTTCCGTTATTTGCCATACAAAGCGCCTCTGTTGCTCCGAGCCCAACTCCGTGGCCCCAGAGTGAATATCCTCGCTCAGCATCGCACGGTGCAGGCTTTCCAATAAGCCAAGCAACGGTCCCACCCCATACCTCGCTCCATGAACGTGTACGGCCGTCAGAACGTGAGAAGTAAGGGGTAATCGCGGTCCGTCCTTCATAACTCACCGTCACCCCACGGGTTTGCTCAACGGCTTCTTTAATAAGGGGATGAACCACCTCGTATCCATAGCCAAAGTAAACTTGATCGTCCGCATACGCATTCATGTGAAAGTACCCCTTATGCTTTGAATTGCGCTCCCAGTGATACAGCCCGTACGTTCGTGCAATCGTCAGCAGAGTCTTCTTGAACTCACTATGAGAGTAATTTGAGGTCTCACCAAGTCCGTACAAATATTCCTCAATAGGCAACTCGTTTATCACCCAAACCTCATCTTTATACGGAATATACTGAAGTTCGAGAGTGTCACGAAACTGATTGAACGCGTACGCAGCTCCGCGAGTCTCACGACGATCAAAGTTCTCGATGGTACAAATGGCGTCTTCCTCATCTGGAACGAACCGAAGAAACTTGTAGGTCTCTTCAATTCCTCGTCCACGATTAAAGTAGTATCGCTGATTCTTATAAAACGCTCGCACAACCTCATCCTTCTCCATGACTCCCAGCAGTCCATCCTCACTATCCATCAACTTCCACGTTGTGTCGCAGGAAATTTCTGTCACCCAGTCCGTTTCTTCATCAATCGTCAAAAGACCGATTCGAAGAATTGGCTCGTCAATCACTCTATCTGATTCGATCTGTGATTCCTCTACCGTTACCTCTTCATCGATAATTTCCGGAGAACCTGAAGTCACTTCCACAGGAATATCAATATAAAAATCTGGGACTACCGTATCATTTACGGCCATTTGATACCGAACCGTATGTGTCCCCTTTGACGTTGGAGCTTTAAAAGAAAATGTAAGAAAATCGAGTCCACCCGGCTTCACGGTACCTGTCGTGTTTGAAACAAGTTCCGTAGAAGACACCCAAGAGGAGTGCTCCGTGTCAACGCTCGCAATGGCATAATTCGTTGTAACTACTTCGCGGGAACTCCATGTGACCGTTCCTGTATTCTTGATCCCAACTTTATAGCTGATCACCTCTCCGGCCTTCGCCGTAACAACCTTCTGGGATCGCAGTAAAATCATCGCAGACAAACCATCGCTCTCAGGCGAAGCCTCTCCATCTCCTAACGAACCTTCAACAGAACTCTCTTGCGTATCAGAATCTTTTACAACAATGGAAAGCGTGAACAATCCTCCTGGCACCCACGCCGTATCTTCTGCGGCGAGCTGAAATGTTTCTTTGTACATTCCCTCAGTGTTTGGAGCGTGTAAGGTGAGATAAATTGATCCAACGCCCCCAACAGGGACACTCGATTCCTTCATGATGGAAGCTTGCGTGTAATCGATCCAATTATCCGCCTTGAAATCACTTACACGATACTTTGGATCATAGGTATAAACCGAAATATACGAGGACCCGCTATTTACCCACGTTTTTTCCCCAATATTTTTGAACGTCAGGAGAACCTCTTGGGTCGATCCAGGCTCCATGGTAAAGCCTTGTTTAGGAGCACTTACCTGTAAAGCCTCAAATCCTTTCAAAGAGGCCGCTTCAGTAGACGCTGGCAACAAAAAAATTCCTGAAAAAAACAGGAATATCGAAACCAAAACCAACGAGAACTTCGTGGCTCTTGAGGGATAAGCATGGGACTCGCTCAAGAGGAGTGTATACATATTTTGTACTTGAATAATACCATTTTTTAGACCTCTCGTCAACGAATTTTGTGATACACTGACTCTATTATGACTACGGCGCGCTCAATTGCTTCCAACTTCAGTATCCAACTTATCGGAAAAATCCTTTCCGTTCTTATTGCCCTCGTTTCCGTCGCCATCATGACGCGCGTTTTGGGAACGTACGCTTTTGGTGAGTACACAACGGCCATGACCTTCCTCCAGATGTTCGGTGTAGTTGTCGATTTTGGTCTGACACTCACGTTGATCGTCATGATCTCCAAAGCAGGGGTCGATGAAGAACGCATTGTTGGAAACTTTTTTGGTCTGCGCTTAGTCTCTGGGTTTCTCTTATTCTCACTTGCCCCATTGACCGCCCTTCTTCTTCCCTGGTCTGAAACAGTAAAGATGGCCATCCTTGTTGGTGCCCTTGCGTACTTCCTCATGGGAGGAGCTTCCATGCTCGTCGGGGTATTTCAACGATATGAATCCATGTGGCGCGTTGCGACGGCAGAACTCTTGAATCGTATCGTTCTCCTCGCTCTCGTCGCATTCTTCGCTCTCACCTCTCCAGGGGTTGTCGAGATGGTTGTCGCCATGGTTGTCGCGAATGCCGTCTGGTTGTTCGCCATGATTCGATTCGCAAAACCATTCGTCCGTATCCGTCCCCTCTTTGAATGGTCACAGTGGATGTCCATTCTCACCTACTCATGGCCGATTGCCCTGTCTATTATCTTTAACCTTCTCTATCTAAAAGGTGACATTCTTTTCCTTGCGTATTTCCGCGACCAAAGTGAAGTTGGATTATACGGGGTGGCCTATCGGATTATCGATGTGATGACCGTATTACCCGTCATGTTCATGGGACTTGTTCTGCCTTCCCTCGTACAGATGTGGAGCACAGGAAAAGCCGAGGAGTTTCGTGCACGTGTCAGTCGTATCTTTGATTTATTTATCCTCACCGTCGTTCCAGTTGTCGTGGGAACACAACTTGTCTCAACAGAACTCACGATTATGATCGCCGGACAAGACTTCGCTCCTGCCGGCCCGGTTCTTGCCCTCTTAACACTCGCCCTCGTTGGGGTGTTCTTGGGAGCACTCTACGGACACCTCGTTGTTGCGCTGGATAAACAACGCGGAATGACGTGGGGGTATGTGTTTGTCGCGATCATTGCCATTGCCGGCTACCTCTGGCTCATTCCAGAGTATGGAATGTGGGGGGCTGTTTGGGTCACACTCGTTTCAGAAGGACTGATCGCTCTACTCACCTTCCTTGTCGTCTACAAAACATCAAAAGCTCTCCCAAGTCTCACCGTCCTCTTCAAATCCCTCATTTCGGCACTCATCATGTATCTCGCTCTCTCATCAATGGATGTATCTGTCTTTATCGATATTCTTGTGGGAGGAGTGATCTACACCGTTTCCATTTTTGCCCTTCGAGCCATTACTCTTACGGAGCTCAAAACGCTTCTTCCAAATCGATAATATGCTCGCCGTTCTCCTTATCCTGACTACCGCCTATGCTGTTCTTTGTTGGAGTGATCTTCATAAGGGGTTATGGCTACTCGTAGCCGTTCTTCCGAGTTACCTCTTACGTACAGAGATCTTTCACATTCCAACAACGCTGTTAGAACTACTTGTCCTCACCTTTCTCATCGTCTGGCTGATCAAAAGAAAAACACTCCCTCTCCAGATACAAAAGGATAAGGGAATGTTGATCCCCCTTTTCCTCCTGCTTACAGCCTCTACCATATCTATCGTCACTTCCCCTGAAATCGTTGCAGGGCTTGGAATCTGGAAAGCGTATTTTATCGAACCCATCCTCTTGTTCTTTGTGGTTCGCCATGAAATCACACACGAAAAATTTCAAATCCAAACTCTTTTCAACGCTCTTGGTCTCACCGCCCTTATTCTGTCTCTCGTTGCGGTCGTTCAGGGGTTTACCGGAGCTGGGCTCCCCATTCCTTGGGACTTTGAGCATCGTGCCACCAGTATTTTCGATTATCCAAATGCCCTTGGTCTCTTCTTAGGCCCTGTGGTGATCATCGGCGTCATGACCCTGTGGAATCGTATTCCAACAGAGCGTTTCATGAACCTCTTCTGGTTAACCGTAACACTCCTTTCCTCAATCGCCATTCTCCTCGCCGAGTCTGAAGCAACGGTAGTGGCCGTTATTGCCACACTCATGTGTGCGGGTATTTGGAACTCGACCACACGGAAGAAAACGCTTCTTCTTCTCCTTGTCGGAATAGTCGTCATCGGACTTTCTCCTTGGAGGTCATTCGTCGTCGAAAAACTCACCCTTCAAGACTACTCGGGTCGTGTACGTCTGTCTCAATGGTCTGAAACGATCGATCTACTCCAAGACCGATGGCTCTTTGGCGCAGGACTCGCAGGATATCCAGACGTATTCGCCCCATACCATCAAGCAACACACGTCGAAGTGTTCCAATACCCGCACACGATCCTCTTCAATATCTGGGTCGAACTCGGCCTCTTGGGAGTTCTCGCGTTTATCTTGCTCGCCTGGCAGGTTCTCAACAAAT
Source organism: Candidatus Uhrbacteria bacterium CG10_big_fil_rev_8_21_14_0_10_48_16 (assembly GCA_002793515.1). Taxonomy (GTDB): domain Bacteria; phylum Patescibacteriota; class Patescibacteriia; order UBA9934; family GWF2-40-263; genus UBA12478. The sequence goes on from PFEU01000008.1 coordinate 161,810, forward strand.
TCTCTCCTCACACATTCTCCATAAACCCATCGACGATCGCCTTTCTTGTTCTTCTTGAAATGACTATCCATGGTCTCGTCGATGTCCCGTATTTTAAAAACGATCTCGCACTCCTCACGTGGATCCTCCTCGCTATTGTCTTCTCCTATGCCAGCGCTAAGCCTTCTCTTTCGAAGAAAAAAGACTGACACGGAACCCGTGAACATGAAGGTTCTCTTGTTCCTCGTTATCGCGATTATGGCGAGTGTTGTTTTGTTACGTTACTTCTCCTGGTCTCACGCGTCACAGCGATCCCTCCTCCCTGAACTTTCAAGTCTTGCGACGCTCGAGGATCTCACCGTCATTCCAGACCTTATCCGCGTTCCATCACAAACGTTTGGAGCAGAACTCTTTACCGCAGGGCTCTTCACGAAACCAACCAGTGAATTTCCAGAGGGGACGATCGCTTTGGTTTACACAAAAAATGATTGGCGCATGGTGGAAATCGATTATCTTCCAAACCAAACCGCAGAAGCCTACCTCGCCACGCACATCTACCCCACACAGGAAATCGTCCTGGACCCAGAACATTCCGCATGGATTCAATCCATCGATGACCGCCCAAGATGCATCGATTACGAAGACGACGTTCCCAATCGTTGCGAGATCTCGAAACACCTCATCGCTGACCTTCCCGACCACCTCCTCATCATCGCCGTAGACGGAGACCACGCCACCGACGGAGAGTTAATCGAAATGGCAAGATCCATCATCTCCCCCGTTGACGCCCCCATAGCTGAATGATACGTTTCTTGAAAAATATCAGTAAAGCTTTCAAAATTGAATGATATTTCAATGCTCGAACGAGCACTGAGGGAACTGTAGGTAAATCCTACATTGACCGAAGAGCGCAGTGAGAAGTTGAAAGATCGTCAATTTTGGATGCTTTACTCATGGAGAGGTGGCAGAGTTGGTCGAATGCGCACGACTCGAAATCGTGTATGCCTGAAAAGGTATCGGAGGTTCGAATCCTCTCCTCTCCGCCAAAATTCGGAATTCAAATTTCCGCCAAAAATATGGTCGGCGCGAAGCGCCGTCTGTTCTGCATTCCC
>PFEU01000008.1:162939-164412 GCA_002793515.1 Candidatus Uhrbacteria bacterium CG10_big_fil_rev_8_21_14_0_10_48_16
CTCAAAAAGTACGGTTCGATCCTTAATTTGAAAGTTCGAACCGACTTTTTTGAATAAATGAAGTTTCTCTTCATTTATTTCCTCGTTTGCCAATTCTATATTGTATTTCAAAAACTTTTCGGTAAGTTCGAACCGATTATTCGCTTTTTGATCAAAAGCCGATAATTTCTCTTTGAGAAGCTGTTTCTCGTTCACAAGTTTGTTTTTCATATCTCGATACTCGTCTAGCGAAAGTGCGTTTTCAAGATATGCGTTCATCAGCTTCTCAATCTTGGAATCCAAAAGAGAAATATCGGCTTTTGTAGAATCCACAAAAAGCGTACTCGATTGGATTTCGGATGATTGGTCTTTTTTATTTTCTTCAATCATCCAAGAAAGCCAATCGAGTGGCAAAGAAACTTTTTTGATTTTCTTTTGAATTTCGGAAGTGATGATTTCCTCACGAGTATATTTTTGCGAACAAGGATTTTTCCGTTTGGTACAGCGGAGATAGTTATGACCTTTTTGCGTTTCGGTGGTAATGAAACAGCCACATTCTCCGCAACGGAAAAATCCTCTATACAAAAATGGTTTTAGTCCTTTGGAATGTGGCTTGCTCTTTCTCATCATCACTTCCTGAACGGAATCAAAAAGTTTCTTTGTAATAATCGGTTCGTGCTTGCCCTCGTGTATTTCGCCGTTATACAACATTAGCCCCGTGTATATCGGATTTTTCAAAAGTTTTTGATAATTCGACACCGCAAGCTCCTTTCCGCTTTTTCGCTTCAATCCAAGTTCGTTAAACTTGTCGCGGAGTTGTCGCAAAGTGAAATTTCCAGTTGAATATGCCTCAAATGTCTTTTTGATAAGTGGGGCAATATTCACATCAACAACAATTTTGCCACCCTCGTTTATATATCCCAGCGGAGACATTTGAGGCCATATTCCGTCTTTCACTTTGTTTCGCTTACCTCGTTTGATATTCTCACTAAGGTTATCTACATAATATTTGGATTGCGAAAAAGCGATTGAAAGCATGAATTTGCCTTGTGGAGTTGTATCACACCAGAAAGTTGGAAATTTTAGCTCGGCAATTTTTCCCGTATCGAGCAAATAGATAATTTTTCCACCATCAACGGAATTTCTCGCCAACCTATCGGGGTGCCACGCTAAAATTCCATTTGCTTCGTTTTGCTCGATACGGAGAAGCATTTCGTTAAATACTGGCCGACCCGGAACTTTGGCGGTTTGTTTTTCCACGAATATATCCACAACCTCAATCTGTTCTTTAACCGCCAATTCCTTTAATTCGGCCAGTTGGTCGGAAATGCTTCTCACTTGCCGATCTTCTGTGTCGGTTGATTTCCTTGTGTATATAAAAAACTTTCTGGTGTGATTATTCATAGAATTGTATTGGCAAACGAGGAGCCACGCGGAGCGTGGCGAACCCTTGCAGAATCAGGATTTTGTGGGGGGAATGCAGAACAGACGGCG
>PFEU01000011.1:0-22069 GCA_002793515.1 Candidatus Uhrbacteria bacterium CG10_big_fil_rev_8_21_14_0_10_48_16
CGGGTGCCTTTTATTTCTTTTCTCATTCCAAGACTCTACCCCATAACCGACCAAACATCTGTGCCAGACCCGCGCCGTCAGCATCGTGCGACCGAAGATGACGTCTGCTTCCAGTTCGACCAGCCGAGCCAGCCGAACATCGAAGAGCTTGCTTCCATACCCGTTCCCGCGAACCGACTCCGAGATCGCGTGGTCCAGGAAGATCCCGAAGCGGGCGTCCCCCGGCTCGTAGAACTCGAGCAGATCCTTGACCGACATCGACGTCGGCGAGGAGGACTTGAGGGGCACGTACAGCTTCGAGCTCGGGTAGCGCTTGCGTGCAAGCTCCCGACCCAGATCGCCCGGGTGGCAGGTGTAGGCCGTGAAGCCCAGGATGGCAGAACCTTCCGTGAGCACGAGGATCTCTCCCCCGTAGCCGCCCTGATCGACCGGCGTCACGAACAGCTTGAGTTCTTGACGCGCGCTCTCGAGCGACCAGAACGGTTCGACCTTCCTCCCGTCGCTCGTGACGAGCTCGCCCCGGGAAGCCTTCGCCCAGACCCGCTTGGGCCAGGAGCCAGCATTCGTGCTCACCGAGCTCTCCCCCGCGCTCATGAGGAGCGTCTGCGTCTCGGGATACGTGAATCGATTTTCGTCACACGTCCCGAACTGCTCGATCACCTGACCCGCTTCGTTGCGAATCGCGAGGAGCTCCTTCCAGGTCCCCGCTCAGAATTCGATCGCGTAGGCCAGGGCGAGATCCTCCACGAGGAGGCCTTGAACCGTCCAGTTCTCAGAAGTCAGAAGGGTCGTCTGCATGGTGTCTTTCCTTTGGGTTAGATCATCAGAAGATTCTGGATGATCTGTTGGTAGATGGCCTGACCTTCTTCAAGCCGTTTACACACGACATATTCGTTCGCCCGATGGTTGGTTCCAGGCTCGCCAATCCCAAACGAACACAAGCGTGCCTCTGGATACACCTGGGCAAGCATGGACAGATCTAGATATCCAAACGTAGAAGCATCTAGATAGTCGACTCGACCCAGAATCGAATCAATGGCTTGTTCTACGTTCATGAGTTCAGAGCGAGGAGTGGAAAATCCGGCGTAGGCGAAGACGGGCGCAATACGGACATCCAGTCCTATCGATCCTTCCAGAGAGGATCTCCAAAACACCTCAATCTCTTCGCCACTCAAGCCAGGCGTTGTACGCACCTCAATCTTTGCTTGGAGAAAATTTGGGATACGATTTCCCTGTTCTCCAAAATCAGGACGACTAGCATCTTCGCGTAACAATAGTCCGCTTTGGAGCCGTGCCACGTTCCATGTTGGAACCCCTTGCTGATCATCTTTGTACGAAGTGAGCCAGTCTTCGAACGATCGGAGTGTCTTCAAGAACGGTCGCAGAACACCGGACGTTTGTGGGTTCGCGCTGTGACCGGAAGCTGATCGAAGTTCGAGATCAAATTCAACCAGTCCACGACATCCCGTTCCCAAACTCGATCCATTTCCGTCCACGGAAAGAATCCACTGTGGATCTATGGAAGACGCCAGCGTGGAACCCACGAATTTGTTCATCCCTTTGAAAAAATATTCCTCATCGACATAGAACAAGACGGCAAGTCCACGAGTGGGACCATTCGCTTCAAGCGCCTTCAACAACGAAGCGACATTTCCTTTCGAGTCACTCGCTCCCAGACCAAAGATTTTTCCATCTCGCTCGACAGCCTCCAGCGGATTTGTCGTCCATCCCGCATCTGGAATAACGGTATCGATCTGATCAACGACCAACAGTTGTGTTTCGCCTGCATCTTTGAAAAACACATTAAACCGATTTGCAGATACCTCCTGGAGTTCGATTTGCATCCATGGGAGGTACTCTCGCACGTACGTAACAAGAAAATCGCTCATGGGTTTCTCATAGAGATTGCCATCGTCATAGCTTGGGAGCGAGATTAATTTTTTTGTAAGTTCAATAACATTCATAAAATTCACATGATAAAAAAGACGCCTCACAGGGAGACGTCTTTTGGGTAACAACAGGAAATCCAAATCTATGACGTCTCCGAGGAGTCGCCATGATGCTCAATTTGATTCAACATACGTTTATATCCGTCCATACCTGATTCTAACCACTTAGAGATACGAGCCACCGTCGTAGACGAAAGCCCTGTTTCTTTTTGAATTGCTTTATAGGTTTCTCCATGATGGAGCATGCGCGCTGCTTTCCAACGATTTGAAAACTCATGGATTTCGTTTTCTGTAAGAAGATCACGAAAAAACATCTTTGCCTCTTCGAGGTTTTTCAGACGCAATATCGTCTGAAATAATGCTTCTGTATTTTGATCTTCTAACCGCATGAATGCAGACTACCACCCCTAAATACTTTAGTCAAGTAAAGTATTGTCCACAGCTAATTCAAACCAAAACCACCCTCCGATAGAGGGTGGTTTTGTTGGTGCCTCGCGGACAGAAGGGTGGCTCGATAAGTGGATCAATGGCGATTCTGACGTTTCTTGGAAACCGTTGAGAACACGTCTATCCTGGCAACACATCGATGAGGGTAGAGAATCCACCGAGTCGTATGCATGTACAGGCAGGAACCGTCAGCGGTCAGATACCTTGCTTTGATGCAAGGAGTAAAGACCGATAGGAATGCTTATGTTTAGAGCACACCCATCTAGTCATGAGGCTTACTAAACGTATCACTCTGACAGAATTCTGCAATCGCATCAAGGGTTTATTACCCCCTATACGTCCACAGCATATCCACTTTATGACAAAATCTCAATGGTATGGCCGTCTCCAAATAGCTTATTTGCGTACAGACGAAACGTTTCTGAATCTTTTGAGAGAAGAAACGTGAGCGTTCCTGATCCCGTTACATCAAATTGTTGTATGGCCTCTTCTGTCACCGCACTCGCTGGATCAACAATCGAAACAGGATGTGAAACTCCTTTTTGCGTCATTGTGTTTAAAAAATCCTTCACAAGTGGGTAATGTGTACACCCAAGTACGATCGTATTGATCTTATGATCCAAGCAGCATGTCACAACTGGCACAAGGATTCTCATAATCTCTTCTTTCGCCACACCACTTTCAATAGCAAAAGCTAATTCGGGCACCGCAAGCATCTCAACCTGCATTCCCTCTTGCTCAAATGTGCGTTCGTACAATCCTGATCGAACCGTCGCCTCTGTCGCAATAACAAGAATCTTTCCATGATTCATGTGCTTCACGGCTCGACCTGCTGGCCCAACCATTTCGATCATGTGCCCCGGAGCTTCGCCAAATAGAGACACGATCGGCTGAATCACCGAAACAGAAACGCTGTTACACGCCGCCACAAACTGACTCACCCCTCGCTCACGAAGAATCGTCATGGCTTTGATGGTAAGGACCACAAGCTCCTCCGTTGTCTTAGGGCCATAGGGAGCATGGGCGAGATCTCCAAAATACAAAATATTTGCGTTCGGAGCTTTTGCTCGAAGTTCCTTGAGAACACTAAGCCCTCCTACGCCTGAATCAAATAATCCGATCATAATCCTAGGAGTGTAAGCAAAGTTAAAGAAAAAAGGAAGATGTGAATCTTCCTCGTGTGTTCTGAAACTAACGACGGCAAGCGTGTTCACCGGCGATGAGAAACTTCAGCGGGTGGAGATGCGGTGCGACATGGACGCGTCGGAAGTCGAAGCCGTGAACCGAATCCGGCAACCGGTAAAGGCGCACATAGTCGAAGTGTCGTCCATCCTCCAGGTCACCGAAACCCGGAAGTAGACAGGAGAAACGATACCCCTGATGCATATACTCCGTGATGCATCCTTCGGACTCCGGCCAGTTAGCCGGAATGTCGATGAACTCGGCTCCGAGCGAGCCCACCCCAGCACGACCAGGATGGTGAACGGGCACGGGCATAGTGCCCTGGACCGTCCTCTCAAAACGCTTGGAGTGAATTTCCCGAGGCAGGAAATTATAGGGATACCCGCGGTACTCCCTGGGCAGAAAGATCTTGCGCGTGCCGAATCCCGACTCACCCACGAGCCAAGAGGCGGCCATGAGCACCGACTCGGGCTGACCCTGCAGGATCTCGCGCTGAATGTCTGGATACTTCGCAGGCTGAATCCCAAGAAGGACAAACCCGAAGTTCAGGAGGTTGAGCTGAGAGGCACAGTCCACGCGGTAGCAGACCGGCTCGCTCATCGCAACCTTGGCTCCGCGTGCGCGCGCTTCTTGCATGCGCCAGACGGTCATCTGCTTGGCCACGTCACGTCCACGATGCGGGCGCTTGACGATGAGACCACCGAGTTCGTAAACCCCCGGATGACCCGTGAGAGGAGCTGCTCGGGAGAACCCAACCACTTCCCCCGTAGGATCATGCGTAGCCACGACGAAGATTCCGTCAGGGGTCAGCGTGCGCAGTGGGTAGGGATAGGAAGTTCCGTATTCCTCCCACAACATACCGTTGACCAGATCGATGTCAGACTCCTGCACACGGCGCAGGGAATACGGGCACTCGTTCGAGTCGATTCGAGAAATCGCAGGGTCCATAGCCAGCATCTCACCTCCAGTTGAATGTCTGCCCACACAAACGTCTCTCGTCGCTTGTGAAGGAAGACATTGCTTCCTGTTCTAAAGAGTTGTTTGGAATCGTTTTATCGCCTCCTCCACGATCTTCTGGAATACGGGGAGGCTCTCCGTATCTAACCACTCGTGAGGGCTGTGCTGATCCCCAGAGGTTGGACGCGAGACGATGATTGGGATGCCGAGGCTGGTAAAGAACCGTCCGTCATTTGAGCCACAGTGCTTATTGAACGTCGGTTGCGTGCCAAGCACCTCGGTGGCGCACTGAACGTAGGTCTGCACAAATGGATTTTCTTCATCTGTATGAATAAGTTCGCCACTGACACGAACACTCACCTGTGCGAGGTCGCCAACTACTTCTTCCACCTTTGCCATCAACTCATCGACGTTTGTTTCTTCTGTGAAACGAATATCCAGATCACACATCGCTTCCCCTGGAATTTGATTCGCAGCCTCTCCTCCGTGAATCACGCCAATGTTGCAGGTGTGATACCAGTAGTCATCCGCCGTTGCCTTATGGGGAATAAATGCGCGAATCTTTTCGTAGGCTACAAGGAGTCGATCAATCGCATTCTCACCCAACCACGGTCGAGATCCATGACCGGTCTTTCCGTGTGCGGTGAGCCGAATCAGAAGGATCCCCTTGTTCATGAGCACAATGTCGTCCGGCGCCTGCCCTCCGTCAGGAACGATCGCGACTTGGCATCGGTACCCAACTTCGCTCAGAAGATAATTCACGCCGTTGAATCCGCCAACTTCCTCGTCGGTTGTAAGCATGAGAGCCATGTTTGGCCGAGTTTCCTGTTCGGCAATGTTTTTGAGAATCTGCATCATGACCACGCACTCGCTCTTCATGTCACACACGCCACGACCAAACATCTTGCTTCCCTCGTAACGAGGTTCGAAGAGATCGTCAGACGCGGGCACGACATCGAGGTGTCCGACGAGCATGATGTCTGGAGCGAATGTTTCTTGCGTAGAGATGACCATCGAGGGTTTGCCTCCTGATTCATACCGCTTGATAATGAGGTTAGGTGTGTCAGCAAAGAATGACTCAACGTAGCTCATAATTCTCATAAGCTCCTCAGGCTGATCCGCCGTTGTTTTCATGCGGACTAAATCTTCGGTCATGGAAATAATAGAATTCATAGAAGAGAAAACCACCGGTTTATCCGGTGGTTTTAATATTGATTAAGTGAAATCAATGCTTACGCCACCGCTGGAGCTCCGAAGAGGACGACAAGAATAGCGAGAAGAATCTCGTTTCCGGTCGTGCGTGGCATAATCATTGCGTAAGAATACATATCTATCTTCAGGCTAGCTATGCCTGATTTTTTTGTCAAACTTTTTGCTCGGCTGGGTGTGGAGAAGTGAGAAAAGAGAAAGAAAAAGAGGCCAAAAGGGCCTCAAGGCGTGATGAACTCCTCCTGGCAGTAGTGCTTGAGGGGTTCAAGGTTGGGTGTGACGTGAACGAGGTCGAACGTCAGGTCGTAACGAGGTGGACGATAAACACGCAGGAAGTCCAGAGGTTCGGACGTATCGCGCGTGAACCCGGGGAGCAACGCGGCGAATCGATAGCCCTGCGCACGCAGAGAGTGACGATGCTCAATCGCCGAGAGGTGGTTGAGCGGGATATCGACGAAGTCCGCACCACGAATTCCGTGGACGAGCTTTCCGTTCTTGACGAGAGGATCAATGTTCGTCGAAATCCTGGCCTGCCAGGGCGGAACCAACGTGCCGGGCTCCGTAATCAGAGTGAGAGCGTCCATGTCCCCCCGCTCCAGGAACAGCTCACGACTGCCGAAGCCCGTTCCCCCATTGAGGTTCGCGACCATCAGGAGTAGGGAGAGCGGCTGATCTCCCAAAACCTCGGGGCGGATCCATGGGTGGACAAACGGGAGCAGGCCATAGGGCTTGAACCCGAAGTTGTGAAGGTTGCGTTGCGATGCACAATCCTCGTAGCAGGTCACTGCCTCGGAGACGAGGGTCTTCACCCCCATCCGACGCAGGCGCTCGATGCGCTCGACCGTGAACGCCCGGGCGATGCCCAACTTACGCGCATCGGACTCGACCACGAGTGAGCAGAGCTCCCACACATGAGCATACACTCCGTACGGAGCCGCGCGAGCGAAGCCGACAATGCGCCCAGACCGCTCAGCCACCAGGTTGATCTGATCGGCCGGGAGATGCGTCATCAAGTAGGGATACCCGAGCCCGTACTCCCCCTTGAACAGACCGTTGATCGCGGGGATATCCCCGTTGGTTGCGTTGCGAATCTTGAACGTACACATGGTTCCTCCGTCTTCTGAACCCATCGAAATGCTCAGTAAACATTTAGAAAGACTCAGAAACAAAACAACCGCCCTGTTGGGGCGGTTGGAATCGATGTTACTAATCGACTATGTCAAACACACCCCGCGGAAGCGGAAGAAGAAGCTAAAGAAAAATGTGTTTGCATATTTCATACTCTAGGATCCAGGCTAATACACCAGCATTTCTGTGTCAAATTTCTCCAAACAAAAAACGAGGCTCAGCCTCGTTTTCATCTCTATTTGACTAAATTCCTTCACCGAAAATATATCGATCCGTAATCTTTTCGTAGTCAAAAATCTCTTCCTCTCGAAAAAATCTCTTGATCTCAGTATCAGCTGCCTCTACGGAATCTGAAGCGTGAATGAGGTTTGATGGAACGTTCATGGAAAGGTCTGCTCGAATGGTTCCCGCATCTGCCTCCCGTGGATTTGTTGATCCAACAATCTTTCGAACTTCTGAAATCGCATCATATCCTTCAAGGACCATTCCGACGACAGGTGTCTGCATCATGAATGCCTTCAAGCTCGCGAAGAAAGGCTTATCTGAAAGATGGGCATAGTGCTCATCAAGCATCTCATCAGAGAGACGAATAAACTTCATCGCAACGAACTTCAATCCTTTTCGCTCGAAGCGTCCAACAATTTCTCCTAAGAGATCTCGCTGGAGGGCATCCGGCTTGAGGAGGACGAGGGTCTTTTGTTTGTCTGCCATATTTTCTTTTAAAAATTTGCCCAAAAGGTAACACGCTTCTCTTAAAAAGGCAACGGATGGACCTCAACCTGAGGCTCTCCTCCAAAGGAAGTAACCAGAATATCACCTTGCAAATCTGTGCGAAAAATCTGTGTCCCCCAGTCTTCTAACCGACGAAGAACAACGGGATGCGGATGCCCATACGCATTATCGGCACCGGCAGATACAAGGGCATAGGTTGGTTGAATCTGACTAAGGAGATCCCAGGTCGTGGACGAAAGAGAACCGTGATGACCGACCTTGAGGACATCAATCTGTCCCAGCTCCCCCATAAATTCCCCCTCTGCTTCCTCTTCTGCATCTGCGGTAAACAACATGGTTGTCTCTCCATACTCCAGAGTAAATACCATCGAGGCATTGTTTCGATCCTCAACGCGTTCACGCTCAAATGTCTGTTCTGGCCAAATGAACGTCAGACGTACGTCCCCAATCGTAACGACACTTCCCTTCGCAACAAGAATCTCCTCAGCATGCTCCTGTTCAATTTGTTCTTGGAGGGCCCGATCTACCTGGGTCGAGGCCATGACTCCTGTTTCGTAGATGCGTTCAACATCGTACCTCTCAAGCACTGCCACCAGTCCTGTGATGTGGTCTGCATCAGGATGAGAGACAAAAATCGCATCAAGAGTTCGGTCCCATGGAGGAAGAACGCTCCCAAGTTTTCCTAATACGGCATCATGGCGTCCACCATCGATCAGTATCTGTTCCCCGGTCGGGAACTCGATGAAGAAACTATCCCCTTGCCCAATATCAAACATCCATACCCGCAAAGGATCATCCCCCGACGCAAGCGGAAGAGAAATCGAGATCGCCCACAACAATACGGCAAGAAAACACACGGATCCCAAAAGCAAAATTGCTTGGGCGCGAATGGGTGTTGAACGTTTAGGTACGGCTCGGAGCATAACGACGGATGAACCAAATACTTATAAATACGCCGGTCATGATCATTGCGAGAAGTCGACTCTGTTCAGGTTCGCTCACCGCAAAGGGAATGGACCCAAATGCGGAAACGATACGAAGCATCACATAGGAAAAAGCCCACGCAGGAAGGCTCACCAGAATCCCTAATTTCAAGATCACTCCTCCGACAAGGATACTTATGCCGGTGACAGCCATCGCATAAGGAACCAGTGGCAACACAAGAAGATTCGCAAACGGCGCGACGAGGGAAATGGCTCCGAAATGCCAAAGCACAATAGGGAGCGTCAATACAATCGCCGTGAGAGAAGCCGCGAAAGATTCTCGTAAGCCTATGACCTCTGGAATAAACGTCAGTCGCTGACTCACGGGTTTCGTGAAAGAAATGATCGCCATCGTTGCAACAAAGGAGAGCTGGAATCCTACGTCTTGAAGAATCAACGGATTGAAGAGCAACATCAAACTTCCTGTGAGTAAAAACGCATTGAGCATATATGCCTTTCGAGAAATCCAATGTTCAAGGACCACCAGTCCACCCATAATCCCTGCGCGAACAACCGCAGCGGACGCCCCTGCAATAACGACATACACCGCAAGAAGTACCCAAGTAAGTATAAGTCCTCTTCTTCTCCCGATCTTTGTTGAGAGAATAAACGAGAGAAACGCCACAGAAAAAATAGACACGTTAAACCCAGATGCAGCTAAAATATGAGACGTTCCCGTCGCACGGAAATCATCCTTAAGTTCAGGAGAGAGTGCGGTCGATCCCCCAAACAACAGACCCGAAAGGAATGAAGCATGAGGCTCGGGAAGGATTGCGTACAACGTCCCCGTTGCCCAGTTTTTGAGAACCAAAATCGCCCCAACCACAGACCAAGACTCTGACGGGTGAACATCAATAAACTGAGGCTGATAGCAGACCGCAACGATTCCTTGTGTCGCAAGATAACGATCGTACGCAAAGCCTTCAAATGCTTCTGGAGATTCAACGCGACAATTAAACACAAGCTCATCGCCATACTGAACATCTGGATACAATGGCGCCCACATCAGAAGTCTTCCCTCACGTGCATCGTCGGCATAGGAAACCCTATCGAGGATAATCCGTTGAGCGTCCATACGTCTCTCGACTTCCGCATCAACCACCCCTGAAACACGAATGTCCGACGAGGGAACATCTCCAACGGATGGCGTATTCGTAGGAATGCCCGCTTGGGTATAGCGAAAAAGGGCAAAGAGGAACACGGCTGTTAACACACAGACAAACCGTATGTCACGTTTGGGAAGCACACATGCCATGGCACCGAAAATCGCTGACACGATAAGCAATCCCTCCCACCAACCCAGAGGCACAAGCGGTCCTAACAGAATCCCAAAACAAAACATCGCCAAAACAATGGCGAGTGTTTTTGATGGACTCTCAAGAATCGATCTATACGTCATAGGAACCAAGACCGATCCCTCGATACGTGAATCCATGTTGAGAAAGATGAAGGTCTGCTAAATGATTTCTGCCGTCGAAAATACGTGGCTCAATCATACGATCTTTCAATGCGGGGAAAGAAACCTCTCGAAACTCAGGCCACTCAGTTAAGACCACGAGGGCTTCCGCTCCGGAGCACGCATCAATCGCCGTTGGGGCAAAAACGACACTGTCAGCCAAAACCATTCGTGCGTTGTCTGTAGCCTTTGGATCATACGCCACAACCTCCGCGCCTTGTGCACAGAGTCGCTGAGCAATATCAATCGCCGCAGATTCTCTCACATCATCGGTATCAGGTTTGAATGCAAGCCCCCAGACGGCAATCCGTCTTCCTTTCACGCCTCCAAGATCTCGGACGAGACGCTTGAAAAAAAGATCTCGCTGTCGACCATTCACTTCTATCACGGCTGGGAGTAAACGAAACGAATATCCATGTTCCCCAGACAACTGTTCTAACGCCGAAACATCCTTTGGGAAACAAGAACCTCCATATCCAATCCCCGCACGCAGAAACGCTGGACCGATTCGAGGATCTAATCCAATCCCTCGAGCAATATCACGAACATCGGCGCCAACTCGATCGGCTAGATTCGCGATTTCATTAATAAACGAAATTTTTGTCGCAAGGAATGCATTCGCCGCGTATTTTGTCAGCTCAGCAGATTCAATCGAGGTAATGACACGGGGAGCCGTAATTCCTTCGTGAAGTTTATCAATGGTTTGCGCGGCAATCCCGTCATCCGCTCCGATCACAATACGATCACTATGAAGAAAATCTTCAAGGGCCGTTCCTTCTCGAAGAAACTCAGGAACAGACACAATATTCACAAGACTTGTGAGTCCTTCTCGCCCCGCTTCTTTCATGGCTTCTCGAATGCGAGCGAGCACAAGTCGATTTGTCCCAACAGGAACCGTACTCTTCGTCACCACGACCACTTCGTGATCAAGCAACGATCCCACATGATCCGCCACAGAGAACAGCGCCGTGAGGTCTGCTTCCCCCGCACTTTTTGGAGGAGTCCCCACCGCAAGCATCAGGACATCCGCATTCCCAATCACGCTTTTCAGATCTGTCGTAAAAAGGATATTTCCACTCCCCTGCATGGTCTTCAAAGCTTCTTGAACTCCTGGTTCATAAAAGGGAACTTCCCCTAAATCAAGACGGGCGATCTTTCCCGCATCAATATCAACGCAAGCTACCTTGTGGCCAAGCATCGCAAATCCAACCCCTGTTGTAAGCCCGACATAGCCGGTTCCAATCATGACAAGATTCATAGTGACAAGAGCTTAATGAAACATTCGGAGACTTACAAGTCCCCGAAAATTTCCTTTCTAAATTCCTCCTTTTTTATCGGATCGTACTTTGCTCGAATACAGCGTTCGCGAATCGGAAAACTGACGCGCTTCATTTTGTGTGAATCAACCAGATCAATAAATTCATTGAATGTCACTTCACGAACTTCTATTCGCTCTCCTGCATCCAGGTTCTGCTCGGCAGTCTTTTGGTAATGACGAGCCACAAAAATAGACATCGCCCAGACAATTTTACTGAACCCAGAATAGGTATCGATCAACACCCACTCATCGGATGTATACCCCGTCTCCTCTAATGTTTCCCGCTTGGCACCTTCCAAATGATCTTCCCCTGACTCCACGCGACCAGCAATCACATCAGTGAACCACTCCTCTTGGTCTGGTTGTTGCTGACGTTGAATGAGAATGTTTCCTTCAGGAGTTGTGGCAATAACTTCAACCGAGTCAGGACGTTCAAGTCGCTCAAAAATCTCTGTGGTCCCATCGAACATCTTTTGCTCCCATTGATACACATCAAAAATCACGCCATGGAATACTCTCTTTGCGTTCTCCGGAAATTTTCCCATACCTATCTCACAACGATATTTAGAATTCGCCCTGGAACATACACCACCTTGACCACCTCTTTTCCTTCAAGATGCTTTTGCACATTCTCTTCGGCGAGTGCCAACGCTTTTGCAACGGCTTCGTCAGCCTGTGGGGCGAGACGAATCGAACCACGAACTTTTCCATTCACTTGGACACCCATCTCCACTTCATCCTTAACAAGAAGTGATTCGTCAAACTCAGGCCACGACTGCTCCTCAACAAGCCCTGCCTCTCCAAGATATTCCCAACACTCATTCATGAGGTGTGGAGCAAAGGGACCCAGAACAATGATGATCTTCTTCAACTGTTCACGCGTCACAGAACGATCTCCAAGATCGTTAAACAACGACATAAACGATGCCACCGCCGTATTAAATTTAAACGCATCAATGTCGTCTGATACCTTTTTCAGATATGGTTCGATCACTTTTCCGAGATCGTGCGCTCCTTCTTCTTTCCATCCCCGCACATATCGATCCACCTTATCTAAGAATCGTCGTACCCCAATAAGTCCATTGAGGCTCCATGGCACAGGTTCTTCAAATGGACCCATGAATAAGATATAGAGACGCAGGGCATCCGCTCCGTAATCTCGCACAATCTCATCAGGATTAACCACATTTCCCTTGGACTTACTCATCTTTGAACCATCTTCTGCCAAGACCAGTCCATGACTATGTCGACGCGTATAAGGCTCACTCACGGGAACATGCCCGCGGTCGAACAAAAACTTGTTCCAAAAACGAGAGTACAAAAGATGAAGAGTGGTGTGCTCCATTCCACCGTTATACAAATCTACTGGCATCCAGTAGGCAAGTTTTTCTTTGTTCGCAAATGTTGAATCGTTGTGCGGATCGATGTAACGCAAGAAGTACCAACTCGATCCTGCCCAGTTTGGCATCGTGTCCGTTTCTCGACGCGCAGGCCCTCCACACTCCGGACAGGTCGTATAGACCCAGTCTTCGATCGTTGCCAGAGGTGACTCTCCTGTATCAGTCGGTTCATAGTGCTCAACATCTGGAAGAGTAATCGGGAGCTGTTCTACCGGAACAGGAATCCAGCCATGTGTCTGTGCCGTCTCACCCTCTTTCACGGGTAACTTCGCACATGCTTCACAATACACAAGTGGGATCGGCTCTCCCCAATATCGCTGTCGAGAAAACACCCAGTCACGGAGTTTGTAGTTAACCGTTTTCCTCCCACCTGTTTTTTCAATCGCTTCTTCATTCGAAACGAGTGGTTCATCGACAATAGGAAGCTTATAAACTTCCGCAAAAGCACGATCACGTTCGTCATGCTGAGGGACAGCCATGATGGCGCCGGTTCCATACCCCATCAATACATAGTCTGCGACCCAGATAGGAATCCGTTCATTGGTTGCTGGATTGAACGCATAGGCTCCTGTAAACACACCGGTCTTTTCTTTTGTATCGTTTCCACGCTCCATGTCTGTCTTAAGAGAAGACGTGTGGACATACGCAAGAACCTCTTTCATTCGATCATCTGTGGTCACCTGCTCAACCAACTCATGCTCAGGTGCAAGAACCAGATAGGTAGCTCCAAAAATCGTGTCTGGACGCGTCGTGAATACCTTCACGACAGGTGTGACAGGATCCTGAGAATCTGCGAGCACAAAATCAATCTCCGCTCCTTCACTCTTTCCAATCCAGTTGCGTTGCTGGGTTTTGATTTTTTCGAGGTAGTCGACCGTATCTAAATCTTCAAGCAAGCGCTCAGCGTACTTCGTGATCGCAATCATCCACTGTTCTTTGTCTCGTTTTTCGACACGGCCCCCGCAACGTTCACAGACACCATTCACCACTTCTTCGTTTGCGAGCCCGATCTTACAAGACGTACACCAATTGATCGCGAGAGTCGTTTTATAGG
This sequence comes from Candidatus Uhrbacteria bacterium CG10_big_fil_rev_8_21_14_0_10_48_16, assembly GCA_002793515.1. GTDB lineage: Bacteria > Patescibacteriota > Patescibacteriia > UBA9934 > GWF2-40-263 > UBA12478. Next base: position 13,816 of record PFEU01000011.1, read on the forward strand.
CAAGCCCCGCCTTAAAAAACTCAAGAAACATCCACTGTGTCCATTTGTAATACGCGGGGTCCGTTGTATTCACCTCGCGTGACCAATCAAATGAAAGCCCAAGACTCTTCAACTGACGACGAAACGTGTCTGTGTTCTCGCGTGTGATGTCCGCCGGTTTACGACCTGTTTTAATCGCGTAATTCTCTGTTGGCAATCCAAATGCGTCCCATCCAATTGGATACAACACGTTATGTCCTTGATGACGTTTTTTTCGCGCCACAACATCAAGTGCAGAGTACGAACGTGGATGCCCAACGTGGAGTCCATCTCCAGACGGATACGGGAACTCAATGAGACAATAAAATTTTGGTTTATCTCCCTCGTCTTTGGCATGAAAAATACCGCTCTTCTCCCAGCGGTCCTGCCATTTATGTTCAACTTCTTGGTGGTTATACGCCATACGAAGAGATCATAACAAAAAGCACCTATTTACGCCAAAGGGTTGACATTTTACGATTTTCCCCTTAGAGTTTTGTTTCGGCAGTTCCTTCTTTCACCCCCGGAGGCTCAATTGATCGACGAATTCCATCGTCTTCACTCACGACTCGTGTTTGCGGACCGTAGTCAGGTATTCCTCAGTCGAGAAGCGTTTCAGGTGGCTCGACAAGCCTCAAGAAGAAGTCTAGACCCACCGGATCTTACCCTTCTTCAAGGGAATCGACCGCCAGAGGTACACAAGACGGTATACACCCTCCTCCTTGAGAAGGAGATGCGTTCCTACAGACACCTTCGCCATGCGAGCGACCGCATGCTTGTAGAGGTGGTCATCTTGCACCACTTCCTCAAAGTCGAGACCCTGAATCAACGTTCGCTCAGTGTCCTGGGGTGGATGATCCAGGACCGTCTCACTCATATCCTCCTGCAGACGGGATCACGATCCATCAGAAAGATCCGCGAACTCTCCTCAGAGCCTGGCATCGATCGCCAAGCCTGGGAAACGCGACTCGCGGGCGCCGCTGCAGAGGCGAAAGCCATGCAAGAGCTCGCCCTCACGCGTCTGCATGTGTACCCCGCTACGATCTTCGAAGACACCAGTCTAAAGATCGACTTCTTCCTCGCGCTTGAAGGGTCTTCCGTGGGCGCATGCGTCAGCGTGAAGACCCACGTCAATGGACACACGAAGTTCATGCTCGGATCCGTTCCTGGTTACGAAGAGTGGTGGACATCCATCCATGATGGGTCCTCGAAATTCGAAGGGATGTCGAGAAGAACATGGCGTCCCATCCTCCTGACCGTAAACAAGCCCCAGGGGGAAGATGTGGACCTCACCATGCCTGTCCACCCAGCACACTGGGCCCTGGATCTGCAGGCGGTTCTGGAAGAAGACCGCTCACAACTCCTCACTCGCACCGCCTGACACTCCACTACGGGGTGTTTTTTACTTCTCCAACATCGCTTGTTGAATCCGTTCGAGAGCGATGATAAATGCTGCTCGACGTAAATCCGTTGAAAGCGCTTTAGACTTCTCAAAAATTTCAAGAGCTTCTCGATCCATAATGACTCGAAGTTTTTCAAATACTTCTTCTTCGCTCCAATGCTCATCCTTGAGGTTTTGTTCCCATTCAAAGGTTGAGACGGTCACCCCACCGGCATTGGCAAGAATATCTGGAATCACAGGAATGCCTCGGGCAAACAACGTGTCATCAGCCTCTGGAGTGGTCGGACCATTTGCAAGCTCGAGAACAACCTTTGCTTGAATACGATTGGCATTGCCTTCTTGAATCTGGTTTTCAAGAGCTGCTGGAATAAGAAGATCACACGCTTGAAACAACAACTCATGCGCATCAAATGTTTCTCCTCCGGCAAAACCAGCAACAGATCCCGTAGCTTTCTTATGTTCGTAAAGCGCTGGAATATCAAGCCCATCCGGATTGCGAATTGCCCCTCGTGAATCAGACGTCGCAATGACTTTATGTCCCGCTTTTGTCCAGATGTCTGCTGCGTGCTCACCGGCATTTCCAAAACCCTGAATCACCACTCGACACACCTCGGGGAGGCCTAGCTTCTCTCTCAGAGTCTCAAAAACGTAAAACCCACCCTGGGCAGTTGCGGTGCCACGCCCTTGTGAACCTCCGTTCTCGATCGGCTTTCCCGTAATCACCGCTCCACTCGTGTCGCCTGTGATTTTCCCAAACTCATCCGCCATCCATGACATGATTTCCGGCGTTGTATTCACGTCAGGTGCTGGAACGTCTTTTTGCGGACCAACCACATCAGACATCCCACGCATCCACCCGCGTGAAAGGGCTTCAAGTTCCGTTTTTGAAAGTTCTTTCGGATTCACAGTCACTCCTCCCTTTCCTCCTCCCATCGGAATATTTACCACCGCACACTTAAGCGCCATCCAAAACGCAAGAGCTTTAACTTCTTCGATATCCGTATCCTGATGGTAGCGAATACCTCCCTTGTAAGGACCACGAGCGTTGTTGAACTGCACACGATAGCCTTCATACATATTCAATGTTCCGTCATCCATCTTCACGGGAATCGTGATGCGGATCTGACGGTCAGGATAGGCGATTCGCTTGAGGAAATCGGGTGAAAAGGAGGTAAGTTTTGTGGCGCGTTCGAGTTGTTGTAATGCATTTTGAAATGGGTTGTTCATAGAGATTCAAGATACACCTACTTTGTCAGCGAGTTCAATGGACGAAAGTGGAAAGAAAGTTTCCATAGAGGAATGACTAAGAGAAACAAGAAAACGATCCCTAGAATGAGATATCCCTCCGCAGCAGTCTGAGATAACGTCAATAATCCAAAAAGCCCAATCGTCATGACCATCACAAGGCTCTGAATAACATTTTTCATCGAGAGAAGCGTCGCTCGTGAATGTGTTTGTGTCGACTGGTTTATGTAATCGTTAACGGCGATATCAAGCCCTACCCATGCAAGTGATCCAATAATGAGTGGTCCCAATAGCCACCATGGATCTTGAATCAGTCCCATTCCAAAAAAATGGAGGAGCATGAAGATCGCAGAAACCGTCACAAATTGAGCGGGAGAAAAGATCTTCATAAACCGATACGTCGAGTACTGAATGATAATAGACAGCAGACGTTTTACCGCATAGACCGCTCCGATGAGTGAGGCAGAAATGCCTACATCGTCCATGATCGCCTGCTGAAAATCTCCGATCGCATACAACGGACCGATGATGAGGGCACTTGAGAGAATCAACCAGAGAATCCCGCGGTTTTGTTGTAAATCCTTCCAAGCGATCACGAGGTGATGAAGAGCACCTATATGAGTCTCTTCTTCTTTCTCAACAGAAATTTCATCTTGCGTTGGACCAATAGTAGAGATGACATACGCGGCAAGTATAAACTGAAGGATTCCAATACAGAAAGGGAGATACCATGCGATTTCATACAACACTCCTGAAAGGAGCATCGACATCACACTCACCCCCGTTGCAAACCCCTTTCCTGCGCCGGAAAGTTTTGCATGTTGATCAACGAGACCAAGCTTTTGAAGTCGTTCAAAGAAAAATGCTTCACCTGTACCAGTCATCAAACTTCCAAAACCAAAATAGGTGATTGTTCCAAACAGCATCCACCAAAAAGATCCTCCAAGATACAAGGCCATGGAAAGTCCTTGACCGAGCATCGAAATAACCAGTGTACGCCGATGTCCAAAATGATCCGCAAGAGTTCCACTCGGTAGCTCAAAGAGAAATGATACCAGCGATCCTGCTCCCGCAATCAACGCAAGTTCACTGAGCGTAAGCCCTTGATCCAGACCATACAAAACAAGAATTGGAAGAATGAATCGTTTCAAGAGCGCGCGGAAAAGATAGTATTTTTTGATGTCTATATGGAGACTCATATGCGTTTCATAATCGCATGAGAGGCAACAAAAAACAACCGGCATGTCCGGTTGTTTTTCACGTTATTCTTGATCTGCGAGCCATCGCTCCGCGTCCAACGCAGCCATGCATCCTGTTCCCGCAGCAGTAATTGCTTGACGGTACTTATGGTCAGCCACGTCACCACCAGCAAACACTCCTTCAATACTTGTTTCTGTTGAATCGGGCTTCGTTAAAATATATCCTTTCTCATCAAGATCAATCCATCCTTTGAAGACACTTGTATTCGGTTTATGTCCGATGGCGACAAACATTCCATCCGCTTTCAGTTCACCCTCTTCATTCGTCTTATTGTTGAAGACGCGCACACCCGACATGCTCGTTCCGTCCCCGAGAACTTCTCGAACTTCCGTGTTCCAAATAAACTCGATCTTTGGATTCTTTCCTGCCCGTTCCTGCATAATCTTTGATCCACGCAGTTCTTCACGACGATGAACAATCGAAACCTTCTTCGCAAAACGTGAAAGAAAATTTGCTTCCTCCAGCGCAGAATCTCCTCCCCCAATCACCAAAATCTCTTTGTCACGGAAGAAAAATCCATCGCAAGTCGCACAAGCAGAAACACCGTGCCCTTGATATTCTTGTTCGCCAGGAATACCAAGCCACATCGCCTGCGCACCAGTACAAATAATCACTGACTTCGCCAAGTACTCCTGCTCGCCTGCCTTAATCTTAAACGGACGACTCGCAAAATCGACTTCTGTCACATCTTCCGACACAATTCGTGTTTCGAAACGTTCTGCCTGCTTCTTAAACTTTTCCATCATTTCTGGCCCCATCAACCCCTCTGGAAATCCTGGAAAGTTTTCTACTTCCGTCGTGAGCATGAGTTGACCTCCAGGTTGTCCTCCAAGACGTTGTCCTTCAAACAACAACGGCTTCATATCCGCACGTGCCGCATAAATGGCAGCCGTATATCCAGCCGGACCAGAACCAATAATAACAACGTTCTCGATTTCCATAATCTAGAGATGACCTAAAAGTTTTGCACGCAACTGATCCTTACTCATCGAACCAGAAAATTGCTCCACGACCTGACCTCCCTTAAAAACAATAAAAGTCGGGATAGAAAGAATATTAAACTTCTGTGCGATATCGCCATGTTCATCCACGTTCACCTTTCCAATAAGAATCCCTTCCATTTCCCCAGCAAGCTCTTCAACAATCGGCGACATAACCTTACAAGGACCGCACCAAGGAGCCCAAAAATCGACAAGAACTGGCTTATCCGCCTGAAGAACAGACGCATCAAAGTTTTCAGAAGTAAGAATAAGTTCAGACATAAAAATCTCAATTAATGAATTGCTGAGCTATTTTAGTCCGCTCGACAGAGAATGTAAAACACCCGGCTACCCGGGTGTTTTCCTATCGAAGACTGATCCCTTCGATCTTAAGTTCGTTGTGAATACGTTTCTCGGTGTACGCCTCGAGAATGTCTCCTTCTTCAGGCTTCACCTTTCCCTTATAACTCAGACCAATTTCTTGTCCCGGCTGTCCAGCTTTCAATTCTGATCGACCCAATTGGAGGCTGAGAACAGATCCCTCTCCGATGTACTCTCCCTCTCGAGAAAGTCGGAGCTTTGCATTTTTTGTAATTTTTTCTCCAATAACCTGACCTCCGATAATCCATCCTCCATCAATCTTCTTAAAGTTTTTCAAGACCTTGAATCGGCCCTGCTCTTCAAGAATCGTTTCAGACGGAAGTCGTTTCTTCAGTTCCTCAAGAACGTCTTCAAATAACTTGTAAATAATTTTGTACTCACGCAAATCGACTTCCTTTTCACGTGAAAGTTCTTGCGCTCTTCCGCTTGTCTGAACATTGAATCCAATCACGATTGAATCTGTGGCTTGAGCCATATCAATATCCGTATCGGTCACATTTCCAAGCCCTTTTTGAACCACCTTTACTCCAACCTGATCATGCTTAATCTTATCAAGCATTCCCAAAATAGCTTCAAGTGATCCAAGAGCATCCGTTCGAATAATGAGATTTACCACCTGCTTCTTTGTTTCTTCCGATCCTTCCTCTTCTGATTCTTGTTTCCCAATATGTCGGATCGAAGCTACATCATCGGTCGCCTTCATGGCTGGATCTGTAGATTTCATCTTCTTCAAATCCTTGATATTTTCTGGAACCTCCATGACATCTCCCACAGAAGGAGCAAGCTTCCATCCAATAATCATAGCAGGAGTCGATGGGGTTGCTTCTTTAATATCCTCTCCTCTCCAATCCTGCATGGCACGCACACGTCCAAACTGCGTTCCGCGTACCCCAAGGTCATCTCCAACATGGAGCGTTCCACTTTGAACAAGAACGGTGGCAACAGCTCCTGCACCTGGATTGACATTGGACTCAATGACGGTTCCGATGGCACGACCGTCTGGATTTGCCACGATATGCGCTTTCTCCATTTCTTCCACAAGAAGAAGCATATCTAAAAGTTCTTCGATATTTGTCCCCGCCTTTGCACTAATAGGGACCATCACGGTCTTTCCACCCCAGTCTTCAGGAATAACTCCATACTCAGAAAGTTGTGTTTTTACTTTTTCTAGATTTGCTTCTGCCCGATCGATTTTATTCAACGCCACAACGAACGGAAGTCCTGCTGATTTTGCAATATCAATCGCCTCTTTTGTTTGTGGCTGAACCCCATCGTCTGCCGCAACGACAAGGATAGCGATGTCAGCAACTTTTGCTCCACGAGATCGCATCACGGTAAACGCTTCGTGTCCCGGAGTATCAATAAACGTGAGGGATTTTCCTTTACGCTCTACTTGATAAGCCCCAATATGCTGAGTGATTCCACCCGCTTCTGTATCCATGACATTTGTTTGTCGGATGGCATCCAACAGTCGAGTCTTTCCATGATCCACATGACCCATCACGACAATCACGGGAGGACGAGGAAGTAAATTCTGACCATCTTCTGACTCAACACGATCACCAATTTTTTCGAGTCCTTCCGTGTCTTCTTCTACGGCACCTTCTTCAAGTGTGGCCTTAAATCCAAGATCTTCTGCCAAAATGGAGGCCGTATCATAATCAATGCGTTCGTTGATCGCTGCCATGATGCCGTTGCGCATGAGCTCCTGCATCACACGAGGAACAGGTAAATCAAGCAAAGAGGCAAGATCACGAACCGTCATGACAGAAGGGAGGAAGATCGGCTTCTTTTCAGAATCCGGCAAATCTCGCTGAGCAGCACGTGCCTTTTGCTGTTGCATTTTCTCGGCCAATCGCTCCTTTCTGCGCATCTCGTTCCAGGCTTCAGTAATTTTCTGAGCCTGGCGATTATCGATTTTAATAGCCTTTTTTCCAACACTAAACCCAAGTTCCGGCAACTTATTGTGGAGTTCTTCTGGGCGTACCCGCAAACGACGGGCGAGTTCTGTAATATTCATGACAGTGAGTTTAGGGGGGAAATAGGAAGTCGCCCCGAAGTTTAGCGAAAAAACGGAAAAACGTCAATAAACAGGTGGTAAACTATTTATAATGTCGCTTTGTAGCTTCTTGGCGTTTCCATGCTTCAACAAACCAAGATATGACTGACGAGATTCTTCTTTGAAATCAGTAGATAAGTGTTGCAACATTCTTCTTTTGGTTGTCGTCCGTAAAACCCGATGGTCGGGAAAGTGAATCCACCCAAGAAAGTCCACACCTGAGGAAAACGTCCGCAACTCAATCTTTAATGGATGGAGTTCAAGGCGGAGCTGGCGATCGAGGAAACTTCTGACAACTGGAAGCAAGCTCTCAAGCTCGCAACGGTCTTTGGAAAGAAAAACGAAATCGTCGGCGTAACGGATGTAGTGCTTGAACCGCAGTTGATGCTTCACAAACTGATCAAATTCGTTCATGTAGATATTGGCGAATAGTTGTGACGTGAGATTTCCCAATGGCAGGCCTTTGCCAGGCTGAACATGAAAGCTGTGGATGATGGTCTGCAACAGACGCCTGAGGTGTTCATCATTGAGTTGTCGGTAGAGTATGTCCAAGAGAATCCTGTGGTCAATGCTTGCAAAAAACTTGCGAATATCACATTTGAGCACCCAGGCAGTTTGATGATGGTTGTGTGAAATTTTCCAAGCCACAGCCTGGAACCGGTCGATAGCTTTGTGTGTCCCCTTCCCTACTCGACAGGAAAAAGAGTCAGCAATGAATGTTGGATCAAACAAAGGGTAGAGCTTACGGTATACTGCCCGGTGGAGCATACGATCTGCCACAGTCGCTTTATGGATTCGTCGGGTCTTTGGGTCACAAATTGTGAATGTTTGATATTGTTTATGCCTATAACTAAAACCTGCGAGGCGTGCGTAGAGACCAAGAAGATTCTCCATAAGATTACGTTCGAA
>PFEU01000011.1:22335-22815 GCA_002793515.1 Candidatus Uhrbacteria bacterium CG10_big_fil_rev_8_21_14_0_10_48_16
TTATTGAATTAAGCTTTATCGCCTCTTACCAGCCGCTTGACGCGAAAATAATAACTTTAAGCAAAACTATTTCGCGGCTGGATATTTTAAAGCTTTTTCTTCAAATCGCCTGGGAGAATAAATTAATACCTACTGAAAAATATATTGAAATGTCCAGTAAATTACAAGAAATCGGGCGCATGCTTGGCGGCTGGAAAAAGGGGCTATTAAGTAAAACTCCCGCTAAATCAGCGGGAGAAAAACAATAGTTGCTAGCGAAGACCTGGTTGCCAGTGTTCCACCTATTCGTGTTCTCAACCAAATTGGCGTTCACGTTCCAGCCGTCGTCATTCCAATTGACGTTGACAGCGCGGAGCACCAAGGCCTATTGTTATACAAAAAACCATCTATACCACCGCTCCTTGATTACTCTTGGAGTTGTATCTTGCTTGGGACATAAAAAGTCCGCCAGTTTTCTGTACCAATTCTTGTCTTTTTTCA
>PFEU01000027.1 GCA_002793515.1 Candidatus Uhrbacteria bacterium CG10_big_fil_rev_8_21_14_0_10_48_16
ACCAACTCATAGGTTTCCATCAACTCCTGTGAGCTGTCACCAGATTCCATGCGCTGTTCAAGTTCTTTCACTTGCTCCTCAAGAGGTCTCATCCGTCTCTGCTGATCTAGCTTTTGTTGTTCCATTTTATCTTTTCGAAAAAACGGTTCCGCACGTCCCAAAATTTCCCGCAACATATTATTCGCTACAAATCCCTGCTTCCATTCCATCAGGAGTCGCACAGTTGACTCCTGCCTGAAGTCCAACAGGGGGAAGTGCATTTTCAAGTTCAAAATGAATGACATACGATTCCCCCTCTTTAAGAAGCGTGTAGCAAAAAGCTCTTCGAGATGGTTCTCCACAGGTCACAACTCCTTCCAACCCATCTTCATAGGTTTCAGGAACCACTCGAAGAAAGACGGATTCAGAGGTTGAACAATCAGAAGCAAATCCTTCAGACCCAAGACAGATACTTTGTGAAACGTCTCCAAGTGGAAGAAGCTCCCCCTGTGGATACGCATTTGTTTCGTTAAAATAATCTTCGAGCGCAGATTGAAGCAAACGCACATTTGAAAGACGTGTCGCATCACGTTGTTTTGAGCGGGCAGAGTTTACTGCGACAACAGCCATCACTCCGATAAGAGCCACGATCGCAATCACGACCAGGAGCTCAACAAGCGTAAAACCTTTTTGTGTTTTCATACAGATGTTTTTTCCTCTAATAGACGTTTAACTTTTTTGACCGCCTCACCAGGAACGAAATGCCCTTTTAATAGGTAACTATCCACCCCGGCCTCAAGAGCTCGGAGCATCGTCTCACGATCCCCAAGAGCCGTCAGAGCTATTTGCAAAACCAATGCCGTTTTTGGGGACGTTCTCACCTTTGAAAGAAATGCGAGCGCTTCATCTAATGGATGAAGATCCATAATGATCACGTCCGGAATTTCTCGTTCAAGACGTTTTTCTGCATCACTCACACTATTCTCGACAGAAACATGCCATCCTGCAGATTCAAAGCGATTCGCATAGATTCCTGCATAAAATGCATCTTGGTCAACCATCAGAAGTGTTTTCTTTGCCATATTATTCCATTTCTCTCATCGCCAAACCAATCGCCACACTCATGCGAGGCCCAATTTCTTCCAGAACACTCGTCAGGTCCTTTGGAAATACCACACGTGCCCAAGGATCTCCTCGATACACATTCATATTTAACACTTCTGCCAAATATTCAGGAACACGAGGGAGATGAGAAGATCCACCTGTGAGGATGATTTTCTCCACCTTCTTGATCTGTGCAAGCTCCATGCCAGCGTAGAGCTGAAATGCAAAACGGATCTCATTTACCAACGGGAGCATCAGTGTTTCTAAAACTTTTGGAAGATCTCCCGCAAGTCCTGACCCACCAACAGAAGCGGTTCCGAGATCTCGTTTAATCCGTTCCGCGTCTTCTTCAGAAAGAGTCATTTGTTGCATGATCGCTCGAGTCACCGTATCTCCCCCAAGATTGATCGAGCGAGAGACGAATGGAATTCCGGCTTCAACAACCATGAGTGTTGTTCGCTTAGAACCAATATCCACAATCATGATCGCCCCTTTATCTTTCCCAACCAAAGACCGAATCAACGCGAGTGATTCCGTATCAATCGCCTGAAGGTTTAGTTTCGCTGTTTTGAAAATTTCGATGTACTTCTGAATAAACGTTTTCGCAGATCCTGTGACAAGGACACGAAACTGTTTGTGTTTGGTTTTCGATTCTGTTGATTTTTCCCCTTCAGGCTTCTCATCTTCCTTTTTCTCCTTTTTCTTTCCTTTCTCGGCTTTCTCCTCTTTTTCCTCATCTAAAAATGTTGTCTGCAAAATCATTTCTGTCAGTGGGAGTGGTGCGAGTTTCGTCACCTCAGCATCCACAGCAGATTGCCGTTGACGTTTATCCTTTCCGTTCGTCAGGGAAAGAATTGAGGTAAACACATGAGACGTTGGCAAGGCCGTCATCGTGGCCGTGGATGTTGTTCCCGCTTCCTTGCAGACACGCGCAATAAGCTCTCCTGTTTCCTTTGCTTGATCAAAAAGAGACTCCCCTGCTTCTGCATTAGGAAGTTCTGCGTAGCCATAGGTCAGGAGGACCGGTCGTCCTTTCTTTGCTTCAAACTCGACAACTTTAATACTACTCGCTCCAATGTCGACCCCCAAAAAACTGTTTGGCTTTTTCTTCCCAAATAAGCCCATAGATAATCTTATTATAACACAGTTAGCACGCTTGATTATCCAGACATTTATTTACGAGAGCATCAGCCTCTTTATTGTACTCTCGACGCACATGCGTAAACGTCACCCGATCAAATTGCTGAACTAAATTTTTGACTTCAAGAAATCTTTTTGCGATCTCGGGATTCTTTACCTTGTATTCCCCCTTCAACTGCTTTGTGGCGAGCTCCGAATCCAAAAACAACGAAACCGTCTTTGCTCCAAGTTCCATCGCCCGCTCAAGACCGATCACAATAGCCGTATACTCTGCTTGATTATTTGTCGTCTTTCCAAGATATTTCATCACCTCAGCCACGAGCTTCCCGTCAGCAGTTTTAATCACCGCTCCGGAAGCTGCTGGCCCAGGATTTCCTCTAGATCCTCCATCTGTATAAATATGAACATCCATAAAATTATGCGTGTTGTGACCTCTGCAAAAGCGCATCTTTTCGTCTCACGGGCGCCCGCTGACATCGTTCTCCCTACGTTTTAGTAGGGTTCACGAGTTCAGCAGCCCGTTCAACGAAAATCCATCACTTTTTCAGAGGTCACTGTTGTAAATCGACAATACGAATTTGCAATGAACGGTTTCCATTCCATTCATTTACCTGAATCTCAAAAGCCACATCTAGTTCACATCCAAGAGTCAGTTTCTCGACCCAGTCTCCCAAGCGAAACCCAATGGCTTCTACTAGTTTACCAGTTTGTGACTGAAGACGTAGTTTAAGATGTCCACCTTCTTTTCCCACAGACGAAAAGGCAGAAACCTGGACCTTTCGAGCGACAAAAAGCGGGGTTGGATTTGCTTGTCCAAATGGGCGGAATAACTGAATCGCTTCAAAGAGCTCCCACGAGATAGCCTCTAACGAAATTTCTGCGTCTACGTCAAGAGTCGGCTCAAGAGACCCTTCCTGAATCTGTTCCATCGCAAATGCTTTCATCATCTTCACCGCTTGTTCAAATCGTTCCTGACTTGTTGTGGAAAACCCACACGCTTGCGGATGTCCACCGAATTTATCTAGGAAGTCTTTTGCGTGATGAAGCGCCTGTGTAATATCAAATCCCTCGACACTTCTTCCTGAACCGACATAGGTATCCCCCTCCTTTCCAACCACGAATACGGGGATTCCATAATCCCCAAGAAGTTTCCCTGCCACTAGCCCAACAAGACCTGCCCCCCATCCTTCCTGCACAGCCACAAGAAGAGATTGCCCGGTCACATCACCGAGTTGTCGTTTTGCTTCAAGATACATCTCCTGAGACGCTTTTTGACGCTCGATATTAATTTCCTGCAGACGCATCGCGAGTTTTGTCGCCTCCAATTCATCTTCCTCAATCAACAAGGCCAGTGCCTCATTGGCGTGCGTCATGCGCCCAGCCGCATTCAATCGTGGACCAATCTGAAAGCCAATGGAAACAGTATCAAGTTCGCCTAAGGAAGATCCAGCCACATCCAGTAACTTTTGAATCCCTTTCCGTCGTGTTTTGTTTAATACAAGAAGTCCATACCGTTCCAAGACGCGATTTTCTCCCGTTAACGGCATGACATCCGTAACGGTCGCAATTGCCACAAGATCCAACAACCATTTTTCAGAGCCATCAGGAAATTCCGCTCCCCGTGCTCTGGCTTGCGCGATCAATCCACTCGCCAACTTAAACGCCACACCTGTTCCACATAAGTGTTTGTTCGGAAATGTCTCACCAGGGACCTGCGGATGGATCAGGATCGCATGGGGAAGTTCGGGTGGCATCGTGTGATGATCACACACAATCGTATCGACTCCGAGTTCCCTTCCACGATCAATGGCGTCTTTATTTGAAATTCCGCAATCAACGGTTATGACAACCTTTGTCTTATCATGCTCGACAAGATGCTCAACCGTGGAAATAGATAACCCATATCCCTCCTTTTCTCGATGAGGAATATAGGTCGTGATGTTCGATTCATCAAACCCCATCTTCCGACAAATATCTCGTAGAGTGGTGAACAACACAGCCGTTCCACACGTTCCATCTGCATCGTAATCTCCATGAATGGTAATCACCTCTCCCTTGGTCAACGCAGAAAAGATCCGTTCTGTGGCTTGGACCATGTTTGAAAATAAGGCAGGGTCGAATGTGTCTCGGCTCCAATCAGGTCGAAGAAAAACATCCATGTCTTCTTGCGTGCGCTTCCCCCGATTCCAGAGTAACTGCAAAACAACCGGATCAAGTTCCGGGAACTGATGCTTAATATCAGGAGTAATGGGTTCGGCAATGTGCCAACGTTTCGCCACGAGTGTTGAATGCGCTTGTTAAAAACTGAAGCCGACCGCAAAACTCAGCATGACCATACTCAAGATAACCATGATTCCGACGACTGCCCAAAATGCACGAAGAGCTTTTTTTCGTTTCATACTTACGAATCTCTTTTAAGAACTTTCAAATAAACATCTGTTGGAATGCTCACCTTTCCTTTTCCCATCGCAGCCATTCTGGCTTTCCCTTTTTTCTGTTTCTCAAGAAGTTTCCGCTTTCGTGTGACGTCTCCCCCATACAGCCCAGCCGTGACATCTTTTCGCATCGCAGAAATCCTCTCGGAGGCAACAACCTTCCCTCCAATGGATGCTTGAAGCTTGATGACAAAGTTTTGTCGAGGGATTGAATCTCTCAACACCTTCGCCATACGACGACCTGAACGCTCCGCTTCATCACGATACACAAGGGTAGAAAACGCATCGACTGGTTCTTCTGCCACCATCATATCAAGCCTGACAACATCGGCTTCACGATAATCAATCAGCTCATAGTTGAGAGAAGCGTACCCGGCGGTAATACTCTTTAGTTTATCGTAAAAATCAACAATAATCATCGCGAGCGGAATTTCATAATGAAGAATCGCTCGAGCTCCCGTCAAATACTCTGTGGTCTCATAAATCCCTCGACGTTCCTGCAACAATTGCATAATCGCTCCAACATATTCCGTTGGAGAAACGATATCAATTTTCACCCATGGTTCCTTAATGTATTCCACGAAGGACGGATCTGGAAGTTCGA
>PFEU01000024.1 GCA_002793515.1 Candidatus Uhrbacteria bacterium CG10_big_fil_rev_8_21_14_0_10_48_16
GCAGTGAGTCAGCGGAGCTTGAGGAAATTCCTTGTGTGAATCTCATCTGCATACCCATCTATCGTAAAGAAAACATTAAATCTCGTCAAACATCAAATAAAAATCCGACCGATACTATTCCACTTCTATCTTACAAACCTCATGATGATTCTTACACGCGAGATCATCCAGGGCAAGGTCGAGATCCGTGGACACGTCAAGCACTGACACGCACTGAGTAGCCCTGCTACTCATTTTTGTTGGTTGAGAAAAAAATGAAATGAAGGCGTAAAGCACTCTCCTTTGTCGATGAGCGCCTGGAGTTCTTCTGGTGTCACATACCACCCTTCAGCCACTTCTCCTTCTTGAAACCGGGTAGGAACCTGATCTGTCACCGCACGAAAATGCGCCATCATCGCAAATCGCTCGTCATCAATAGGTGTCTTTGTTTTCATAACGAACGTCACCGATGCGTCGATACCGATTTCTTCTAACATCTCACGGTGAATCGCCTCCTCATAGCCTTCCTTCGGTTCGACATGTCCTGCGACAGACGCACATAAACAACCAGGGAACCGTTTTTTGGTCCATGCTCGGCGTTGGATAAACAAACGACCCTGCTGGTCGTAGAGAAAAAGTTGGGCGGAACGCAACATCGCCTGCTTCTCGTACGCTTCCTCCTTCTCCATCTGACCAATAACCTCATCCTGGTCGTTTACAATAGGATAGTTCAACATAGTGCTTCAATTAATTCGAATTCTATTCTACCAAAAATCCCCTGTGAGGGGGACTTCGAGAAGTGAGAAAATCGTCACCTTTAGTTTTGCGTCAAGAATTACAGCAACGGGTGAAGCTCGGGATTGCTTTCAAAAAGATTTTTGATGGTCTCTAACTTGCCATCGGGCTCAGCGCAAAGATCCGCTATATCGTCCAGTAGGGCGAGATCATCTTGAGAAAGTTGATCGTTGTCCACCGCCACTAATCGCCATGACGTCCAATCTAATTTTTCTTCAAGACGTGTGAGAAACGGGACGGTCTCAACTTTGTTCAGCGCTCCAAAATCTCGAAGAAGTTGCCCCCGCAGAAACCACGCGCCGTAAAGCGTCTCCATGCCGTAGTCTTGTGGATCTACCCCGATCCCAAACTGAGACGCTTTCACTGTTTTTGATCTATACATCTTCCAGGCGTTTCCGGCGTTGATAAAGTGCTCAGAGGTGACATCGAGGGGATCAAGAGTCAGAAGCATCTGCTTGTAGTCAGTGTCTATGTCGCTTTGTGTATTTGCATAGTCTTGAAACGTACTTTGCTGAAACGGATCAATCTGCGGATCAATAGCCGTCCATGTGACTCCGTTCCAATATTCACACACCCAGTGATCCTCATAAAATCCCGGCGGTGCGAGATACAGCGCAAACCCACATCGCGCTCGCGCCGGTATGCCCTTTGCTTGAAAAAGGGCGGTTGCCAGTACACTAAATTCTCGACAACACCCAAGCACGCGCGCGGATGGACTCCGAGGTAACGCTAGAGAAAAACCTTCTAGCTCTTGTGCTTGTGTAAGCATGTTAGACGCACTTGGACTACAGACCTTCCTTTTTTGATTCTCCTTGATCTCCACACCATATCTCTCAACCCACATATCGTGCATAAGAAGACCTTGCGTGACTTGAAAAATCACTCGCGGATCCGGAGAGATCCACTTTGTGAAATCTTGAAAAGATTTCAGGTCGGTCAGTGCACCTGGGTGTGTGTAGTGAGAATGCTCCTCTGGGGTCAGGTCCAGCTTGTGGATATTCATAAAGACTCGTATTTCTTAAACCAATCGTATGTAGCGTTGAAGAGGCGATCCTGCATCGTAGGCGTGTCGTCAAAGTAATGTGTGGCACCTTTGAGAACTTCCAAGCTCTTGGGTTCATGCGCACCTGAGAAATACTTCTTGCATCCAGCGACCAGCACACCTTTCTCTGCGGCTATAATCTTGAGGGGAACGTGAAACGATGGGGTAAGCCTATCCCAATCGAGGGCATCGATTTCATCGGCCATCTTTTTTCCGATGATCACATTCACGCCCCAACGCATAAAGTACCCTTTCAGAGCCTTCACATACTTCCCTCCTGGCACGCCGTACTTCTTTTGTGTGAACGAGATCGCGTAGGACGGATCCCACAAAACGGCGGCATCAAATGACTGCTTTTTAGAAAGCAGAATCGTTGGCCCGCCAAAGCTATGCCCTGCGACGAAGATTTTTTTATATCCCTTTTGGCGGAAGTGAGCAATGACCGTGTCGAGGTCCTTTGCATGAACCGACAATGTGCAGTCAACGAGTTGTCGCGCATCTGCGTGCCAGTCGTAGAGACCGAACCGATACGTCGCATAGCCGTGACGATCAAACCACTGGCAGGCTCGCTCATAAAATCCCTCGTTGATCGTACACGGCAGACCATGTACGACAATCACAAGCGGTTTTCGCTTTGAACCCGCAAGCTTCCCGTAGGCGGTATGTTTTATGTCGAGTTGAACATTGTATCGCTTCTCCATACGCTCCCATTCTAGCAAAAATCCCCCATGAGGGGGACTTCGAGTGAACTAAGAAACAGTAACCTTTAGTTTAGCGTCGAGGGCATCCGCAACTTTGTAGAGGAACCCAACGGTGGGATTGTATGTCCCGGACTCGAAACGAGAAATGGCCGTCTGTTTAGTCCCGATCATTTCAGCCAGCTGTCCTTGCGTAACACCTCTTTGCAACCGCCTCTGGATAAGTTTCTCGATGATCGCAAACTCAGGACCGAGCTGATCATAGGCCTTACGCACGTCCTTATCAGCTAACAGTTTCTTTTTGAGTGATCGGTAAGATTTCATACAAGATTAATATAACATATACGTTATATCAGGTCAACGACGCTTTTCTCTGTTGTGCAAGCTTCAAATCCTTCATGGGAAGTTTTTGCGTCTTCTTCACAAACCCATGCAACACGATGACAATCTGTTCTTTGCGGAATATATAGAGGAACCGAACCTCTTGTGCACCACGAATACGCAGTTCAAAAAGGCCATTTCCAATCTTCTTTGTGTGTGGCATTCCTAGTCTGTAACCAAAGGTCTCTAACAGATCAAACGTCCGCAAAACTTTTGCGATCGTTGATTTCTCGAGTCCAGCAATGAATTGCTCAATGTCATTATGAAAAAAACGAACCTCCATATTTTTTTATCCTACCAAAAAGCCCGTAAAGGCATAAGCCTCACGGACCATGTCCCCGATGAGGGGGATTATTTCCAACGATCGAACTCGATCGCAAACGACACCGTCTGTCCGTGCTCGATCCCTTCTGCTTTGCGCACCTTCGCTTTGACGGGAAGAATGTATCCTCCTGCATCGGCGTTTGGAAATACCGATGTCTTCCACACGCTCTTGCCCACCGTCACCACTACCGGAATCGACCCCCACCCTCTTCTCTGCTTCTTCGCCTGCTTCAACAGGTTCCTCGCACTCGCCGTCGAAAGCGTTACAAAATACCAAGACGCATGCTCACTCGAGTAGATCCAAATTTTCGCGCGGGTCTTCATATCTCGTTATTCATCGCAACAACACAGCAAACGGGAGCGTTGCATGAAAAGTTCTTCTGATGAGCTATTTTTAAAGCTTCTCTATTTCCTTCAAATCTTTATCTGGAAGATAGAGAACAACCAAGCCAAGCACGATGCCTCCCAGCGCAGTCCACACATGACTTCCTCCAAACAGTAAGATGTCCAACCCGTCTAGGACATACCATACACCACGCCAGACCAACACGAGCCCAATGACAATACTTAAGTTTCTTGTGAGATGAAGCGGACGTTTTTTCAAAAACATAGATGTGAATTCTTTATTCTTTCTCACTTGTTGATCGCTCAAACAAATATAGGACGAGCGCGACCAGCACCGTAATGCAAACCGCATAGACCAACTTCGCCAACACCCCATTCGCCTCTGGAATAAAGGCATCAATGAGCGCCTTGATCGCCTCATTCCACGCAAGCGCGGCCACGAGCGCAAACGCCGCGGACATAAACTCGATGAGTTTCTTCCGAACAACTTTTTGAGCTTTCGTGAGTTCGTTTTCTTTTTCTTTCTCTTTTTTATTTGCCATAGGTCTATATGATATCAAAAATCCCCTATGAAGGGGATCAGGCCATAGCCAATGTTTGGACTTCTTTCTCGAGTCGTTTTCCAAGCGTGTCTGATTGAATCTCCAAATCATAATACGTCTGCAAATTCATCCAAAACTCTGGCGATGTGTCGAAGTAGAGACCGAGTCGCAAAGCGGTGTCAGCGGTGACGGAACGCTTCCCCAGAACAATTTCATTGATCCGACGGGCGGGAACACTGATGTCCTTAGCAAGACGATACTGGGAAATCTCAAGAGGCTCGAGAAACTCCTCAAGAAGAATTTCTCCTGGGTGAATGATCATGCGTTTCTTCATATAGTTTTTCGGTCAAAATCTAGTGATAGTCCTCGATCCCTACCTCGTAGGCATGACCTGATTTCCAGACGAAGCAGATGCGCCACTGGTCATTAATCCTGATGCTGTACTCACCACCTCTTTTACCGGTCAGCTTTTCGAGGTGATTACTCGGTGGAGAACGCAGGTCGTTTATCGAGATGGCCGCGTGGAGCATAAGGAGCTTTCGATATGCCCGACGTTGGATGGATGGAGGAAGTTTCCTCGAACGTCCTCGTTGAAACAACATTTCTGCCTCCTCATCAGAGAACGTTTGAATCATACGGTGTATTAAGAACTTATGCCTCTATAGTAACGCAACTCGTTACTATCGTCAAGATTTTATCAAGACCTCCAAAATCCGATCATGGAAAAAAGAAAACCCGTCCGAGTAGGACGGGGAGAAGCGCGAAGGCCTAGGGCACGCGCGCATCGAGGGGCCAGCACGTCGCGCACGTGCAGTTCCCACATGACGACCGCTTCGGCGTCTGACCCTGCGCGAGGCTCTGAACGTAGAGCACCCCCGAGGGGACATCGAAGTGAACACCACGAGCCACCAGTTCCGGGCTCGCCTGGTCACGTGAGAGGTGGATGTCACTGGGCTTGATGCCCGCCTGAATGAGCTTTTCGACAAGCTCGCTGGGATCGTGCTGATCGGCGATCAGGACGACACGGTACGTTGAAGCAGACACGACGACTCCGTTGCTGGAACGAAAAACTGGCCGTCACCATGACGACCAGCTCTGTGTGTCTTTTCAAT
>PFEU01000022.1 GCA_002793515.1 Candidatus Uhrbacteria bacterium CG10_big_fil_rev_8_21_14_0_10_48_16
CACAAAAAAGACACAACACTTTTTCAAACAAAAAACTTCGCTTACTACTGCGAAGAATCTTACAAAATAATGACTAACATCTGTGCCAGACCCCGCAAGGACGGCAAGATCGAGCTGATCGACGCCCTCAAGGTGCCCTTCAAGTTCATCCCCGCGGAGCTCGGCGCGAAGGCCGTCTTCGTGGTCCGCATGCAGTCGACCCGCGGCATGGACAGCCGGAAGGCGACCCTGCTCGGCAAGGCCATCCAGGCCTACATGGACCGCAACGACACCTCCCAGTTCGCCACCGCGGCCATCGGCATCATCGACAAGGGCCAGCAGCTCTACGGCCGCTGGAACACCCTGGTCCTGACCGAGTACGCCAACGGCACCTGGAGCTTCGCCAACCTGCGCTTCGCCAGCGTCCAGCTCTCGGTCAACGAGGACTACGGCGTGATGCGCGACGACATGGTCGCGATCGTGGACGCCAACTCCCTGGTCGACACCCTGCTCGACAGCAAGAAGCTCGACGAGACCATCGACGACGGCTACCAGCTCGAGACCATGGACCCCAACCAGAAGGGCTACCTGGTCCGCGCCGACACCGAGCGCAACCACGCCCTCTCCGTCGTCTCCGACGGCCAGAAGACCATCCTCGACGGCGACTACCAGATCGTCGACGGCGGGACCTTCGAGGGTGACGAGGTGGTCATCCCGGGCATCCAGGCCAACGGCAAGGCCAACGGCCACCTGGTCCTGGTCAGCGGGAACGACGAGGACTGGACCGTCCAGGCCATCCCCCGCAACGAGGCCACGGGCAACTACGCCCAGGCCTTCGCCCAGGCCTCCTAGGCCTGCTGAGCCCCGCTCCACTACACGGTGAGCGGTGTGGCTCCCCCGCGTTTCGTTCAGTACTCCGTCCCCGGAGTTGCTGAACGAACGCGGGTTTTATATTTATAGCGACAAGTCAGTTTGAAAAAGAAAATCCCCGTTCTGGCGGACGGGGGCGTGGGGTGGAGGAGCTACATCCACCCAAGGGCGATCGCGAGTGCGATCATGGAGAGGTGCCAGAGCTGGTCGACCCAGATCCGTTTGATCCACCCCCACCGCGACTTGGCAGCATCGATGAAGATGTGGCTGATGAAGATCAGCGCCAGTCCTTGTGGGGTGACGTGTTCTGTCAGATCCGGGTGGAGCAGACACACGACGAAGGGAGCGGTGTAGGTCAGGCAGTGGTAGATCAGCACTTCCCAACTCTTTCCCTTTTCGGAGATCATCCAGACGCTCTGGAACGCGAAGTCCCCGATCATGTGGAGTGCCCAGTAGATGAAGAACCGGACGAGTGGGAGTGCGAGGCTCATGGTGCCCTCCTAGGTGATGTCCCAACGGGATGTCGGGATACGGTTAATCTATCAATGAGCTGTCCAGGTTCACAGAGGAGTTGTCGAGTAATTCGACAACATTTTGACTAGGCGAGTTGTGTATGGGATCGTAGGATATATGCAGATGCAATATCCTCCAGAGCTCATTATTGGTCTCGAGGCATATGGTCTCGATGAAAAAGAAGCGAAGGTTTACTTGGCTGGATTGGAGTTAGGTTCTGCGACCGTCCTTGAGCTCGCACGAAGATCTGATCTTCCACGTACGACGCTCTATCCTATTTTGGAGAAATTAAAACAATGTGGAGTGTTTCGCGAGGGGAAAAATAAATTCTCAACGGTCTATTTTGCTGAAGCTCCAAATCAGTTGCTAGAAAAGATGAAGGAAAGAGAAACAGAACTTGCGAGTCGCATGCCAGAACTCGAACTCCTTCAGGGAGCATCATGCATGGATCCAGGAGTTACTTTTTATGAGGGAACAGAAGGGTTCAAGAGACTTTGGAAACAACTTCTCGATTCAGGAGTGAAGGAGTATCGCTTGATTACGTCTGGGGTAGGCCTTTTAGATTATGTGAAAGAGCCATATCTCGTGAATCGTGTTATTGAAGAGCGAAAGAAGCGAGGGATCCGAAGTCGACAACTGATTCGTGGAGGGAAGATCGCAAAGAAGATTATTGAGAAAGATGTCGAAGAACTGAGAGAATCTCGTCTTTTGTCAGATGACATAGATATTCCAGCGACTGTGATCATCTTTGCCGATCAAGTGGCATTCATCACGACGCGACGTGAAAATACAATGATCATTCTTGCAAGTGGCGATGTGGCAACGACGTATCGGACACTCTTTGATCTTGTGTGGAAGAACGCAGAGACGATCACGTAGAAAGCCAGGAGGTATCTCCTGGCTTTTCGATTAGACGATTGGTACACTGCCATCATGAAAAAACAAAAAACAATCCTGTTATTAGATGGAAATGCCCTTCTTCATCGAGCCTGGCATGCGATCCCTCCGTTGACCACGAAGGATGGTCTTGTGGTAAATGCCGCATACGGATTCGCGATGATTGTTGAGAAGATGATCGAAACACAAAAACCTGAATTCATGGCGGTGGCATGGGATCTTCCAGGAAAGACATTCCGTCACGAGATCGATGAAAACTATAAAGGGCATCGTGAGAAAAAGGAGCAGGAGCTTTACGATCAGATTCCACTAATTCAGGAGATATTGGACACATTCGGAATCCCATCTCTTCAGGCGGTTGGATACGAAGCGGACGATATCATCGGAACGCTTTCAAAAGACGCGGGAGAAAACGGCATGCGCGCGCTTATCGTGACGGGAGATCTCGATAGTCTACAACTTGTTGACGCACACACGCAGGTTCTGACATTTCAAAAAGGTATTAGTGAGACAAAGTTATACGATATAGAGGCGGTGAAGGAGCGTTATGGACTCACTCCGGCGCAGTTTCTTGAATACAAGGCCTTGCGAGGCGATCCGTCGGACAATATTCCTGGAGTCGCAGGGATCGGAGAAAAAACGGCCACACTCTTATTGCAACGGTACGAAACGATTCAAGGAATTTTCGAGCATCTTGCGGATATTGAAGAAAAATACGCAAAGAAAATTCGCGGACAAGAAAAACAGATCGAATTGTCTTTGAAGCTTGTCAGAATTGTTCGTGACATGAAACTCGAATTTGATTTCGATCAAGCAGAGCTCAAACCCCCCCAGTATGAAAAGCTTCTTCCGCTCTATCGGAAATTAGAATTTCGTACGCTTCTGAGAAAGCACGGGGAGCAGGCAGGTCGTGAAGCACAGGTGCGTGAAAAAGTTGAGAAAGCAAAGGTGGCTGTTGAGGTGATTAAGAATCGTGAAGCTTTAGATAGCGTATTTGTTTCAGGAAAGACCATTGGAATATTGATCGCAGAACAACCACCCGACTTGTTTGGAGCGACTCTCTCAGCCGTAGGATTGTCCAATGGAAAACGAACCTGTGTTCTCCCCAACCCATCCGTAACAGATCTTGCGCACATCGCACAACTTCTCTCCCAGGCAAAAGCTGTTTCCGGTCATGACCTTAAAGGACTGATGCACCACCTACGTGCGCCCATCGCCTCTCCAAGTTTTGATGTCATGATCGCTTCGTATCTTTTGCATTCTGGATCACGTGCGCATGATCTTTCGGGAGCCATGCATGCGTGGCTTGGTCGGTCTGTTCCTGAAGTGCCAGAAGTATTTTCAAAAGAAAAAGACTATGAGCGCTTTGGTCAGGTGGTTGTTGCCCTTCCCGAGCTCGCCAAAAAGATGCGGTCACAGATGAAAGAGTCTGGTGTCGATAAGGTGTTTGATGAAATCGAAATGCCACTTGTACGAATTTTGTACAACATGGAAATGGAAGGAATTGAGCTCGATACCGCAAGTCTCGAGACATTCTCCAAGCAACTCAAAAAACGCATAGACGAACTGACGAAGAAGATTACGACGCTGGCTGGGGTGGAATTCAACCTCAACTCCCCTTCTCAACTAGCCGACGTCTTGTTTGTAACGATGGAATTGCCGACCAAGGGCATTAAGAAAACCAAGACGGGATATTCGACCGCTGCGCCGGAACTTGAAAAACTCTGGGACACGCACGAGATCATTCCGCTCATCTCGGAATATCGAGAACTGACGAAGTTGCAATCGACCTATGTCGAGGCACTGCCAAAACTTGTTGCTAAGGACGGTCGACTCCACACGAGTTTTAATCAGACCGTTGCAGCGACGGGCCGACTCTCCTCGTCGGATCCAAACCTGCAAAACATTCCAATTAAGACCGAGCTCGGTCGGGAGATTCGCAAAGCGTTTGTTGCGCCACGTGGCAAAGTGCTCGTGGCAGCTGACTATAGTCAGATCGAATTACGCCTGGCCGCCGTCATCGCGAAGGATCAACCGTTCATCAAAGCCTTCCAAGAAGGCGCGGACATTCATACACGCACAGCTTCTGAAGTGTGGGATGTTGCGGAAGATCAGGTCACGAAGGAGCAACGTCGAGCAGCAAAAGCGATCAACTTCGGTGTGCTCTATGGAATGGGTCCACGAGCCCTCTCGAAGTCAACAGGACTCTCGATGAATGAGGCAAAGGAATTTATCGCACGTTACTTCGAGATTCATAAAGGGATTCAGACATATCTTGAAGAAACAAAAGTTCAGGCGCATGACGTCGGCTATGTTGAAACGTTGTTTGGGCGAAGAAGGTATCTTCCTGAGATTCAGTCTGGCGTCCCAATGCTTGTTTCCATGGCTGAGCGCATGGCGATCAACATGCCTGTACAAGGAACCGCTGCGGATATTATGAAGATGGCGATGTTACGTATTGATGGTTGGTTAAAGAAAAGCGGATGGCCCGCAAAAATGATTCTGCAGGTTCACGATGAAGTCGTGTTGGAGGTTGATAAAGAAGCAGTGGATCCTGTGGCCAAAGGAATCCGGGAGATGATGGAAAGTGTCGCAGAATTCGACGTTCCTCTCGTCGTCGATGTCGAAGTAGGAACCAATTGGGGAGAAATGAATTAGGAAATAGAAACCGTCGGTTGAAAGCCGGCGGTTTTTTATTGAACACTCACGGGTCCTTTTTTGATTGCTCAGCCTCATGTACCATGCAGTCACTATGTTGATTTTTGTTTATGGAGATGATGGGTATCGGGCTCAGGAAAAGGTTCATCATATGGTGAAGGCTTTTCGCGAGAAGTTTGATCCATCTGGCATGAATATTGCGGAGTTTCCGTCAGTCGGAAAGAAAGGGATGATGCTTGGGGATGTTTTGGGAGCAACACATGCCCTTCCTTTTCTTGGAAAAAAACGCATGGTTGTTGTGAGAGATCTCATTGGTCAGACAAAGAAGGGAGAGATGGGGCCATGGGCAGAAGGGTTTAAGAAAACTCCTGATTCAACCATTGTTATTTTTTGGGAAACAACGGAACCAAAAGCTCTCGAGAAAAAACCACTATTCAAGGAGTTGGTGGATGCGACAGAAGTTCATCACTATCCGTTTCCTCAATTACAAGGAACCGAGCTTAATCGATGGGTTACATCGCGGGTGAAGGATCAGGGAGCAGAAATCGATGCCTCTGCGTTGCGGGCTTTAATTGAGCGGGTTGGAGCAGATTTATGGCAGATGGATGGAGAGATCGGGAAACTTGTTGCCTACGCACAGGGAACTACAATCACGCCAGCAATGGTCGATGAGCTTGTGCATGCAAGTTTTGAGGGAAAGATTTTTCAGTTGATTGATGCTGTTTCTCAACGACGACCAGCTGATGCCATTCGTCTTTTACAAGAGGAGCGCTGGAGTGGGACAAACGATCATTATCTTCTCATGATGTTGGGACGCCAGGTGAGAATACTGCTAGGAGCACGAGCACTCTTAGAAGAACGCTCACAAGCGACAAAACAAGATCTGGCTGATACGTTAGGCATTCATCCGTTTGTTGCTCAGAAAGCTCTCACACAGGCCCGAGGATTTTCCCTTGAGCAGTTAAAAGCGGTTCACGATCTCCTCCTTGAGTATGATCTTCGATTGAAAACAGGTCAGATAGATGCTGGTATGGCGGTTGATCTCACCACGATAAAATTGATGCAATAACAAAATAGACCCAGATGGGTCTATTTTGTTAACCGAGCAGGTGCTGGTTTACGCCTTTTTAAGGTCGTTGATTTTCTTCATGATGCGTGACTTGTAGCGGGCCACGGTGTTTTTCTTGAAGACGTTCTTCTGAGCTGCTTTATCGAGCTTTTTTCCAACAAGCCGCGCAATCTCGAGTGCCTCGTCTACCTTCTTAGCAGTAAGGGCCTTTCGAATTTTTACACGAAGTGAGTGGATCTCAGCTTTTACCGTCTTATTTCTTTGAGCGCGCTTGTCACTCTGACGGAGAGCCTTTTTAGCATTTTGTAGATTTGGCATATGTTATAACCTATTTTGAATGTGTTGTTAGAAGAGAGCTCTAGACCTGAGACTGGGATAGTATAGCGAAATGTCCTCTCTTGTCAACGCCTCTATTCTGATTTTGGAAATGTCAGTTGCAGGGGGTCCATTTCTTTTCCAGCAACTCCCTCCGTGATTTTGTAGATATCTTTATCAATTTTTCTCAGTTCGTCCGATGAGGAGGAATAGGCTCGTACGGTGGTTTCAAGATGTTTCCCAACCCTATTATGATGCTCCTCATAGCCTTTCATGTGGCGCATGAGATTCTCTGCTTGCTTCTGGATATCCTTTACAGAATCTTCAATTTGGAGAGCCTTCAATCCAAGGATGACGGTTTGAAGATAGGCAAAAAATGATGTCGGTGAAACGATCATAACACCCTTTTCAAAAGCGTACTCAATAAGATTTCTTGAGTTTACTTTCACAGTCCCAACGTTTTGAGTAATCAGGTTGTGATACACCCCTTCAGCTGGAACAAACATAAATGCAAAATTGCTCGTCCCCTTCTGTGTTTGAATGTACTTTGATGTTTCATCGATTCTCATTTTTACATCAGCCTTGAAATCTTTTTCTAACTGTTCTCGACGAACAGAGTCTGTTTCTTGGCTAATCTTATTGTAATTTTCAAGTGAGAATTTTGCGTCAATAGGTATCAACATTTCTTTGATGAAGATGACCGCATCTGGAATGAGAGTCTGCCCTGTCTTCTCATCGATACCTAATTGGTACTGCATCTGATAATTTCCAGGAGCTAGCACCTGACCAAGAAGGGTTTCAAGCCAATATTCACCGAGGATTCCCCGTTGCTTTGGGTTCTTCAAAATGTTTTCAAGACTCTGAAGTTGTTCTGAGAAGTTTAAAACCTGTTTATTTGTTTCATCGAGTTGTGTCAGTTTTTCCGTGACCCCCTGAATGATTCCTGATGTGTGTTGAAAGTGCTTTTGAAGCGTTGATGACGATTCTTGCATGTTTTTCACCAGTCTTTCATGCATGTGATCGAGTTTCCCCTCCACTTCTTTGCGTTGTGAAGTCGTTGTGTCTTGGATTTCCTTACGGAGATCATTGATTAATGTAAAAAGTTGGGGGTCAAAGGGCTCTGAAGAAGCCTTCTTTTTGAGAAGTTGATGTGCAAGGAGACCTACTGTGATCACAAGGGCAATTCCAAGAAATAATTCAATAGACATAGGTTTTGACGATGAATGGGGTGTGGCGTACTATTATGGCGCCTTGCAGTAAGTATAGCATGAGTTGGAGCATAGCATTTTACGACACTTGACTTGTCTCTGTAGCTCAACGGATAGAGCGGTAGCGTCCTAAGCTGACGATGGGGGTTCGATTCCCTCCAGGGACACCAGAGAATTGTTTCACGTGAAACGTATGAAAAAAATCGAAAAAGCAAATGCTGGATTTCTGTTCGATATGGATGGTTTGTTGATTAATTCTGAAACCATCGCACATCATGTTTTCCAAGATCTTTGTTCATTGAATGGTGGCAATTTCACCAATGAAATTCATTCAGAGATTCTTGGTACAGAAAGTGAATATTGGTCTCTCTATGTTGTTCAGGAATGCAAGTTATCTCTCTCGAGTGAGGAGTTTCAAAAAGAGTTTCAGATTCAATTTGAAAAAAGACTTCGTTCAGAGATAGCTCTTATGCCGGGAGCTCTTGAGCTAATAAATTGGGTTGAGGAAAAACGATACAAAAAGTGTCTGGTTACAAGTTCCGGGTTGGATATGACACTAAAGAATCTCGGTTCTCTGGATTTGTTGAATGTTTTCAATCATCGTGTGACAGCTGAAATCAGCCCAAAAGGTAAACCTGAGCCTGATCCATATTTGATGGGAGCAAGTTTTCTTGATTGCGCTCCATCAGATTGCATTGTTTTTGAGGACTCAAGCAGTGGAACCATCTCTGGAAAGCGAGCAAACTGCACGGTTATTGCCGTTCCAACGGTATTTGCGAATAGAAGTGGATTTTCTGACGCTGATTACATTCTCGATAGTCTAGAGGAGGTGATTCCTGTATTAGAAGGTCTTGGTCTTTA
Organism: Candidatus Uhrbacteria bacterium CG10_big_fil_rev_8_21_14_0_10_48_16; assembly: GCA_002793515.1. Lineage (GTDB taxonomy): Bacteria > Patescibacteriota > Patescibacteriia > UBA9934 > GWF2-40-263 > UBA12478. The sequence continues at coordinate 8,371 of PFEU01000022.1, forward strand.
AATGAGTGACGATATAAATAAGACATGGGCCTGTAGCTCAGTTGGTAGAGTGCCGCATTCGCATTGCGGAGGTCAGGGGTTCGACTCCCCTCAGGTCCACCAAAAACATACTAGGAAACTAGTATGTTTTTTGTTTCACGTGAAACAGGCTCGAGAATCCCGGTGTTTGTCAACACAAGCGTTGACAAAAATAGAAAAGTGTGGATAACATTGCTTTTTTGCCACATTTGTACTCATTTTTTGCCTTTAGGATGAAAAATGGTGGATTTGCATGCTATTTCTTCGCTAAATTTAGCATAGAAATAGATTGACTACATTTAGTATTCATGGTATACTTTCTTTGTAAGGATTGAAGATATGAAGCAACAAATTTTCACCTTCGCCGTTGTGGGGTTTTTTGTATGGGCATCTTTTGCTCAGGCAGAAATGACTTCAGGCAACTACATTATCCGGTGGGACACAGTCAGCACCGGAGGTTCTGATACAGCTTCTTCAGCCACTTACCTTCTTCACGACACAGCTGAAAGCACAACGGCCGGCTCATCTACAAGCAGTTCATACGAGCTCGCCCAAGGATATCGGGTGGATACACAGCTCCTTACATTTGAAGTCGTAGCAGAAGATACTTCAACAGGAAGGTCAGCAACATCTTTGTCTGGAACGACCGTTACAGCTGATCCAACGGGTTTGGTCGTAAATGACCTCATTGCTCTGGTTCAAGATGAAGGTGCGTCAGAGGTCTCAGCGATTGGTCGAATTGTTTCAATAGGTGCTGGAACGATTACGGTCGATGTATGGAAGAATGCTGGATCAAGTCCTGTGATCGACGGCACAAACGACAAAGTCTATCGACTTAGTGGAACCTCCGTTGTATTTGGAACCCTTAGTACATCATCCGTGAGTACGGCGATCATCGCCTTCGAGGTGACCGCAGTAAATGACAATGGGTATGTGGTTCAAATGTACGAAGATGGAAATCTTCGGGCTGGAAGTAGTGAAATACCGGATGTCACAGATGGAAGTGTCTCGGCAGGTTCTCAGGAATATGGAGCACGTTCCTCAGATACGACGATAAGTACTTCTACGTTTGATACAGCAGATACGGGTATTACCACCACGTTTCAAGATGTTGCTTCAGAGTCGACAGCAAGTTTCGAAAGCAGAAATTTCGTCACGTTGAAAACATCGATAAGTTCTGCAACAACAGCTGGAGGCTATGCTCACACCATTTCGGTCATTGCTTCAGCAAACTTCTAGGTATGTCTACACGCATTCCAACAATCATTTGTGCGCTCACCCTTCTATTGAGTCCTCTTATTGGGAGAGCAGCTGCTATTTCTCCAAGTACCTTTGAACTTTCCTCTGTTCGTGGTCAAGAAGTAGAAGCTTCTTTCGCCATCCTCAATACAAGTGCGAGTGAACAAGTGTACTTCCTCGATCTTCTCGAGTTCACCCCAACAGAAGAGACAGGAACGCCACAGTTTGCCCAAAAAGATTCGGAAGATGGTTTGACGTCGTGGATCCATTTTCCCATCGAGGAAATTCCGGTCCCCGCTCAATCAAGAGTTGATGTTCCTTTCAATATTCTTGTTCCTGATGACGTTCCATCTGGTGGATACTATGCATCCATTACTGTTTCAACGGCTCCCACAGATGTCGTTGCGACGAATGGGGCAATTATCGAAGCAAGGACGGCTATCCTTCTTTTCCTTACCATTGAAGGAGAGACGGTTGAGTCTCTGCAACTTCTTGATTTCACAGGAGATCAGAATCAAACAACTCTTCCGTATGGCACGTTCACTTTTCGACTCCAGAACCAGGGGAATGTGCACGTCACTCCTAGTGGAGTGATTCGGCTAAGAGGCATGTTTGGAAATACGATTGCCACGTTGGATGCGAATTCCGCGGAAGGTCGTGTTCTCCCAGCTTCAACAAGGGCGTTTACGGTTGAATATCAGGAAGAAGCTTCTTTCATGGAAGCTGTTGGGTTCCAGTTGAGTCACCTCATTATGGGGCCTGTGACTGCAGAACTAACACTTTCTTATGGAATGGAGGGGGCAATAGCAACTCAGACAGCGTTTTGGGTATTTCCTTGGCAACTTATCTCCGTTCTTGTAGGAGGAGTTCTGTTGCTCGCTGTGATGTTCAAGTGGTTACAAAAGGCCAGTAAATAAATTCATGTGTGCGAATACTTAGGAGGATTAGTCGAACACTTACAACAACCGCGGTAGTTCTTACAGCGGTTCTTGTAGTTGTTTCGACAACTTTGGGAGCAACAGTGACAAGTGCGAATGACTATCCTTCGACACTTGAAACATCTCAAGCTTCCAACCACAACGTGCTCTTTACAACGCCAACAGGTGTTTCAGAAGGTTCAACCATCACGATTACGTTTGCGTCATCCTTTGATACATCCTCCATGACTGAGGATGATATTGATATCACAGATGACGGCGTCGACCTCACAACCGCTTCTGACTGCTTAGGCTCAGAACAAGCTTCCGTCTCTATCGCGTCGGACACAGTAACCATTGCCATTTGTGCTGGTGATGGTGGGGCAATAACTGCCACAAGTGTTATCGGAGTGGAGATTGGGACAAACGCAACAAGTTCTGGAACCGGTGTAAATCAAGTGACGAATCCAGCTTCGGCTGGTGCCTACTTCGTTTCTATCAGAGGGACGTTTGGAGATTCTGGCTCGATCATTCTTCCAATCGGAGGTGATGACTCGATTGGGGTCACCGCAACTGTTCCATCAAGTGGAGGCGGAGGAGGTGGTGGTGAGACAGATCCGATTCCAGCGGACGTGGATTCAACCGCACCCGTGATCTCTTCGATCGTCGTTTCAAGTATTACCGTTTCTTCAGCGGATATTTCTTGGACAACCGATGAGGCTGGAGTGAGTACTGTTGAGTATTGGCCAACAGGGTCAACGACGACAAGTACGGTTGCAAGATCGGGATACTACACGTCGCATGCGATCTCATTATCTGGGCTTAGTGAAGGCACAGAGTATTCGTTTACGGTTACGTCCGTCGACAGTTCTGGAAATAGTTCAACGTCGAGTACGCAAACCTTCACGACGCTTGATGAAACAGATCCAGTCATCTCAGATATTGATGTGGTTGATGTCACGTCAACATCTGCGCGTGTGACATGGACGACGAATGAGTCTGCAGACAGTACTGTGTCCTATGGATTGAGTGACTCATACGATCTTTCAGAATCTGATGGAACGTTTGAGATTTCTCATTCAGTTCTGTTGTCAGATCTTTCACCAGGGACGCTGTATCACTTCCAGGTGCTTTCGACGGATGCATCATTGAATCAGGCATTTTCAAGTGATCAGACATTCACAACGGACTCAGATGATGCGCCAGGGAATGTTTCGAGCCTTTCTATTGAAGAAGGGGATGGTCAGTTGATTTTGTCCTGGGTCAATCCAACGGACGGAGATTTAGTCGGGACTCGGATTCTTCAGTGTCTTGGGGGGTATCCAACAGGACCAACCGATACGGCATGTTCTATTGTTTCAACCAGTTTGGGTACTTCACTCACTCAGACAGGTCTTACAAATGGAACCACCTATTATTATGGCGTTTTTGCGTATGATGAGGCAGGGCAGTTTGCTTCTGGAGCTTTGGTGCTGGGTACACCACAGGCTTCAGAAGAAGAGGTGCCCTCTGATGGGACAGACGGTGAAGACAGAGATGGATCCACCGATCCTGAAACCGAAACAGGGACTCCTACCGAAGACCCAGAAGAAGAGACAGACGACACACCTCCATCGGACTCGGCGGTTTCCTGTGGGGACGACGTTTGCTCAGAAACTGAGTCTTCCGAATCATGTCCAGAAGATTGCGGAGAAACTGATGAACCTACTTCCTTGGGTGCGGAAGAAGGAGATCTCAGTGATGCCGACTTGATCTATCTGGTCGCAGATGAATCCATTACGCTCGAAACGACGCGCTCCGGTGTCGTTGAAGTGCTTCCCACAAGCACATTGCGGATTGCGATTCCAGAATCAGCCATTTCCGACGGCGTCCGTACAATCGTACTGACGGTAGGGTCGGACACATATCTCATGCGTCTTGATGACGCGCTCGCTCTTTTCCTTGCGGATCTCACGATTCCAAACGTGCAAACCATTCTTCAGGTGTCCGTGCTTGTCACCTATGAGAGTGGAGTAACGGATTCTGTTTCTTCATACCTGCACGTAGTCACTCCAGGCTACGTATATCAGGTCATCGATGGTGAAGAAGCGGACGTGAGCACCGCGACCGTAACGCTCTTTGAGAATGTTGGGGGAAAATTGACCGTATGGGATGGGTCCCCATGGAGTCAGTTCAATCCGACAGCCGTTGCTTCAGACGCTTCTTTTGGATGGTATGTGCCAAATGGCACGTATCAGGTTTCTGCCTCAGCCGAAGGGTTTGATTCTGCCGTGAGTGCAGAACTAGCCGTCCGTAATTCCATCGTGAACCCACGAATCCTTCTTGCTCTGATCAAGGAAGAAGATGAAGGGGTGATCGTGGAAGAACCTTCAACTGAGACACCTCCGGGAGAGGTGGCTGAAGAACCAACAGACGTTGCTTCGACTCTATTGGAAACGTTATTTGATGCGCTTCCAACGGACGTAGCACGACAGACTCTTGAAACCATTCGGGGACTCCCGGGTGTCGAAAAGACCGCAGAGATTTCAACACCCGTTTTGGCGATCTCCGCTGGAGTGAGTGTGATTGTCCTCTCCGTAGCCTTCGACTTCCTTCCACTCCTTCAATACTTTTTCACCGCGCCGGTTCTCTTTTTCTGGCGACGTCGAAGGAAGGGATATGGAATCGTCTACAATGCGATCTCAAAAGCCCCCGTGGATTTGGCGGTTGTGCGCCTCTTCCAAGTGCGTCCTGAAGATGAGGCGACCGGTGCGCACGGTCGTCTCGTCAAGAGTCGTGTGACAGATAAGGGAGGAAGATATTTCTTCCTTGTTCCTCCAGGAACATATCGAATTCAGGTGACAAAACCTGGATTCCAGTTCCCATCAGATTATCTAAAAGAGGAGAAAACAGATGGACCTTACCTTGATGTCTATCATGGCGAAACCGTAGAGGTGACATCAGAAGGTGTGGTTGTCACCGCGAATATTCCAGTCGATCCTTCTCAAGCAGAGAAGTATCAGGCTCCGAAGGCCATTCAACAACGCGCCTTCCTGCGTAAACTCCAACATGGGGTTGCTCTTACAGGAGTGATTGCTTCGATCGTCTTCGCGATCATTCGTCCAAATGGATTTTCGATCCTCATGGTGGCGGTCCAGGTGGCAATGTATTTCGTCGCAAGACGTCTTGTAAAACCTCAGCGACCAATCAGTTGGGGAATCGTCTATGACAAAGACACGGCTCGACCGCTCTCTCGAGTGGTGGCACGCATCTTTGAACCAAAGTACAACAAACTTCTTGAGACACAGGTGACCGATAGTAAAGGACGGTATGCGTTTATTCTGGGTCCAAACCAGTATTACGCCACCTTCCAAAAAGAAGGATTCAAACAAACACAGATTGATCCAATCGATTATTCTGCAGAAGAGGAACCAAAAGGATTTACCGATGAAGTGACGCTTGAAGCAGAAGCACGCTCCATAAATGGAGAAACATAGTATGGTGAGAACGTGGAGGAAAAAATTGGGAATCGTTCTGATGCTCGCAATGACGTTGAGTGGGATGACAGCTGTCCAAGCTTCGCCTACCGCTCCGACAAATATTGTGACGTATCAAGGACGCGTATTAAACACCAACGGTGTCCCGGTTTCTGATTCCAGTCTCAACATGAAGTTTGCTCTGTATACAGCCGTTTCTGGTGGGACATGTCTTTGGTCAAATGACTCCGCAGATTGTCACACAAACACTCCAGCTTCCATCGTTGCTCGTTCTGTTTCCCTTTCGACAGGACTCTTTACGGAAAACATTGGAGACACAAGTGCGTCATACGCCGCAATTGCGGATACCGTTTTTGGCGATAATGCTGGTGTCTATCTCGAAGTGACGATTGCAGGAGAAACACTTTCCCCTCGACGACGCTTAACCGCATCACCGTACGCTCTGAATGCGCAACGCTTAGACGGAATCGATTCAACAGGATTTCTCTCGGCAACCGGAGATACGGCAACCGGAGATTACGATGTAAGTGGTGCTGAGCTTGTCGGCGCATCACCTCTTGTATTCGAGGGAGGAACAAATGATGGGGTGACTTCCACATTTGCGTTCACAGATCCAACCGTGAACAGGACTATTACGTTTCAAAATGCATCAGGAACCGTTGCCTATTCTGCAGATATTACGAGTGCAGCTCATTGGGAAACAGGGACAAATGGAACTCTCGAGGATGATTTCGCAACGATTATCGGAATTGATGCCGCCTTTACGTATGGATCAGGAGGGGTTGGTGACCTTCGAGTTGCGGACGAACTTGAAGTGTTAGGAGATGGATTCATCGACAATGATTTGATTGTTGGTGCAAGCACATCTTCAACAGAGACGCTCGCTCATACATCGTTTGCCCTTGGGGGAGACGATCTTTTTGTGGCGGGAACGTTGGGAGTTGAGGGGGCGCTCTATACGGATACAGGCTTCATTGCAGGAACGGATACGACTTTTGGATCAGGACTGATCACCACAACGGGGACGACAGATCTTCTTCTGACGATTGCAGGAGGAGATTTGACGTTCGCGCAAGCTACGGTGATTGGCGATGGGGGTTATGTCCTTTCAATCGACTCCTCAGATTGGGACATTTCTACAACAGGAGACCTCACAGGAATAGGATCCATTACGATGGATGGAGATATTTCTGTAGGAGGGAACAACATTGATTCTCTAGGCGCACCGCTTGTATTAAATGCGACAACGGCAGATGAGGTCCGAATTGGAACAGGGACTCCAACAGTTTCTGTTGGTGCAGGAGATCTCTTTGTGACAGATGCGCTTGAGGTTGACGGAGCTTTTGATCTTGCAGGTGTTGCGACCGTTGGAGGGCTTGATTTAAATGGAACGGCTCTTACGTTAGATGCAGATGCGGATACATCGGTTATTGCGAGCACGGATGATCAAATCGATTGGACACTCGGAGGTGTCGCGCAAACACTCATCATGCGGGATCCATTACCTGCAGATGATGCAAGCTCGACGATCAATCCTATTCTGGAAATCAATTACACAACGCCGATCGATACAACGGGAACAAATATTCATGCAGGAATTTTAGTGGATTTGGATATTGGAAATGCTTCAGGAGGGACAAACCGTATTTCAGGATTGAATTTTGAATCGATGGTTGGAGATGCGGATGTGGAGGAACTTCATGCGATTCGGATCGAAGCCCTCACGGGATCTGCCTCCACAAATGAAACGGCCATTAGTATCGCTGATGGATGGGACGCAGGCATCTATATGGAAGGTGCCACTCCAAACTTCTGGATTGGAAATGGTTCGCAATTGGCATTTCAGGATGCTGGAGGGAACGATATCCTGATTCTTCAAGATGTGAGTAATAGTGCGAACCACAGTATTTCAATTGACTCGAATACCGCTTTCATGTTCGACAGTAATTTGGATACGGATGTCGATATCACAACTCTCACAAACCAACGTCTTTTCATTCAACCTGCAGGAACGGGAGATGTTCGATTTGGAATCGATGCAGATTCCGTTGTAGAGTTTGTGGCTTCTTCTGCTCCAACGGCAGATATGGTAGCGATCACCAATACAGGTGTTCCAACAACAACCACAGGAGTAAATGCATTAAGTATTGTGCATTCGGCGGGAAATGTAAGTACATCTGCGGTCGCCATTACTCCTGGATTTGCAGGAGGGGCAACAGATCTACTCTGGTATAACGGGCTTTTAATCGAGACGTTTTCACCAACCAATGGTGCGGGGACAGATACGATAACAGGGATCAATGTCGATACCGTGACAGATCCTGGAGCGACTATTCGATCTCATGGAATTCGCATTGGATCTGGATGGGATAATCAACTCTTCTTTGATAGTGCGACAGCTTCTATGACGATTCCGGATGCGGGATCACTATCGTTTAAAGATATTGCTGGAAATTCCTTAATGACATTAAAAGATAGCGGAACAACGGGGACACTCAGTATCCAAAACATTACTTCAGGAGATAATTTGATTCTTGACATAAGGGGTGGGTACTCAAGTTCTATTGGGACAGCCGGACAAAATGTCGAGATAACAAGCGGAACAAATAACGCTGGTGGTTCAGGAGGGGCAGGAGGGTTGCTTCTTATGAAAGGAGGTAATGCTGTGGGTGACGGAACCGTTGCTCGCAATGGTGGGGATGTGGGAATTGAAGGAGGAGATTCTTCTATCGGCATAGGAAACGGAGGAAAGGTAAAAATTTCAGGAGGGGATTCAACGGCCGGATTGCACGGGGATTTAGAGTTTGTTTCAGGAGGAAATCCAACCGCGATGGGAGTCAATGGGGGAGATGTTGGAATTTCGGCAAAAGACGACCTCCTTTTTGTTGCGGATGATGATGTTTCCATGTCGGTTACTTCCGCCTCAGCCGTGGTGAATTTATTTGATGATGCGGTTGTAAAATCGATTGATATCGGAGGGGTCACCGCAGACGGAAATGATACTATTAAAATTGCGACAAATGGCTCAACTGCAGATAATATTGCGATTGGTAACCTTACGGGCGGAACGGTCTTCTCTCTTGGGGGAGGAAGTAATTGGGGGGTGACAACGGCTGGAACGGCGACATTTACTTATGCATCATCTGGACAATACGCCCTGTGTCACGCAACCAACGGAGCAGGGACAGAGGCGATCACCGATTGTGCCTCTGGTCCAACAGCCGACTATGCCGAAATCTATCCGGTGGCTCAGGGAATAGATTATGGAGACGTCGTCGTCCTTGGAACACGTGAGGTGGTTACGACAGAAGGAGATACAATTACCGAATTAGTAAAATCCACACAGACATATCAGAGTCCTGTCGTTGGGATCGTTTCAAATAACTACGGAGATTTCACAAGTGCTGGGTACAATATCAACGACGCAGACAATCCAATGCCGGTCGCTCTTGTCGGACGTGTGCCGGTGAAGGTGACGGCTGAGGGGGGTTCGATCTCGGTCGGGGACTACCTTGCCACTTCTTCAACCGCTGGGCACGCCATGAAAGCGACGAAAGTTGGACGTGTTATTGGGATGGCTCTTGAAAACTGGGATGGGGTGAGCGCGACGGTGATGGTGCAAGTCAATAATAGCTGGTCCATGGGAGAGGTTCTTGGAACCGATGGAACATCGACACTCGTCACCGACAATGTGATTGTCTCTTCCGTTGGGACAGCAACCGCTTCTGAAGCCACATTCGATTCTTATGGCCTTGCGTTACGTGGATCTGCCTGGAACGGATCTGAGGCAGAGGCGGTAGAGATGATGCTTCAGAATGTTGTCGATTCAGACGATGCCTATCGTTTGAGTGTTCGAAATACCAATGAAGCAGAAGTTGCCTATATAACAAACGAAGGAACGATGAAAATTGCCGGGGACATGATTATTGGCGGGCGTCTGTATCCGTCTGATCGTGGAACCGCACAGTCTGAGAAATATATTTACTATGATGGATCTGCGGGAGCTGGAGGGGACTTCATGCGAACAAATGCAAAGGGATGGTCAACAGGTTCTTATGACTTTGCAGAAATGTTCCCTTCAAATCAACGGCTGACGGCAGGAGACATTGTCGTTTTTGCGGGTGTTGGAGAGACGGTTGTGCGAGCCAGTGGTTCAGAGGATGAGCAACTCGCTGGGATTGTTTCAACACGACCTGGATTCCTCGCGGGAGAAAATGTGAGCGGGGCATATCCAATTGCCTTAGCAGGTCGTGTTCCAACAAAAGTGAGTCTCGAGAATGGAGCGATTGCCGTTGGAGATCCACTCACAACATCCTCAAGCTCAGGAGTCGCGATGAAGGCGATTGAAGCTGGGCAAGTTGTTGGATATGCCCTTGAATCTTATAGCGGAAGCGACACAGATAACTTAATTCTTGCGTACGTAAACGTCGGGTATTGGTCTGGAAACGCGGAGGAAATTATCCCGATTGTTAAAAATACCGCTTCACAAACGTCAGGGGTGACGAATTTCTCTGCGCTGAACATGAGTGGAAATATTTATCTCGCCACAAACCAAATTTTGAGCATTGGTCGTCTTGAAGGGGTGAGTTCTGTGTGGTCGATTGAATCAGATGGAACCATCAAAACAGAAGCCCTTCTCAAGACGGTGATTGATTCGTATCAAAATACAAAAGTTGAGACCGTCGCGATGACCTCACCTGAGGTGATGATTACGCTTACTGGAACGGCAACTTTGGTAAACGGATCAGCGGAGGTTCGATTTGAAGATGTGGCTCCTGATTATAATGATGTGATCTCCGCAGAGGCTCCGATTCGTGTCATCGTGACGGCCAATGGTCCTGTTTCTCTCTATGTCTCTGAAAAGGACCAAAATCACTTTGTCGTGAAACGCTTTGCTGGTTCCGCAGATGTTGAATTTGATTGGATGGTGAGTGCGTACCGTAGAGGGTACGAACCTGACGAAGAAACTTCTGAGATCGAAGAGGCTCTTCTTGAAGAGCAAGTGATCGTCGAAGAACCTCCGATCGTTATTGATGAGTCTGTTGAAGAGACAGTTTCCTCTGACGAGACCATTATCGAAGAACTCGAACCAGTTGTGACAGAAGAACCTGCTTCTCCGGTGAGTCCGGATGAAATCCTTATCGATCCAACGACAGAAGGTGATGTCGGTGCAACAGCCGAGGAACCACCAACGTCGTAATCGAACACCATTGGCGTTCACCGTTATCCCAGCTCCTACACGTCAAAACGTTCTTTCTCTACATTTCACCGGACCTTACCTCTCTTCTTTTAACAAGGAGGGTGGAAGTGGTCCGCACAAGGGTTCCACCCCGCTGGTGGTCTGGAACCATCTGTCGTTTGCCAATGGATCAAGCCGAAGGCGCCTAGCGGCTTCCAGCGAAAGTAAACAGAAGATGGTCTTTGACCACCGGCGGGGTCCATGCTTGCCCTGTGACAGTACGCAACTGTGTGAGGTGAACAACCAAACCCCTTGCGAATGTGACAAGGAAGATATTTGCGCTCAGGTAACGTTGCTTTTACCCGATCGCGAATACGGTCCCACGGACCAACACCTGCCTACGCTTAGGCTTCGGTAGGTGAACAATTAAAGAGCATAAACCACGCGTACCCCACACTCGTGGTTTTTGCGTTATAATGGAGCGGTATGAAACATGGAGGACACTACTTACTTTCTACGGCACGAGGACTTCTGATGATTCTGATGTTCTTGATGCCGATATTTTTTTTGCCGATCACACTCGAAACGCTGGAGCTTAATAAACAGACACTTCTTATCGTGCTGACGTGTGCCTCGGCTCTGTGTTGGCTGGGTTCGATGCTTGTACACAAGCAGATTCGCGTTCGGCGTGGGTGGTCAAATTTATTGCCACTTCTTCTGGTATTGGCGTTCATCCTTCCTGCGGTGGAATCGGTTGCCCCCTATCTTTCGTGGGTTGGTGCGCACCGTCAGGAATACACCAGTGTGCTTACGGTTGTTTCTTTGGCCGTTCTTTTCTATCTCTTATCGAATCTCATGGGAGGACGGGAACAACATAGGAATGTTCACCTCACTCTGATTGTTTCTACAAGTCTTGTGGCGTTTTTTGCCCTTCTTGAGACGTATGGAGTGAATGTCCTTTCTGCGATGGTTCCGTCGCTTGCCTTAAATACCATTGGAACCCTGACAGGGTTCACCACCTTCCTTATCGTCTTCCATGTGTTCTTCTTAGGAAGCTTTCTCTCTCATAAAAAAGGGGACTCTCTCTTTCATGATCGGTGGATTGGAACGATCGAAGCGATTCTCACACTGTTCATCTCCGTATCAACCTTTTTCTTCCTCCTGCTTCTTGATGATGCCGGCCTTTGGGCGTTATTCGTGATCTCGCTCGCGATCCTCTTTTCATTCGTGGTCTTTCGAGCTAAAGATTTTCCGCAGTCTGTGAGACTTGTCTGGCCGATGGTCTTGCTTGTGGGCTCTCTCCTCTTTTGGTTTGCGCTTCCTGACATCACCTCAATTTCTATCCCTCTGGAAGTCACCCCAAATACGGCGGGATCGCAAGAGGTAGCACAGCAGACGCTTCAGGCCTATTCATCGTGGTTTGGATCAGGTCCTGGAACCTATATCTTTGACTTTAGTCAGTTCCATGGTGTGGCATTGAATGAAACAGACTTCTGGAACACCCGATTTGATCGCGCCTCCAGTCATGTCCTTACGCTTCTTCCAACGATTGGAGTGTTCGGTCTCACCCTCCTCGGACTGTTCATTGTCCTTCTCTTTATCCGATCTATTTCACAGGTTTTGCGACCTGATTCACGAGATGAATGGCTTGAGAGCTTTGTGCATCTCACGCCGTGGCTTACATTGATCGTAAGTGCATTCATTGTGCCGTGGAATATGACGCTCGTGGTGAGCTTTGGAATTTTTTCAGGACTCTTGGCCTCTCAGGTGATTCGCAAGGAGTGGGTGAAGTCTTTTGCAAAAGCTCCAGGAGTGACACTTGTGGTGTCATCGGCGTTTACGGTTTTTGCCTTGGTGTTCTTTATTGGAATCTTTGTCACAACGCAACGGTATTCTGCAGAAATCGCGTTTGCCCAGGCCGTGGAACTTGATCGAAAGGAAGGGGACTTACAAGAAGTTGTTGCGCTTCTTGATCGAGCGAGTATGTTGAATACGTACCATGATACGTACTACCGAAATCTTGGAGAAGCACTCCTCTTGCGAGTTGACGAGGAACTCGGAAGTGTCAGTTCCGTGGATACGCTCACCGATGAATCATTACAGTACATGCAGTCTCTCACAGCGAGTTCTGTGAACGCCGTTGCAAGAGCCACAGAACTTTCTCCAAAGAATGTGCTTAACTGGCTATCACGAGGGTTCGTGTATCGAGAACTTATTCCTGTGCTCGGAGAAGCTTCAGAGTTTGCTGTCTCGAGTTATCTTCAAGCGATTGAGCTAGAGCCAGCCAATCCAGCAAACTGGACCGAACTTGGAAAAACCTACTTGGCCGTCGCCGAGCAGTCTCGTCCTTTGACGGTGAGTCCTGATACGAATATTGCACAGACCGCTGAGAACACTCTTATCCAGATGTTAACGCTTGCAGAATCCGCTTTTGAAAAAGCGGTTGAGCTTAAACCTAACTATGCCCCTGCGCATTTCCAACTTGCGGTGACGTATGAACGTCAGGGGCGTGTGGAGGATGCCGTGGGAAAAATGGAAAGTGTCGCCTTGTATAATCAGTTCGATGTGGGTGTGCACTTCCAGCTTGGAATGCTCTATGTCCAACGAAACGATCCAGGAGATCTCGACCTCGCAAAAACATCCTTCCTGCACGTCATAAAACTCGTTCCGGCCTATAGCAATGCTCATTGGTTTCTTGCCTCGATTTATGAGCAAGAAGGAGATATCGCTAAAGCCGTTCAGGAAGTAGAGATTGTTTTGCAACTGAATCCAGGAAACGATTTAGTCGAGTCTCGATTAGAGCGTCTTGTCACAGGACAGATCTCCACAAGCATTCCAGAGGCTATTGAAGAGTAATTTCGGTGGAAAAAATGAATAAAAAATCCCATCAAATGATGGGATTTTTTGGTGGACCCTAGCGGGATCGAACCGCTGACCTCTTCCATGCCATGGAAGCGCGCTACCAGCTGCGCTAAGGGCCCAATAAGCAGTAAAAGAAAGACTACAGGAAAATAGTAGGAAAATCAACAGGAATTAGCGTGTGTCTAGGAGAACACTTGACGAAATATGGATTATTCTGTATCTTCTTCAGGTTCTGGGACCGTGGCACCCGGACAATTCAGCACAACCATCCGCCACAACCCACTGGAGAGATCCGATGATGACCGCAGACGGTACCCCCACCGGGGGTCTGGCACAGATGTTTGGTCGGTTATGGGGTAGAGTCTTGGAATGAGAAAAGAAATAAAAGGCACCCGACTTAG
>PFEU01000003.1:0-20344 GCA_002793515.1 Candidatus Uhrbacteria bacterium CG10_big_fil_rev_8_21_14_0_10_48_16
CCGGTGTAAAAATTACGCATACGGATGATTTTGGTCAGACAGCAGATAATGAAAATACGTCCCCAACGGTCGCGTACAAATACGTGAAGCCGTACACTCCGCCTGCTCCAACGGTCTACAATCCAACGGTAGGAACCGTGGATGTGATCGTGAATAAGCATGCGTCTGAAACGGAGGGTCTTGAGTATGAAATTTATGAACTCACACAAGCAAAGTACGTTCAGGCAAATGGAACGCTTGGAGATTCTGCTGTTTGGCAGACACGTGGAACAGGGGTGGAACAATGGGGAGATGGAACTGGAACTATAGGAAAAATTACCGTATCAGGACTTACGAATGATTCGTATACGTATCAGTTTGTTGTGTATTCTCGAAATACCAGTGATACATCCTATACGGCATCTAGTGAGAGTGCAGTTTCAGGAAGTGCTTCATCAGAAAATCAGTCGCCTGAGATTGTGATCGATTCTGTTGCACAAACGACGGATGGAACACAGTATGTCACGATTGATTACATAGGATCAGATCTTGAAAGCGAGAGCTCTACCCTTATTGTGGCAGAGTATTCAACCGATAACAGCAACTGGTACCCCATGACCGAGAAAGCAGGTGTTGGATCAGATGGAACGACCGGACTTGCCTTTGGTGCGGGAGGGACAGTTCACGACTTCATGTGGGACGTTGGGACAGATCTTTCGAACACAGAAGATTCAACAGTGTACGTGAGACTCCGAGCAAATGATGGAACATCAAATGGATCAACGACGATGTCGAATGCCTTTGTGATCGATACAAAAAATCCTCTGACCTCTTCTGTTACAGGAGTGCAGGTTTCTGATTCAGGGAACGTGACAGTTAGCTATACGTTGACAGATGCTTCTGAGAGTACGGTTGAGTTGGATATTTCCGACGATGCAGGATCTACCTGGGACGTGACAGATACGTCTGTGACGGGAGATGTGGGATCAGGAATTTTATCTGGAAGCAAAAGCATCACCTGGGATGCTCTCTCAGATTTCCCAAATCAGGAACAAACAGATCTCCGGGTGCAGATTAAAGCAACAGATACGTTCGGAAATACAGGGAGCTATGCAAGTTCTTCGAACTTTGTGTTAGACACGTATGCGCCGATTGTGGGATCTGTGAGCGCGACGCAGGATGCAGGGCTCAATTCCGTGACAATTACATACAATCTTGTCGATACAAATACATCGACAATTGTCATTCATATTTCTGAAGATAATGGTTCAACGTGGGGAGTGGCAACAAGCACACTTTCTGGTGATGTAGGTGTAGGAGTCACGGCAGGAGCAGGGAAGACCGTTTCTTGGGATGCCACAACTGATTTTCCTCATCGCGAAGAATCAGATTTGATGGTGCGTGTCATGGCGACGGATACATTTGCAAACGCGAGTGGATATGTTTCTTCAACCGCATTTACGATCGATACTCTTGCTCCGTCTATTTCGAATGTATTTGCTGTGCAGACAGCTGGTACGGATGACGTTGTGTTTACCTATGACCTTTCTGACTCTGGAGTGGTAACGGTTACATTAGATATTTCCGATGATAGTGGATCTACGTGGGTGGTGACAGACACCTCTGTGACAGGGTCGGTAGGAGGGGGTCAGACAACGGGAACAGGTAAGACGATCACTTGGGATGCAGGAACGGATGCACCAGACATTGATCTTTCAACGATGCAGGTACAGGTTCGAGGGATAGATGGGTTTAGTAATGTAAGTGGAAATGTTTCATCGAGTGACTTCGTTCTTGATACACTCGATCCAGCCGTAGCAACGACGGCAGACCTCCAAGCGCAACCTGATGCGGGTGATACAACCGCTCTTCTTGGAGGGTCATTCACAGAAACACATCCAGATGCAAATACCTTTTATGTTGAGTTGAATGATGGAACCTACACAACAGGAACCGTGGGAGACACGAATACAGCAACTCCTTCCCATCAAGCAACAGACGTTGAAGTGACGCTCGATGGAAATGATTATATTTCAGCAGTAAAAATGGTTCATGCAGATGATTACGGTCACATCGTAACAAACGAGAACACTTCGCCGGCAACAGAATATGTTTACGTAAAGCCGTACACCCCACAAGTTCCGAGTGTGACGAATCCTCAAAATACATCTGTTGATGTTGAGATTGTACCGCACGCTTCTGAAGTATCAGGACTTGAGTACGCGATTTATGAAGGGAATACAGGATCATATGTGCAAGCGGACGGAACGTTGGATGTAGGAGATATGTGGCGAACCACGGTTGCTTGGGGAACGGTAACGGTTACAGGATTAACTTCTCCGGTTGCACAATATAATTTTCAGGTGAAGTCGCGTAATACGAGCGACGCTTCGGATGCACTGTCTAGTGAGAGTAATCTTTCTGGTGTTGGTTCCATTACGAACTCGTCGCCAACAATTGCTATTACGAGTGCGGCTCAGGTATCTGCGACGAATTACGCGCGTATCGAGTACACAGGAACAGATATACAAAATGACACAAACAGTTTACCTACATTTGAATACTCAACCGATAACAGTAATTGGTTTTCCATGACCGAGAAAGAAGGGGTTGGATCAGATGGAACAAGTGATCTTCTCTTTACCTCGGATGGAGCGAGTTTTGAGTTCGATTGGGATATCGTAACAGACCTTCCAAATACAGGGGACCCTACGGTTTATGTCCGTCTCCAGTCTTCTGACACCATGGCAAGTAGTAATATCGCAACATCATCGGCATTTGCTATTGATACCCTTGGTCCTGTGGTATCGAACATTAGAACCAGTCAAACGGCGGGGATGAATATGGTGACGATACTCTATGATCTCGCTGAAACGACGGTTTCTGGAAATACCATCGCCATGACCATCTCTGATGATAGTGGAGCAACATGGGATGTTCCTATCACGACCCTTGTAGGTGATATGGGTTCTGGCGTTTCTGCTGGGACGGATCGACATGTGACATGGGATGCAGGAATCGATTTTGGTGACCAAGAACTTTCCACGATGAGAGTCTCAATTCAAGGAACGGACACGTATGGAAACATCGGAACAATTGTGGAGTCTGAAGACTTCACCGTCGACACAAAAAATCCAGTGGTCAGTGGGGTTACGGCAGTACAGACATCTGGGACGACAGATGTTGTGGTCGATTACACACTTACGGACTTGTCCGCTGGCGGAATCACAATAACGTTGGACATCTCTTCTGATGGTGGGGCGACCTGGGCCGTAACAGACACATCTGTTACGGGAAATGTAGGATCAGGTCAGACAACGGGATCAAAGAGTTTTACATGGGATGCAGGAACGGATTTTGATGGACAATTTGAAACAGGCATGCAGGTTCGTGTCCGAGCGCTGGATTACTTTGGAAACCAAGGAGCGTTTTCAGAGTCACCTTCTTTCACGGCGGACACCACGGGAGCGGTTATCAGTAACGTTGGGGCAACACAGGATGTAGGGGCACATACAGTGACGTTTGTGTATGATCTTGCGGATGATACATCAACAGATCTCACAACGCATTTAGATATTTCAGAGGACGGGGGACTTTCATGGACGGTGACAGATACATCGATTGCGGGGGAGATTGGTTCTGGGCAGACAACAGGTTTGAGTAAAACCGTCATTTGGGATGCGAAGGCAGATTTCAACGGTCAAGATGTCTCGACGATGCGTGTGCGCCTTCAGGCCATAGATCATTTCGGGAACACTGGAGCGTCTGTGACGTCAGGTGATTTTACTCTTGATACACAAAATCCCGTTGGTCCATCTAACCTGACGTTGTTGTTGCGTACAGATGATAGCATGACCATGACATGGACAACGGCAGTAGATACACATTTTGATGCCTATGAACTTTGGTACGGAGAGAATCAGGCGGACGTCGAGGGTAGAACCGGGACAGCAAGTGAGTGGGGTATCGCAGAAGATGTGGATCTCGATGATATTCTTACAGATTCAACAGTGGTAACAGGACTCGGGTCTGAAGAGACGCTCTATATCGCTTTATGGGGGGCCGATACATTTGGAAACGAAACACAGACAAATACGGTCACGGTTACATTGACTCCTATAGAACCAGCGACTCCATCGACACTATCTGGTGGCGTGGTTCTGACTCCAAGGTGCGTAGGTCCAGGGTGTGAGGAGGTGATGGAAGAAGAGCTAGAGGACGTGACAGCACCGCTTCCACCACGCTTGCGACCTGTTCAACGATGGATAAATCAAACAACGATTGAGGTTGCCGGAGTGGCAGAACAAGGGACAATAATCAACTTGTATAACCACGGAAATCTCGTTGCTCGATTAAATCAACCAACGTCAGGAAACGGTACGTTCTCACAGTTCTTTACGTTCAACGCTGGTGAACATGCGTTAACAGCTGTGGCCGTAGATGAAACTGGAAATACCAGTAGTCCATCAGGGCTGGTGGTCTTTACGCTCGATCTTGATCCACCAAATCCTCCTCAACTCCTTGCGCCTGTTCAGGAACAACTTTCAGATTCGTTGCCATTGTTTATTGGTCAGACAGAACCCTTTGCGCTGATCGAATTGAGATTTGGTGATGGATTTATCGCTTCTGTTAATGCTGATGCAAGTGGTGTGTGGTTTTATCAGGTTCCAACAGAAGAAGCATTTGCTCTTGGAGAACAGGCTATTACATTAACAGCGACAGATCGCGCACAGAATGAAAGTTCTGAGCGCTTTGTCGCGTTTACCATTATCGAGCCACCCGTTCTTGTTCCTGTATCACCTATCGCGATTCTTGAGGGAGAAGAGACTGAGCTTATTGTGGTTACACCTGAGATTCCTGGGCAAGAGGTTATTGAAGAATTGAGTGAATCCATTGAGTTACCAGGACTTTCTGTTCCTATTATTTCAGCTTCTGTCCATCGCGTTGAAGGAGAGCGATTTGCCTTCCAAGGAACCACCTTTCCGAATGCGGACGTGGCCGTGTTCTTGCATAGCACCCAGGCGCTTGTGTATCAGACGCAAGCTGATGCCGAGGGAGTATGGGGTATCGAACATGACCAAGAAGAGCTCACGCTCGCTCCAGGTGACCATTCGATCTATGCGATTGCTGTAGATCCTGAAGCTCGAGTGAAAACAAAACCTGGTCCTATTCAAGTATTTTCCGTAGAGAAGAATTTCTGGGTGGAACTTTATGGATATTTGAATCTTCAAACAACTCTTATCGTCTTGGGGATTCTAATCGTCGTAACTCTCTGGCTCTTTTCTTTAAAAAAACGTGGGGTAGGGCATGTATAATCAGTAATATCTTTGTATGACATTAGATAACAGTATATATAAACAGCTATTCAAGCAGTGTGTCGTGGGTTTTCTTGTCTGCGATCGTTCAAAGAATATTATTGCCGTGAATCCGCATGCAGCGAGACTGTTAGGGTATACACAAAGCGAATTGAAGGATCAACAGATTGACAAGGTTTTTCCCAAGCAACTCGTGAATCGAATCTCAAGAAAATTGACGTCAAAGAAAAAAAGATTTTTTTTCGCTGAAACACTGGTGAATAAAAAAGATCAGACGACAGTTGAAGTGGAGATACATGCAAATAGGGTTGAGTCACAGGAACACGTTGTTATGATGTTGGTGGTACGAGACGTCTCACATCATAAACATGAAGCGAATGCTCTAAAAGAAAAGAACGCACAGATCCTTCAAGTTCAAAATGAACTCAAAACAGCCCAGAAACTGGCTCGAATAGGGAGTTATCTTTTGGATATCGAATCCGGGAAATGGACGAGTTCAGATGTTCTGGATAAACTTTTCGGTATCAACAAGAAATCAGTACGAACAGTACGCACATGGATAAGTCTCATTCATCCAGATGAGAAGAAGGAAATGCTCGCGTATCTTCTACATGAAGTCATTGGGAAAAAGAATCGTTTTGATAAAGAGTATCGAATTATTCGGAGAACGGATAAGTCTGTTCGGTGGGTACATGGACTTGGAAAATTGATTTTTGATGATCACAATAACCCGATTCAGATGTTTGGAACGATTCAAGATATCACGGAACAAAAAGAGCGCGAGCAAAAATTAGCGAAATTTTCGCAACTCGTTGAGCAATCAAAGGAAGGGATGGCAATTGCGGATTTGGAAGGAGCGATTATTTTCGTAAACAAGGCATGGTGTCAGATGCACGGGTACACTTCTGCAAAAGCACTGATTGGAAAAAATTTAGAGATTTTTCATTCAAAGAAACAGTTTATCGAGGAGGTGAAACCATTCAATACTATTGTGATGAAACGGGGGTCAAATTCTGGGGAAATGGGACATAAGAAAAAGAATGGTGATCTTTTCACGGCACTCATGACGACGACCCTCTTAAAAGACTCAAATCAAATCGCTTTTGCTATCGCAGGAACAGCGATAGATATTACACAACAAAGAGCCATACAGGATCAATTAAAAGAGAGCGAAGAGAAATATGCAACAATTATAGAACGAAGTAATGATGGAATTATTGTCCTACAAGATAAGAAAATACAGTTCGTTAATGCAATGGCAATGCATATTATAGGTTATGATAAAAAAGATCTTATTGGAAAGGAGTTTTTGAAATTTATAGATCCAAATGATCAAGAGCGTGTTGTGAAAAATTATGTTCGTAGATTAAAGGGGGAAGACGTGAAATCACGATATGAGTTTAATCTTGTATTAAAAAATGGAGAAAAAGTTTTAGTTGAGGTGAATGCATCTCAGGTTCGGATTGGTGGAAAGGTTGGGGTGATGGCTATTTTGCGAGATGTTACGAAGGATAATGAGGTGAAGCGTTTGAAGCAGGAGTTTCTTTCATTGGCTTCGCATCAGATGCGAACACCGCTTACAGGAATTAAGTGGGCCGTTGAAATCTTGCGAAAAGGGAAAATTGGCCCTCTTACAGAGAAACAAAAAGAGATGGTCGATCAGATTGAGATTTCAAGTTTACGCATGATCGCCTTGGTTGACGATCTTCTTGATGTTTCTCGTATCGATAATAAAGAAACAGAAGCATTGAAAAAAGATAATTGTAATGTTTGTAGTCTTTTACAGAGCGTCGTGAATGAAATGCAAATTCTTATTGATGAGAAGGAATTAACATTGGTCATGAATCCGTGCGGAAATTGTTCGGCGTCTTTGTGGGTGGATGAGAAAAAAATACGTCAGGCATTTCAAAATATTCTCAGTAATGCTATTAAATACACTCCAAGGCAGAAAAGGATTGCTATTACTGGAAAAAAAATTGGGAAAGAAATAGTGTATGCGATTCAAGACGAAGGGGTTGGAATTCCAGAAAATCAACAAAAACAAGTCTTCCAGAAATTTTTCCGAGCAGACAACGTGGTGACGACAACGGGAGGGACAGGGCTTGGTTTATATCTTTCAAAAGATATTATTGAAAAACATGGAGGACGGATTTGGTTTGAGTCTGAAGAAGGAAAGGGAACAACGTTTTACATCGCGTTACCTATCAAGAAGATGATGCTAAATACATAGAATTATGAAAAAGACCTTTCCTGTGAATTTTCGATGGGGATGTTCGACATCCGCACATCAAATTGAAGGGAGTACCGTGAATGATTGGACCCAGTGGGAATCCTCTATAGATCGGGAAAAATTTTTGAGACAAGCGGGGAAGAATCCAGAGGAATTTATTTCTGGAATGGCGTGCGATTCTTGGAATCGATTTGAGCAGGACATTGCGTGTTTGAAAGAGGTGGGTGTGAATAGTTATCGGTTTTCCATTGAGTGGTCGCGTGTTGAACCTGAACGCGGAGTGTTTGATCAGACGGTGATTGAGCGCTATGTCCATTTTGCCCAACGACTGAAAGAAGAGGGGATTGAGCCATTTGTAACACTCTGGCATTGGCCTGTTCCGTTGTGGGTGCGTGATCAAGGGCGTTGGGAATCCCCGCAAACGGTTGGTGACTTTGTGAAGTTTGCCGAGGTGATGGTGACAGCCATGCACTCTCACGTCCGAACGTGGATCACGATTAACGAACCTCTTGTGTATACGAGCAATAGTTATGTGACCGGACAATGGCCTCCGCAACAGAAGAGCTTGCGTAAGGCATTTCGTGTCGCGCGTCATCTTGTTCAAGCACATCGCCATGCGTATACGGCGATTAAGAAGATTGACTCAACGCTTCAGGTGGGACTCTCAAAACACAACATCCATTTTTCCGCAAAGCAACCGTGGGGAGTGAACCAGGTGTTTGCGCGTGCGCTGACGTACCTGTGGAATGAGTGGTTTTTGAATCGCGTGCGTCGTCATCAGGACTTTATCGGGCTGAACTATTATTTTCACAATTCCGTTGATGTGAAGTTTGGAAAAAAGGAAAAAGTATATTCAGACATGGGTTGGGAGTTGTATCCAGAAGGATTGTATCGTGTGTTGAAAGGGTTGAAGCGTTACGGAAAGCCGGTATACATTACCGAGCATGGACTTGCAGACAAAGATGACCGTCATCGCGCCTGGTACTTACAGGAATCACTCCGGTACGCACATCAGGTGTTGAATGAAGGGGTCGATTTGCGAGGATATTTCCATTGGTCGCTTTTGGACAATTTCGAGTGGGCGGACGGATTTTTTCCACGGTTTGGATTGTTCGAAGTCGATTTTGTGACCTGTGAGCGCAAGGCACGCCCATCTGTTGCGGTCTATCGAGAGATTATTGAACAAGGAGGCCCTGAAGTGTTAGAGTGATGTTACTATTTGTAATGCTATTTATATGTTTGAACTTCCAGAACTTCCTTTTGCAAAAGAGACACTTGCCCCATGGACGAGCGCAGAAACGTTTGATTTTCACCATGGGAAACATCATGCAGGCTATGTGAACAAGCTCAACGCCTCTGTGCTTGGGAGTGAGCTTGAAGATCGTTCTCTTGAAGAAGTCATCAAAGGTTCTCGGGATCGAAATCCAAAAGTGTTTAACCTGGCTGCCCAGCATTTTAACCATAGTTTTTTTTGGAATTGTTTGAGTGCAGAAACACAGTCTCCTGAAGGGGATCTCGCGACGGCGATTGATCGAGATTTCGGATCGTTTGAGGCGTTTCAAAATCAGTTCACGGATGTGGCGCTCACACATTTTGGATCTGGTTGGGCCTGGCTTGTGCGTGGAGCGGATGGAACGTTATCGGTGAAAGGCTTTCATGACGCCGATACTCCTGCGTTTACGGATGAGACGCCACTTCTCACCCTCGACGTATGGGAACATGCGTACTACATCGATCACCGGAATGATCGTGGAGCGTTTATTTCAGGGTTTTGGAATCACGTGAATTGGAAGTTTGTCCGAGAACAAATCTCTTAGTCTTCTCATCGAAATCGAACTTCTATAAAAACCCACACTTCAACTTTATGAAGCGTGGGTTTTTTCATTCATGATGAAATGGTATGCTAATTCTATAACCCTACCGTTCTATGTCAAAAACCATCTTTAATCTTCTTCTTATCGGTGTTGTTGTTCTTTTAACGATCCTGATGATTTCTGCGTGGTGGGGGATGCGTTCTGTGGAGCCGTTGATCACTCCTATTGAAGAAGTGGATCTTGATGAGGAATCGGATACGGAATCCGACTCGGATGTTCTTACATCGAATCTTTTTGAGATAGATCCAGGAGTGCGTGCAACGTACGCTTCGAACCCACTCGTTGTCGAACAAACAGAAGAAACCCTTTTACTTGCCTACGAGTATCATTCTCTTGAGCTCAAGAACGCGCCACAAGATCGGGTTCGATTTATGCGAACGGAAGATGGCTTGAACTTTGAAGAAGAAGCGTATGATTCGTGGCAAGCAAAGCCGGAACCCCTTCTCCTGTCTGATGGGACATATCGCCGTTATTTTTATAGTCCCGTAGAAGGAGGGGTGATGAGTGAAGTGTCTCAAGATGGGGAAGCGTTCATCCTGGAAGAAGGGTTACGATATGAACTTGCCGGGGACGGAGTGAACAATCCACATGTATTTGGCGTCTCGACCTATTTCGTTGATTCTGAAGGAGGGGTTGTGCTTCTTTACAATAGAACAAACGATGCGGGGGATGTTGTTGTGAATCAGGCGTATGCGACTCCGGAGTCTATGGGAATGGAATTTATCCTCATTCGTGAGAATGTTCTGGCAGATTCTTTAGAAACCGATTATTACGCGGATCCGCATACGGTCGTCCTTGAAAATGGGGACATTTGGTTGGTTGTGATGTATCAAACAGATGGGGCAAAACCTCCGGTTGGAAAACAAGGAATCATCTATGGCTATGTGAGTAAAGATGATGGAAAGACCTTTACGCTCATGGGACGGTTATTCGGCTATGATGATTTTGATGCCATTTCTCTGAACGATCCAAAGATCGTTGCGTTTCCAGACGGAACGTTGCGCGTGTATGTCGCTTCTATGGTTGTCGATGAAACAGCAGACAACGGATATCGATGGGACCTCGTAAGCGCCCACAACTAAACACAAAAAACGTTCAGCCGAAGCTGAACGTTTTTGTTTTCAGTCAGAATAATGCTAAACCGGATGAGATGCGCCGCTCTGGAGCCATGAAAGATTTTGAGACGACCAAACGGTCGTTGAAAAATTTTCATGGCGAAGAGCAAGCAGATCGCCGGTTTTACATTATTCTGCTTTTGGACGAGCGAAGGATACGGCAATCGCACGCCCATCAATCATGGTGCCATCGGTGGCCTCCATGGCGGCTTGTGCTGAAGCCTCATCTGCGAATTCGACAAAGCCGAATCCACGAGAGCGTCCGGTGTCACGATCGGTGATCACACGGGCGGAAGTGACAGCTCCGTGCGCAGAAAAAATTTCCTGCAACTGAGCATCGTCAACACTCCAAGGCAACGAACCAATAAATAGCTTGTTGTTCACAATAAGAGTGACAAGTGAATCGTCATAGACGACTCAATGATTTAAGAACGGTGCCTCTTATTGGCGGAACCCATAGGTATGGGTATCAACGAACGAACAAGAGAACCTCTAGAATGTTCCCATAGTTTTTATCGGTCGTCAATGATAGAATTAAGCGCATATACGTGATCTTATGAAAGTCCTCTGGCTTTTAATTGGACCTATTTTATTTCTCTCAGGTTGCGGATCTGTTGCAGAGATTCCTGAGACAAATCTTGCTCCTGTTGAAGAGCAGGTTGATTTGATTCAGGGCGAACAGTATATAAATACGCGTTTTGGGTATGCCTTTGGCGTTCCAGAAGGAATGGGGGTGTATGCGCTAACCGCAGAGCAGACAGCTGTTGGGGCAGAAGCGGATTCGAGTCTCGTATTTCTTGTTGAGGGAGAGACGAATTTTTTTACGATACGGGGAATTGAAGAAGCGCGATCTCCACACGAATGGCTCACTCAGAATCTAGCGTTCTTTTATCCAACAGGAGAGGCGTCTCAACGATTGGGAGAATTTGCAGGATCACAAGCCCTCTTTTTACGAGGGGCTGGGACAAGTGAATCACCCGCACAGCTCATTGTCTTTCGGTTGGGTGAATATCTTATTGTGATCACGTACGAACAAGAAACAGAAGTATTTGAAACGGTGTTAGAATCGTTTTCGGCAATCAAGTAAGAAAAAAGGAGGGGTTACGTGAGAAGTTCCCGTGTTGTTTCTTTATAGAGTTCAACCGCAGGTTGATCGAACGCATTCACGTTCATCAAACGAGCGAGATACATCATCTCGATCATACGGAATTGCAAATAGTATCCAAGTTCCCGAGCGTCTGCTTGTCCGAGATCAATCTCTACATACGGACGTTCTTTTTTTTCATACGCGGATTTTACTCCGCCGTAGATGGCTTGCATGATGGACTCAAGTGATTTGCCATTGATGTTCGGGATAAGGCCTTGGAGGGCGACTTGATGCGGAAGGGCATGAACCTCTCCAGTAAACGAGGAAATCAGATGGGTATATTTGTCGTCTGGTCCTCCCCAATAGAGTTGAGCCATGGAGTGGAGGTCTGTGGATCCAATCGAGACAATCGGCGTAATACCGGCGTGAACAGGGTTTCCCTCAAGATCTCTTTCTTTTCCAATACTTTCTCCCATGAGTTGTCGATACCATTTTCCGAGCACCTCAAATTTTGGAGAGAACAGAAAGCTGTTATGAATCGTGCGCCCTTGTTTCACGTGCAGGTGGGTGAGACACGCACTCACGAGTGCATGGTTTTTTGACGTCTGTGGAGAGGTTCCATCGATAACGGCACGTTTTGCTCCCGCAACAAATTCAGCAATATCAATCCCGGCTAATGCGAGCGGAAGGAGGCCAACGGTTGAGAACACACTATAGCGACCACCGACGTGAGGAGGAACAGAAAAGTGTTCAATCTTTTTTTGTTCAGCGATCTTCCATAAGGGAGATCCTTCGTCCGTAATAAAAACAAAACGACTTCGTGGATCACCAAACTGCATCTCAATCGCCGACCATAAGACTTCTGTATTGGCGATGGGTTCCGTTGTGGTCCCTGACTTGCTGATCGTAATAACGAGGAAGTCATCGATGTTTGTGAGGTGCTCGAGGATGCGTGTGACAGCGGTCATTTTTTCATCCGTGACGGTATCGAGAAAAATGAGTTTAGGAAGTCGATCGACAAGAAGATTCATGCTTCCTGCAATGGCTTCGTATACGGCTTGCGTCCCTAGATTTGAACCACCAATGCCGATCACAATAATATACTGAAGCGTTGGACTATGCAGGCGTATAGCTGAATTCGTGACGTTTTCAAGAAGGGCTTTATCAGAGGGAAGTTGCAATGCGGATTCGGGTTCAAGATAGTCGGTATGTTTTGAGACTGTTTTGAGATGATCTCGATAGGGAGAGAGTTCCTGGATAAGGGGTTCAATCGCTGAATCTTCCAAAAGTGACTTTTCGTAAGAAAATTTCATAGGCTATTTACTATATTCCGTATCATAGCAGAACACGGCTTCCAAGCGTGATTGTCCCTTGTTCTGTGTGGATAACATTTTTCCCTAGATACTCTTTAAAAATGTTACGATTATTGTATTAATTATCGTAGGTTATTTTTTGTATGATGAAAAAAGGGATGTGTGGCGGTCACTGTGCCGCCTGGTGGCTTCTTTGGGTGGGAGGTATCAATTGGGGCCTTATTGGTCTTCTTGATTGGAACCTTGTTGAAACCCTCTTTGGAGGATGGCCATGGCTTGTAAAGCTTGTGTACATTCTTGTTGGTCTCTCAGCGATCGTCGTGCTTCTTGAGAAGAAGTGCACGAAATGTAAGTAGGGTACGAATCAAGCCAGGGGGTCGCACGACTCCTTGGCTTTTTGTTATACTAGAGTCCTATGTTGAAACTCGGAAAAAAAGCCCCTGCGTTTAGTCTCCCAGATCAAGATGGAAACGTGCATACGCTTTCAGATTATTTAGGGAAGTGGATTCTTTTATATTTCTATCCAAAAGATGACACTCCAGGATGCACAAAGGAAGCGTGTATGATTCGGGATCACTGGCCGAAATTTAAGAAGTTGGGTATTCAGGTATTTGGGGTGAGTGTTGACCCGGTGAAGCGTCATGCCAAGTTTGTCGAAAAATATGATCTGCCATTTACCTTGCTGGCAGATGAGGAGAAAAAGATCGTTCAGAAATATGGGGTATGGGGAGAGAAGAAATTTATGGGACGGACGTACTTAGGGACGAGTCGTGTCTCATATCTTATTGATCCAGAAGGAACCATTGCAAAAGTCTATGAAGACGTGAAGCCCGCAGAACATGCGGAGGAAGTCCTCCGTGACTTAAAGAGACTCGTGGTATAATTTGCATGTATGAAAGTATTACTCATGCAGGATGTCAAAGAGGTCGGAAAAGAGGGGGATATTGTTGATGTTTCTGATGGACACGCTCGAAATTTTTTATTCCCTCAGAACATGGCGGTTCCTGCAACGGCTGAGTCACTCAAGAAAAAGGATGATAAGGAGAAAGCGCTCTCAAAAAAAGAACACCGAGAGATGTCTATTGCAGGGGATCTTGCTTCGTCGCTGGAGGGACTTGAACTTCTGATGCAGGAAAAGGTGAGTGAGGGCGGGGTTCTCTATGCGTCGGTGAGTCCGAAGGCGATAGCGAGTGCGCTAAAAAAGAAAGGATTTAACGTAGATCCTGAGTTTTTAAAACTCACACATCCGTTGAAAGACGTCGGAGAACACATCGTCAGTGTGCATCTTCCATACGGTTTCGAAGCAGAGATCAAGATTATCATCGAAGAAAAATAACAAAGCGGGCTTCGGGCCCGTTTTAACTATGTCTATGAATCATCGTTATATTTTCGTTGTTGGAGGAGTCATGTCAGGGGTGGGAAAAGGTGTTACAACCGCTTCGATCGGAAAGATCTTACAGTCGCGTGGCTTTACCGTGACCGCGATCAAGATTGATCCGTATGTCAACGTCGATGCGGGGACGATGAACCCTGTGGAGCATGGCGAAGTGTTTGTGACCAATGACGGAGATGAAACCGATCAGGACATGGGGAATTATGAGCGCTTTTTGAATACAGAGCTCACGAGCATGAACTACATGACCACAGGTCGTGTCTATCAGACGGTCATTGAGCGCGAGCGAAATCTTGGCTATAAGGGTCGGTGCGTGCAAGTGGTTCCACATATTCCAGAAGAAGTCATCGCACGTATCAAAAAAGCAACAGAGCATGCAAAGGCAGATTTTACCGTTGTGGAAATTGGGGGAACGGTGGGGGAATATGAAAACATTTTGTTTTTAGAAGCGGGACGCATGATGCATCTTGCAGACCCAAAGAACGTGATGTTTATTTTGGTAAGTTATCTTCCGATCCCAAAGCATCTGGGAGAAATGAAGACCAAGCCTACACAGCATGCGACACGAACATTAAATAGTGCGGGAATTCATCCAGATTTTATTGTGTGTCGTGGAGAGCAGTACATGGACAAACCGCGCAGAGAGAAGTTGTCGGTCTTTTGTAATGTGAAACCTGGGGACGTGATCTCTGCTCCAGATGTTTCTTCGATCTATCATATTCCTGCGGTGTTTGAGAAACAGGGATTTTCAGATGAGATGTTGAAGAAGTTTGGGTTGAAGCCAAAAGGATCGGATTTGCGTAAATGGAATAAAATGGCCAGTGTCCAGGAAAAGGCAGAGAAATCGGTGAAGATTGCTGTCGTTGGGAAATATTTTGCAACAGGTGACTACACCCTTTCAGACTCCTATATTTCTGTAATTGAGGCATTGAAGCATGCAAGTTGGGCGAACAATGCTTCCATCGAATTAGAATGGATTAACTCAGAGGATTTTGAAAAAGAGTCAAAGAAGCTCGCGCAGTTATCAACCTATGATGGGGTGCTTGTGCCAGGGGGATTTGGTACACGAGGAATCGAAGGGGTAATTTCTGCAGTGCGTTATTGTCGGGAAAAGAAGATTCCGTATTTCGGTATCTGTTACGGGATGCAATTAGCCACGGTCGAGTTTGCACGTACGGTTCTTGGATTGACTTCTGCACATACGGTCGAGGTTGATGAAGCTACAGAGGATCCGATTATTCATGTGAATCCTTCTCAGATGAAAAATATCCGAGAGAATCGTTATGGAGGAACCATGCGATTAGGAGCCTATGACTGCGATCTCAAAGCAGGGACGATTGCTCGAAAAGCCTATGGAGCGCCTTCGATTTCTGAGCGTCATCGTCATCGCTATGAATTTAACAATGCCTATACATCGGCGATTGAGGAGAAGGGAATGATCGTCTCTGGAGTGAACCCTCAGTCTGGGCTCGTGGAAATTGTGGAGCTTAAGGATCATCCGTTCTTTGTGGGCGTGCAGTTTCACCCGGAGTTTCAATCTCGGCCACTACATCCACATCCATTGTTTAAAGCATTTATCAAATCAGCTTTACAGAAATAAGTGAACGTTATGGTAGAAAAATTTTCTCCGGAGCGACCGTTTGAACGTCCTCCGCGAACCTCTGTCGAAGTGTCTTCTGATCATATTCAAGAGCAACGGGTTGAGACAGAATTATCTGACGCAGAGTTAGATGCGTGGCTTATGAGTCCACAGACGTACGAGGGGTATGTCATGGGGCCAGAAGCGGAGAGTCCAGAAGACGTGAAAAAAAATCGTGAGGAAGCAAAAGGGGTGCTTCAGAAAATTCGTCAGCATCCGTTTACGAAACCAGTTTTTCAGTTTATGGCGATGGTGATGGGGGCTGGAGCCTTAGGATTAAGTTCCATAGAAAAAGGAGGTTCTGGAAACGATGCAGAATTGGATGAGATTGTTGAAGTAGCCCAAGATCCTGGGGTTCGATATGAGTTGAGAAAGATTTTGTTTGAAGAGTTGATGGAACGAGACCAGGTTCTCTCTGAAGTGGAAGCACGATATGGTCGCGAGGCATGGAGTCAAGAGGAGCGCCTTGAGTATGCAGACATCCCAACACTCGATGGAAAATTTGAGTATCTTCATAAGGACGATCCTGAATTGATTCACCAGTATCGAAGTCCAGAGGGAAGGATTCGAAGTTTTTCTGCGATCTCGGAAACCATGAGACTTGAGTTTTCTCACTCATCTCTTGTGCGAGAGTTTGCAAAGGGTTGTGTTCAGGATTCCCCAAAGGTATTTCTCGAAATGGATCCTGAAGAAGGACTTGAGGTTTACAGAGAGTTTTCTCAGGATCTTGCGAAGAACGTCGGACTTCGACATGTGAGAGACATGGGGGCATTGCTCATGGAACAGCTTCCAGCGGATCATCCTATTCAAAAGCAAATTCTTGAGGATGGCTGGATGAGTGATGAGGTCGGAAAATGGTTTGAACCAAGTACACAAAATTCCGCGTTGTTCGATCAAGGCAATGGAGTGATTCTTCTCTTACATAAGGTGGGGGATAGACATGCCCTGCTTGATACGTTTCCCGGAAACGGAGGTCCGCCAGATGGAGTGGCTTGGGAGCGTGGAATGCCCGGGCATGTGGCTGTTCGGACACCTGATGGAATGTATGGATTTGATCGTGTCCTCGAGAAAAAATCTGTTTCCTGGCGGAACTCATGGGTTGCCGATGGGGCTGAATTGCGATGGACATCTGATAAAACAGAGGTTGAGTACAAGGATCAAGATGGAAGATGGAGACTCCTCACAGGAGAGCAGGCGGAGTTTGTGGTGTATGGGGCTCCGAGTAAGCCGTTTGTGGAAAAGAATAAATCGAAGTTGTATAAGTACGCTTCTCAACATCAAGAAGATGGTTCGGTGCAAGTTCCAAAGCCATTTACGGTTCAGGATGCATTGGGGCCAGATGGAGAACTTCGACCGATCTGGGACAAGAATGATTTTGGACCAAAGACGATTCGGATCAAGGATGCAGGAGGAGAGCTCATGTCGATCTTCTTTCATTCAAGTCCGACCGATGAAGCTCCAGAAGCGTTTCTTGATTTTTCTCATGGGTGTATTCACATGAAACCGGCAGATTTAGAAGCCATGGGGGGATATTTAACAAAAGGATCGAATATCAAGATTTCATCGTTTACGGACATCGTTGCTTTTGCGCAATTAAAAAAGCCTGGAACGGCGTCCGAGGCTAGGGAAGGATGAGAATCCAGGTCTTCATGCCCATTGGCAGAAGTCCTCGGAGTTCATCCAGGTCGTGGTTGTTTAGGGCGATGCACCCCCAGGTCCAGTCAGCAGAGGAGCCTCCGCCATGAACCAAGATCTCACCCCCCAGAACGGTGTTCTGAGGAGGAATCGTCCCGTGCTGTTCAGCGCGGGCGATTTTGTTGTAGGTCGTTTCGGTGATGCGTCCCTTGTTGAGTGCCTGTTTGGCGTGGCGCTCCCCAGGGTAGTGTACACGGATCGCTCCGTAGTACTGGCTCGACGGCTTGTCGCTGGTGTGGAACCACCCTTCTGGGGTGCGACGGTCGCCTTCGGCGCTCTTGTCGAACGTTCCCGATGAGTTGCCGTAGCGGTCGACGCCGAGCGCTGTGCGCCAGCAGTCCGGAGACTCGCCTGGGCGGTCGTGCCGGAGCTTGCCGTCCGAGAAGAGCATGACGCGCCGATCCTGCTTGTTGACCACGATGAGGCGATCAGACTGCAGGCGCGGATCGTCGGCGGTGATGATGTGGGAAGAGGGGATCTCTTCGACGTTGGCGAAGCATCCCTTGGGAAGGGAAGGTGCTTCGAATGTGACCTCGCCGATCTCGACGATGGCTTGCGGGAGTTCCGTGCTGTCATCTGACTGATCTGCCATCCCGGAGGAAAAACAGCCAGTCAGGACGGTGATCATCAGGATCAGGGTTCTGAGTGCGATGGTTCGCATGCTGTCCTCCTTTAGGAACCACAGAATGCATCGAATAAACACGGTTTTGTCAAGAGAAAGCCTCTAAAACGCTTGACAAAACCGTGTTTTTCTGGTATCTTTGAACGTTCCTGATGCTTCTGACCGTTCCTTCCTTCACCCTCCCGGAGAGTCTAACATGAACTTCCTCAGCTTCCTGCACAACGTGATCCTCGGCGGTTTCTCGATCTACGGAGCCGTGCTCCTGGGTCGCTGGGTCCTGGGGCGCGGGTGGCATTGGGCGGGGAAGTTGATCGCCCTGCTCTTCGTCGCCAGCCTCGTCGTCTCCGGCCTGAGCCTCATGCTCGGCGGGACGCCCGACGACCTGCGGATCTTCACGGAGCTCCTCGCGAGCGCCGGGTCGATCATTGCAGCGGGGAACATGCTCTCGAGCCGTGGGGTGCGTCGCAACCCCTGGGCACAGTACGGCATTCCGATCGCCCTCTTGGTCTTTCTCGCCTGGACCTGGCGGGAGCAGATCAACGACGTGCGTCACGGGAACATCACCGTTCCGACGGTGCCCGTGAACGCAGGCATGCCCAGCCCGACGCCTGTCGCCCCCGCCTCCACGGTCTCGGTCGAGCCCACCCGCGCCCAGCTGTGCGCGGAGGGGAAACTCTCCAAGCACAGCTGTGACTGAGTCGCGCCACGCTTGCGACTCAGACGGACCCACCTCGATATACTGAGGTGGGTCTTCGCGTTTAGAGAGGCTTCTTCACAAAGAAAAAACCACCCTGAGCTAGTCGAAGGGTGGAACGTGCTCGCGGGAACGAGCGGGAGATCAGTTCGTGGCGACGATCTCGAGGATGAGCTGGCTCCATTCGCCCAACTCTAAGGTCTGAGTTGAGCGTCGAAGGGCTGTTCCTTCCAGGAGGTGCTGGCACAAGTAGACCAGCTTTTGCTCCTCGGTGTCACGGGCGTCCGTGAAAAGGAGAGCCTGGCCATCGCGGACGAACAGACCCAGGATCTGCATGAGCTGGGTGACTTCCCTGGTTTGGGAGGCACCGGCGTTGTACGACCACGGGGTCAGAACGAAGGGGAAGAGGTAGGTTGCCCCTCCGATCTTGATGACGACTTGAGGGGTGGTGGTCGGGGAGGTGTCCCATCCGTGCGGTCGCTCGATGACGATGCGACTACCGATCGCCATCGATTGGACGGCCGTGATGAGCTGGGTGAGCTCGGGAGTGGGGAGGGCGAGGTTGCGTGGCATGCGTTGCTCCGGGGTGGTTGGGGGCATGCGACAACTCAACCTAGGGCATTTTTGTTGAGTTGTCAATCGTTTTGGAATCTGAATGCTTCCACAGATTGACATAAATCCTTGATATCGCTATACTCTCGCCGAAATCAAATCTTACTTTTACGCATCTATGGCACATAAAAAAGCGGGTGGTTCAACGAGTCTGGGCCGTGATTCCCATGGAAAACGCCTTGGCGTTAAATTGGGGGACGGTCAGACAACCAATGCCGGACAAATCATTGTTCGACAACGTGGAACAAAAATCCATCCAGGGAAGAACGTAAGACGTGGAAAAGATGACACGTTGTACGCAGGAGTTGGAGGAGTCGTGAAGTTTACCCAGAAGAAAATGGCAAACTTTCATGGCGCTTTGAAGGCTCGTGTCTTTGCGAACGTTCAAAAAAGTCAGTAAAGAAAACACCTCGCCTTAGGGTGGGGTGTTTTTCTGTTTCTTTCTGGAAGAGAAGTTCTAAAAACAGTATAATGAGAATACCGTATGAGCAATTCTATAGAACAGCAGATTGAACAGGTGCTCGAACAGGTTCGTCCTGCATTGCGCATGGACGGAGGAGGAATTGAGTTTGTGAAATATGAGTCAGAAGCAGGAGCTGTTTATGTGCGCTTGAAAGGAGCCTGTGTTGGGTGCCCGATGTCAGAGATTACACTTAAGATGGGGATTGAGGCGGCCCTTCAAGATGCCATCCCTGAGATTAAAGAAGTTATCTCCGTTGAATAATGTGGCCGTACATCCGTACAAAAAAGATTTACAAGAGACCTGGAAATCCTTT
>PFEU01000003.1:20358-35528 GCA_002793515.1 Candidatus Uhrbacteria bacterium CG10_big_fil_rev_8_21_14_0_10_48_16
TTGGCGCATCCTGCCGTTGATTGAGGAAACACCCTACATCGCCCTCCATTATAATATCTATTTAGGAGTAGATCGGTTTGGGCCGTTATATCAAATCTTTTTTCTTCCCGGTTTAGGATTGTTGTTCTTGCTATTGAATCTCTTCATTGAGGCTCGTGCGTATCGACAACAAAAAACCCTTGCTCTTTTTTTTGCCTCTGCCACACCGCTTCTGGAATGTATTTTGTTTGTTGCGATGGTGTTGATTGTTCTTATTAATGTATGACGTTGGAATCATTTGAAATTGTTCGTGTCCTTCTCTTGAGTGCGGTTGCCTTTGTGGTGGCGTTTGCTTGGGCTCCTCTTTTGATCCGTATTCTACAAGAGTGGAAGATGGGGAAGACGATTCGTACCGAGCATGATGCTCCTGTGTTTGCCAAGCTCCACGCGAAAAAAGAAGGAACACCGACCATGGGGGGAATCTTGATCTGGGGGACGGTCTTGTTTCTTACCGTGGTGCTATATCACATTGCCCCCTTCCTTTCCGAGGTGAGTGTGCTTGCACGACTCAATTTCTTAAGTCGAGGGGAAACTCTTCTGCCGTTAGGGGCGCTTGTTGCTTCTGCAGTGGTTGGGTTTGTTGATGACTATTTTAATGTGCGTGGCATCGGTCCAAAGGGAGGGGGTCTTCGCATGCGTCACCGGATTCTAATTTACACGGCGATTGCGGTTGTGGGAGCGTGGTGGTTTCGCGTGAAACTTGACTGGGATCTTTTGCATGTTCCTTTCATGGGAGACTTTAACGTTGGTATTTGGTATGTCCCATTTTTTATTCTTGTTATTGTTGCGACGGCTTTTTCTGTGAATGAGGCGGACGGTCTTGATGGATTGGCTGGAGGAACGCTTCTGACCTCTTTTGGAGCGTATGCGGTTATTGCCTTCGCACAAGGACGGTATGACTTGGCGGTGTTCTGTGGAGTGATTCTTGGAGCGTTGTTAGCGTTTCTTTGGTTCAACATTCATCCGGCTCGATTCTTTATGGGGGATACAGGGGCGATGTCGTTAGGAGTCACGCTTGGAATCGTGGCGATGTTGACGAACTCCGCATTCTTTTTGCCGGTTATTGGATTTGTCTTTGTTCTTGAATCTTCCTCGGTTATTTTTCAGATTGGAGCTCGTAAACTCTTTAAAAAGCGTCTCTTTAAATCTTCACCGATTCATCATCATCTGGAAGCGATCGGGTGGCCTGAGCCTCAGATCGTGATGCGCATGTGGGTCATCTCGATGATTTCTGCGGCCGTTGGTGTGTCTCTCGTACTTTTGGACGCATTAGTTTAACCTCATGAATCGAACATCAGGAACAATTGATTACATTCTGTTGCTGGTCGTCGGCGTGATTATTTTGTTTGGCTTAGTGATGTTGTTGTCTGCTTCGGCTCCGAGCGGATATTCCCAGTTTGGAGATAGTTACTACTTTGTTAAGCATCAAATCATTTTCGGTCTTCTTCCAGGTCTCGCGGGTCTTATCACTCTTTCGCGAATTCCGTACACGTTCTGGTGTAAGCATGCCTGGAATCTGTTGATTCTTTCTATTGTCTTGTTAGTCCTCGTATTTATTCCTGGACTGTCTGCGGGAATCGGATCGGCGCATAGCTGGATTTCTGTTGGAGGTGTGTTCTCTGTTCAACCGTCCGAGATCGTAAAACTGACGTTCCTTTTTTATCTTGCGGCTTGGCTTGCGCAACGTGATAAACACAGCGTTCGTGATGTGCATTCAGGATTCCTTCCATTTGTTGGCGTACTCAGCACGATTATGATCCTCATGATCTTACAGCCAGACGTGGGGACCATGTCGATTATCGCGGCGATGTCGCTCGTGGTGTACTTTGTGGCAGGAGCTCCGATGATCTATGTGACGGGGTTGATTATGACTGGAGTGACGGGATTGGTATTGCTCATTACGGCTGCTCCGTATCGAGCCGCGCGTTTTACAACCTTTCTTCATCCAGAGCTTGATCCGCAGGGGATTGGGTATCATATTAACCAAGCGCTCCTCGCCATTGGATCAGGAGGGGTGTTGGGTCTGGGGTATGGTCATTCTCGTCAGAAGTTTCAGTACCTCCCTGAGGTGTCGGGGGATTCGATTTTTGCGATTATCAGCGAAGAGATGGGTCTGCTTGTTGCCGTTCTGACGATTGGTCTCTTCATCATGTTTTTTTGGCGCACGCTTGAGATTGCAAAACGCGCCCCTGACAATTTTGGGAAGTATGTGGTAGTAGGTATTGGTGCGTGGATAGTCATTCAAGCGTTTGTGAATATTGGATCTATGGTGGCACTCATGCCGATTACGGGAGTTCCGTTGCCATTTATTAGTTACGGAGGAACGTCCCTCGCGATTTCATTGGCAGCCGTCGGCGTTGTGTTAAATGTCTCAAAGAGTGTAAAGACGTAATCATGGAGTATTCCAATTACCTATTCATCGATAGTTAGAATCTTATGAAACTCAAACGTGTTTACAATGATGGAACGATCGAAGTGAAGAAGCAGGTTGATGCGGGAAAAATCAAGATTTAACTATGCCATCAGATATCATTCCCAACGAATTAGTCGAGTCTAAGATCTTTGTCTTTCGCGGAAAGAAGGTTATGGTTGACCGTGATTTGGCGACGTTATATGGAGTTGAGACTCGGATATTGAATCAAGCTGTTCGTAGAAACATCAAACGTTTCCCTGAAGATTTCATGTTTCAACTAACCGATCAAGAGTTGCAAAACTTGAGATCACAATCTGTGACCTCAAGTTTAGAGCATGGTGGTCGTCGATATGTTCCTTATGTTTTCACAGAACAAGGGGTCGCGATGCTGTCGAGTGTTCTCAATAGCGATCGAGCTATTATGGTAAATATCCAAATCATGCGAACTTTTACAAGAATGCGAGAAATGTTGACGGAGAATGATGAGTTACGCCGAAAGATTGAGCTTCTTGAGAAGCAGTATGATGAGAAGTTTGGGATTGTCTTTGAAGCTATTCGAAGGTTAGTTGATGACTCTGAAAGCGAAGAGAAAGAGATTGGTTTTACCTATTGACGACTTTATGAAAATTGTTTTTACCGGTGGAGGGACGATGGGGCCTGTGACACCACTCTTGGCGGTGTGGGAGGCGTGGCGTGTGGTAGACCCTACGGTCGAGGCTCTTTGGGTTGGCACCAAGCGTGGACCTGAGAGGTCAACCGTTGAAGCACAAGGGATTCCTTTTTTCTCCCTTCCCATCGCGCGTTTCCCTCGATATCTCAGTTTTGAATGGCTGACATTTCCATTTCACTTTGTCTGGGCCTTTCTTAAAGCGATTCAGATTATCCGATTACAAAAACCAGATTTGATCGCTTCAGCAGGAGGATTCACTGCGGTTCCTGTTATTTTTGCTGGGAATCTTTTGGGAGTGAATAGTTGGGTGCATCAACAAGATGTTGAACTTATTTTGACGAATAAATTGACGATTCCATTTGCCGATCTTGTGACGGTTGCGTGGGAACAGAATCGGAAAGATCTTGGAGATCGTGTCCGGTTGGTTGGAAATCCTGTGCGCCCGAGTCGCCTTCTTGGAGTGAAGGAGCGGGCGTATACCCAGTTTGCTCTTCAGAAGCACAAACCAACGGTTCTCGTATTCGGAGGAGGAACCGGTGCCCTGTGGCTTAATGAGGTGATGCGTGAGATTGCTTCGGAACTGTGTGTGACCGCAAACCTCATCCATGTGACAGGCACTGGGAAAATGATTGAGTCTCAGCATCTCGATCATCATGTATTTGAATTTCTGGATGCAGAAATGGCCGATGCGCTTGCCATCGCTGATGTGGTGGTGTGTCGGGCGGGTCTTTCAACGATTACGGAGTTGGCGGCTTTGAAGAAGTCGGCTATTCTCATTCCTCTTCCACGATCTCCACAAGAAGCAAACGCACAGATGGTGAACGATGCGTGTATCGTTGTTGATGAGCTTCACACAAGTCCTCAACAGCTCGGGGAGACGATCCAGGAGCTGTTAAAGGATGCAGAGCGTCGCAAGAATCTTGGTGAAAAAATGTATCAGAAACTTCGAACGCATATCGCTGAGGAACTTGTCACGATGCTTCAAAAGATCTAACAAAAAACAGACTTCTTTCGAAGTCTGTTTTTCTGTACGGCTATTCCGTAGCTGGCATGTCACCACCTTCTGCTGAAGCCTCTGGAGGAGCGGTTTCAGAAGTTGTCTGAGCACCATCGGTACAGTGCGGACACTTCTTCTCATCGTTGAGTTCTACGTCGCTTGCTCCGCAAGCGATACATACACCTGTTCCTTCCATAGTATTTATGGTTACAAATTACGTGAGTATGATAGAACATTTTTTGTGATGTGTCTATCGTTGTATCGTTCGTAAACAAAACACTCAGACAGGTGTCTGAGTGTTTTGTGGTGCGCTGGGTGGGATTTGAACCCACGACCCCGGGCTTAAAAGGCCCTTGCTCTACCCCTGAGCTACCAGCGCAGAATAGTCAAAAATGGACGCGGGGAATATAACAGGAATTCCAGCATTTGGCAATACATTGTGTTGGAGAACCACCTCTTACACGGTACAATAGGTTTTGTATGCGTATTGCCATGATCGGACAAAAAGGATTTGACGTTGGAAAAGAGGGGGGAGGGGTTGAGCGTCATGTCACAGAACTCGCAACTCGGATGGGGGCACTCGGTCATGAGGTGACGGTTTATGCACGGAGGGCGTACGAGAAAGATCTGCCATTAGGTGTTTTGGTTCGCGTGCTCCCCGCAATTCACCGAAAGAATTTAGAGGCGATGACACATACATTTTTGGCCACGCTCGATGTTCTTCGAAAACCCTATGACATCGTGCATTACCATGGAGTAGGTCCCGCTACGCTTGCGTGGATTCCTCGATGGTTTAAGCGTGATACGCGAGTTGTGGTCACGTTTCATTCTCGCGATCGCTTTCATAAAAAATGGGGACGCATGGCTCGGCTTTATCTGACGTTCGGAGAGTGGGCGGCCGTGTGGTTTCCTCATGTCACGATTGCGGTGAGTCATGCGATTGCGGTATACGCACGGACCACATTGAAGCATCAAGTCATTTACATTCCAAACGGGGCTCCGCTTAAGACCATTGAAGAAACGAACCACCTCGAAGCCTTTCATCTCGTGCCTCAACAGTATCTCCTGAGCGTCAGCCGACTGGTTCCGCATAAAGGTCAACATTATTTGATCGAGGCCTTTCAACAGCTTCAGCGAGAAGTACCGGAACTCGTCAAAGGACTTTCTCTTGTCATTGTTGGAGCGGAAACGTATGGCGTAGAGTATCAATCACAGTTAAGTCGACTATCGGCTGGGAATCCACAGATTCGTTTTCTTGGTTTCCAGCAAGGAGACGTATTGGATCAGTTGTTTGCCCATGCGCGTCTGTTTATACACGCCTCAGAATTTGAGGGCCTTCCTGTCGCCGTTCTTGAGGCGATGAGTTTTGGTCTTCCTGTGCTCGTTTCAGACATTCCAGAGAATATTGAAGTTCTCCATCACACAGGATTTACATTTACCAGTGAAAGTGTCCCAGATCTTGTAAAAGTTTTAACGTCTTTGCTTTATCACCCAGAAGTTCTTGATGTGGCGAGGGAGCAAGGACGTGCCGTGATCGAACACTATTTTAACTGGAACATTATTACCGAAGAAACGCTTTCTACCTATCGATCTATTCGTCATTAGTCTATGAACACACCTCTTTGGCATACCATTTCTCTTGACGAAGCTCTTGCACGCGTCGACAGTCGACAGGAAGGTCTCTCGTCTGACCTCATTCCTGCTCGACAACAACAGCACGGTGAAAACACCCTTCCGCGCGAACATGCCGATGGATGGGTGAGGTTGCTGTTGCGTCAATTCAGTAGCCCCATGATTGTTATTTTATTGGTAGCGGCTGGGATGAGCGCCCTTTTGCATGAGTACGTAGATGTTGGGGTGATTTTGGCTGCGGTGGTGCTGAATACGGCGATTGGATTTATCCAGGAGTACCGGGCCAACAAGACGATGGAAGAACTCCGTTCGCTTGTTCAACCGCATGCCATTGTGTTGCGTGACCAAAAAGAAGTTGAGATTCCTGCGTCTGAAATCGTTCCTGGCGACATCTTGATGTTGCACTTGGGAGATCGCGTCACGGCGGACGCTCGACTGATTGAGGTGGCAGACTTCCTGGTGAATGAATCAGCGCTTACGGGAGAGTCCATGCCTGTGCAGAAGCAGATTGAGGTCGTCCAGGAAGAAACGGATTTGGCCGAGCGCAAGAACATGGTGTTTGCAGGAACGAACGTGGTTGGTGGTCGGGCAAAAGCGGTTGTGGTCGCGACGGGTGTCCAGACGGAACTTGGGCGTATCGCTCAACTGGTGAGTGATACAGAAGAATCTCGCACGCCTTTGCAGGATCAGCTTGGTCGGTTAGCTCGTTGGTTAGCGGTGTTAGTTGTTGGTTTGGTGGTAGCACTTTTTGTCATCGGAGTTGTCCGCGGACAACCTTTGATGGAGATGTTTGAGATGTCCGTTGCGCTTGCGGTGGCCGCAATTCCAGAGGGACTTATTGTGTCGGTCACCATTATTTTGGCGATTGGGATGCGACGTATTCTCAATCGTAAGTCGCTCACACGAAGACTCGTGGCTGCGGAAACGTTAGGGAGCGTCTCAATTATTTGTTCGGATAAAACCGGCACCATCACCCAAGGACAGATGCGCGTGACGCATTTGGTTACGCCAGACCAACATTGGAAGTTTCCTTTTTCTCCAGAAGAAGAACCTGAGGCAAACATGCGGAAGATTTTTGAAGTCATGGCCCTGTGTAACGACGCGGTGTCTGTGTCTGATGATGAGGATCAGTTGTTGCGAGGGAGCCCGACAGAGCGAGCGCTTATGGAGGCGGTACTCGAACAACGGTTGGATGTGAAGACGTTAGTGTTTGCCCATCCACGCGTTGACGAGATTCCGTTTGACAGTGCGTACAAGTACATGGTGACAGCGCATGAAGGGGATAAGAAGATCGATGTGCTGATGAAGGGTGCGTCAGATGTGGTTATAGAGTTTTGTGAGGCGCTTCAGGTGAATGGTCGGAAGCTCAAGATGAGTCCGAAGGAGCGGGAAAAACTCAAAGGACAAGAGCGAGATCTGACCCGTAAGGGAATTCGTCTGATGGCGATCGCGGTGAAGTCCGTTAAAGGTCAGGTGACATTAGAACGCAAGTCCCTCGGAGGATTTACGTTTCTTGGGTTCGTTGGGTTGCGTGATCCTCTGCGTGAAGAAGCACGCGGTCAGATTGCTTCGGCGCGTGAGGCAGGTATTCGTACCGTCATCGTCACCGGCGACCATCCGGAAACGGCACGCGCCATTGCGGTCGAGGCAGGGATCCAAGCAGGGTCGGAGGCGGTGGTAGTTGGACGAGAGTTGGACACCTGGAGCGATGAGGAGTTCAGTCGTCGTGTAGCGCATATCGCTATCTATGCCCGAGTGGAACCACGACATAAGATTCGTATTATCAAGGCGTGGCAGGCGCGTGGAGAAGTGGTCGCGATGACGGGGGACGGAGTAAATGATGCGCCGGCGCTCAAGGCTGCAGATATTGGAGTGGCGGTTGGGTCGGGAACAGAGGTGGCTAAGCAGGCGGCGGACATCGTCATTCTCGATAATAATCTTGGAACCATCACGGCGGCGATTGAAGAAGGGCGTGTTATTTTTGACAACATTCGCAAGACGACGACCTATCTTCTTTCTGGAAGTTTCACGGAAATCATCTTGATTGGGACCGCGATCATCATGGGGCTTCCTATCCCATTGTTACCGGCGCATATTCTTTGGATCAATCTTGTGGCGGATAGTTTTCCCAATCTTGGGTTGACGATGGAACCGGCCGAGAAGGGGGTGATGAAACAGCCTCCTCGTGCGCGGACGGAACGAGTGGTGAATGGAGACATGCTTCGACTCACCCTTTTGGTTGGGGTGGTAGGCAACGTGGTCTTGATTGCGCTGTACCTCTGGCTCTTGAACAACATCGAGTCCATTGAAGCGATTCGATCCATCATGTTTGCCGCCGTGGGAATTGATTCCCTGATCTATGTCTATGCCTTTAGGAGTTTCCGTCAGACCATATTTCAGAGTAATCCCTTTTCTAACCGTTGGTTGCTCGCAGGGGTGGTGTTCGGGTTCGGTCTCATGATTCTTTCGTTGGTTCATCCGTTCCTCCAGGAGATCTTCGAAATTGCTCCGCTTTCCTTGTCGGGATGGGTTCTATTGCTTATCATAGGGTTGATCCAGCTTTTGGGAATTGAGATCGTAAAGGGGATCTTTCTCATGAAAAAAACAGAAACTACTTCATCTACTTAACGCCCGTTCTCTGTATGAAACGTCCAGCCTTGTTTGATCAAATCAAAAAGCAATACCACGCGCACAGTAAAGCACGTCGAGAACTCATTGCTGTTTCCAATGACGCATTGTCTAAATCCAAGCGGGCGATTTTCGCGTTGCATCGAGATGATGTGAAACACGCTCAGGAGCTACTTGTTCAGGCAGGAAAGCAGTTTGGACAGATTGAATCGTCATTTAAGAAGTTCTCTGAGTTGAAGGAAGAAGGGGCCTATCGCGCGGCCCTCGAGGAGTATGCAGAGGCACAATTGTTCTTAGGCTATCTTGCGTCGAAGATGATTGTAAAGATTGATGCGCGTGCAAGCGAGCCTTCGATCTATCTTGCCGGACTGTCAGACGCGACAGGGGAGCTCGTTCGGTATGCGACGCGTCAAGTCACTCTTGGTCACCCTGAGGTGGTTGCGGAGGTTGAGGTGGTTGTGCGTTTGGTGATCGAGTTCATGCTCGACCTGGATCTGACCGGGTATCAACGCAACAAATTTGACCAGGCAAAGAAAAATCTCAGTCGCCTCGAACAGATGACCTACGATTTAGCGATTCGAAATCAGGTATGAACCCATTGGACCAGGATTATCCCTGGGTATTCCATCGTGATGAACTCGATCTTCTTGAAGACGAGATGGAGGATCTCTATGATCGGTACCATGCGCAATCCAGCAACGGATCCTCTTTTGAATCGGTGATTCTCACGGAACAACTCGAAATCGAGGAAGAATCAGATAAAATTCTTTCTCTGCGCTTGGGACTTGAATCGCAAGGGGATGTCTCTGAGGGACTCCTGTCTTCTCGTTCAGGTAGTGATTCTTCTGAGACAGATGCCTGGCAACAAGAAGTTCCAAGTCTCCGTAGCCATGCGCTCTATCAACAGTCGAAAAAGTGGATGGAGCGGGTAAAGCCGTTTGCGAAAAACGCATACGAAAAAGGAGGAGGGTATGCAGGGGAATTCTTTCGTGTGTACATACATAGCAATCTCGTCCCGTTGAAAGTATTCACCGCCCTTGGGGAAGAGGTACATGAAGATCAGATGGGGTTGGAAATTGCGGAGGAAGAATACCGTCTGGCTATTTTATATCTCACACGCGTTCTTGATTCGCTGAGCCTCATGGCTTTTCATGTGGAAGTCACTCAATGGGTTGAGACGTGCCGGCGCCAGACGGAAGCGTTGCGCGAAGTCCTTTCTGCACAACTGACAGCGTTAAAGCGACGGAAAGGATCTTTGTTATGATGCCCGTAAAAATCACCGCCATTATTCCTGCGTATAACGAACAAGAGACAATTGCCGGGGTCATTGCTCCCATCTTGGGTTGTTCGTTGATATCTGATGTTCTTGTGATTTCGGATGGATCTACGGATGCCACGGTGGAGAGGGCTCGTGAAGCGGGAGCCACCGTGCACCACATTCCATACAAAGGAGGAAAGGGAGAAGCGATGCTTTATGCGCTTACCCAGACAACCGCTCCAATCGTGGCGTTCTTTGATGCGGATTTGCGAGGACTCACATCAGAACACGTTGAACGACTGATTCTTCCTGTGTTGCATGGATCCAGAGCAATGAATGTGGCGCTACGTGACCGGGGAAGAGTCCTTACAGCCGTTACAAGGCATCTTCCACTCATTGCAGGGGAACGTGTGATGCTTCGGTCTGTGATCGAACAAATCCCTCCTCAATTTCTCAAAGGATATATGGTGGAGGCATCGTTGAACTACTATTGTCGTTCTCATGGGTTTTTGTATGGGGCGGTTGAGTTACAAGGGCTCTCCATTCGTCGAAAGTATGAAAAGGTGGGATATGCACGGGCTGTGCTACAATATATGCATATGTTTTATCAGGTTGGGAAGGCTATGATTGTGGTCCGTCTCGCCTATGTTAGAGGTAAATTTTAGAGATCTATGTCTATTGATTTATCAGCGATTGAGAACTTTCAAGATGCGACTGTCACCGTGATGGGGCTTGGGCGTTATAAAAAAGGAAGCGGAATCGGAGC
The DNA here is from genome assembly GCA_002793515.1 of Candidatus Uhrbacteria bacterium CG10_big_fil_rev_8_21_14_0_10_48_16. Taxonomy (GTDB): domain Bacteria; phylum Patescibacteriota; class Patescibacteriia; order UBA9934; family GWF2-40-263; genus UBA12478. The sequence continues at coordinate 30,762 of PFEU01000003.1, forward strand.
AGCAAAGTGGCTTATGCGTCACGGGGCTCAGCTTGTGATTACCGATTTAAAGGATCAAGAAGAGTTACGTGAATCGGTTGATGAGATTATGCATTGGTACACGCAGTATCGAGCGCAGTATACAGACCGTGATATTTATCAACCGGTGTTTGTTCTTGGGAAGCATGAAGCCGATAACTTTACGAATGTCGACCTTGTCGTTCAGAATCCAGGTGTGGCAAAAGAATCTGAGTTTGTGCAACTCGCCAAAGAACAAGGGGTTTTAATTGAGTCCGATATTTCGCTCTTTTTTCGCTATTGTCCATTTCCTATTTATTCGATCACGGGGACGCGCGGAAAGTCGACGACCACGTCACTCTTAGGAGAGATGCTAAAACACAAGCATCCAAAAACGGTTGTCGCTGGGAATATCACTCGTTCACCGTTGGAGGATCTTGATTGGTTGCTTGAGGAGAAAGAACCTGTCCCAATCGTTCTTGAACTTTCTTCTTGGTTGTTAGAATCATTAGAGGGACTTGGCATGGGACCACAGATTGCTCTTTTGACGAATGCGTTTAAAGATCATTTGGATCGATATCCTTCGTTTGAAGCATATATTTCAGCAAAAGAGCTCATTTTTAAGGAGCAGAAGGAAGATCAGATTGCCATCTTAAACGCAGATCAGGAGATCATGAAGGATATCGCCACTCGTGTTGTATCTAAGCATCTCCATTGGGTCTCTGCGAAAGAACTTTCTGAAGGGATGAATGGTGTCTATCGAGATGGGGACAATTTTGTTCGGCGTATTGAAGGGAAGACAACAAACTTTGCGCATGTGCATGATCTGAAACTTGAGGGAGAACACAATATTATGAATGCGCTTTCTGCGTCTCTTGCGGCGCATCTGGCAGGAGTGTCAGACGAGGATATCCATGAAAGTCTCAAGACATTCGTGGGGCTTCCTGGGCGCCAGGAAGTGTTGGGAGAAGTTGAGGGTGTCCTCTTTGTGAATGACACTACGGGAACCTCTCCAGAAGGGGTAATGGCTGCTCTCCGACGCTTTGGTAAAGGAGGAAACATTGTGCTTATTTGCGGAGGGTCTTCCAAAGGGCTGACGTTTGAGGAGATGGGGAAGATGATCGGTGAACAGTGTAAGTTCGTTGTGCTATTTGAAGGAGATGCCGCTCAGGATATTGAAAGAGCTATTGGCGACGGCGCACCCATTGAACGCGCCCCTTCTATGGAAAAGGCGGTGAAGACGGCGTATGAAAATGCGAAGTTAGGTGATGTCATTTTGCTCTCTCCCGGAACATCCAGTTTTGGGATGTTTAAAAATGAATTCGATCGAGGAGATCAGTTTAAAGCGGAGTTCGCTAAATTAGGAGGATCAATCACTCTCAAAGAATAGGAGGTTCCGTATGTTGAAGAACCTTATTCGTTCAAGCATTCCAGAACCGCTCATGGGAGCGTATCACTATATGCTTGCTCGGTTGGCAGCTTGTTGGTTTCGTCATCCGTCGCGAGAGTTGATTGTGATTGGTGTGACGGGAACCAATGGAAAGTCGAGTACCACGCAGTTTATTGGTCGATTACTTGAGTCTGCAGGAGAACGTGTTGGGTGGACGACGACCGCAAGTTTTAAGGTGGGGGATCATGAATGGGTGAATGACAAGAAGATGACCATGCTCGGACGTTTTCAAACGCAGAAGAGATTGCGAGAGATGGTTGAAGCGGGATGTCGGTATGCCATCATTGAAACTTCCTCACAGGGGATCGTACAGTCTCGGCATATCGGTATTCATTACGATGTCGTTGCCTTTACAAATCTCACCCCAGAACATATTGAATCGCATGGGGGGTTTGAAAATTATAAGAACGCAAAAGGAAAATTATTTGAATATTTGCATCGCCTTCCTCGAAAGACGATTGGGGGGGAAGAGATTGAGAAAACGATTGTGGTGAATTTGGATGACGCGTATGCCGAGTACTTTCTTTCGTTCAAAGCAGATCGGTATGCAGGTGTGACATGGAAAGGGGTTTCACCTGAGTTCATTCAACATCTCAATACCACACCAATTCAGGCACAGAATGTTGCGTTTGAAGGATCCTGCACAACATTTTCTTTGGGAGACAAGACCATGCATTTTAAACCGATCGGAAGGTTTCAGTTAGAAAATATTCTCGTGGCGATCGGAACGCTTCTGAGCTTAGGGGTGAAGGAAGAGGTGATCCAGCGTGGCGTTGAATCACTTGAACCCGTCCCAGGACGCATGGAGCAGATTGTTGAAGGTCAACCGTTTTCGATTATTGTTGATTATGCGTATGAGCCAGCGTCACTGAATGCGGTGTATGAAGCAATTGCGCTCATCCCATATCGTCGATTGATTCATATTACGGGGTCCGCTGGGGGCGGGCGAGATGTGGCTCGACGTAAATTGCTTGGAGCGTTGGCCGGTGGGCATGCGGATATCGTGATTGTGGCGAATGAAGATCCCTATGATGAGGATCCTATGCAGATCATTGATGATGTTGCCGATGCGGTTGTTTTAGCGGGGAAGCGTGACGGAGTCGATCTTTATCGGATACTTGATCGACAAGAAGCGATTGATTTCGCCATGAAGATCGCAGAACCTGATGATCTTGTCTTGATTACCGGAAAAGGAAGTGAACCTGTGATGGCCGTTGCGCAAGGAAAAAAAATTCCTTGGGATGATCGTGTGGCAACTCGAAAAGCGTTACAAAAACATCATGCCCGGTATGAACGTATCTAAGTCTCTTGAATTGAAAGCGCGTGAAGAGCTTCTTGAGGTTGTTCATGCGTCCATTCTTCCTCGATTGGGGAAGGGATTTCTTTTTGCTGTGTGGACGATTCTTCCATTTTTCTTTTTGTTTCCGTTATGGAGAGCAGGGATGTGGGGGATTATCCTGTTTGCTGTTTGGTTGCTCTCCGGGTTGTTTCTCCTTGGGCGAGCCTATCTTGTGTGGGCACGAACCGTTTTCTTCATTACGGATATGCGCGTGATAGATCAGGATCAGCGCGGATTTTTTTATAAGGTTGTCACGGAGGCTCGTTATGATCAGATCGATGAGGTGAGCTATCATGTAAAAGGAATCATTCCGACGCTGTTTCGTTATGGGACCTTGTCTCTTCAACTGCGGGGTTCTTCTGCGGATATTCAGGTTCCTCATGTGAAGCACCCAGAGCGTCTCACAAATCTTATTAATGATCTTAGAAGTGACACACATATCGATCCTCATGCCAGTACCTAAATCTTCATTTGTTGGGCGTCTTATCCGTTGGCGATTTCTCATCGTGGTAAATCTTTTTATTGTGGCATTTTTGGGGATGTCTTTAGGTCGTGAGGTGGTACGAAGCCGATCAATCTCAGCAGAGATTACGAGCCTGCAGAATGAAGCAGAATCTCTTGTGACTCGAAATATCGAAATTTCCGAACTGAAGACGGCTATGCAGACAGAGTCTTATATTGAGCGAGAAGCTCGATTAAAGCTTGGACTTCAGAAACCGGGCGAAACAGTTGTGGTGATTCAAGATGATTCAGGTGGTGAAAACGCTCCTTCTGGAACAGACCCGACAGATCCTCTGGGGTATGTGATTGAGGAGGTTGATGTGGATAGTGCGGTTGCGAATCCAACCAAGTGGTGGTATTACTTCTTCGACAAAAATTCTTTTAATGTGATGAGCGATTATGAATGATGAAACGTTACCGGTAATGAATACGGAAGTTCCGACACCGCATGTACAGGAGCCTGCACCAAAGGTTCCTGAAGCTCCTTGGAAACGCTTTTTAAAAACTCCAAAGGGTAAGATCGTGGCGATACTTCTTATTTTAGGAGTGCTTTTTGCTGTGTTAACGAGTCAGGTGTATGCACGACCCGTGACGGATGGTCTTGTGCGAACGGCTTCTCAGGTGATTCCGTACCCTGCGCTGTCTGTGAATGGGCATACGGTGACTCTCAAAGAGTTTCTCATTGAGTATGATGCACTGCTTCATTACTTTGATGATCTTGGAGAGCAGACCCCTTCGTCGGATGAGTTAGAAATAGCGATTGCGGATACGTTGATCAATAAAGTGATCATTCAAGAACTGGCAGATGAATATCAGGTTAATCTGGATGAAGAGCGTGTGGAAGCGTATTACCAAGACGTGCTTTCTGCTCAGGAGTCCGTAGAAGTGTTTGAACAAAATCTTTTGGAGACGTTTGGATGGACGTCTCAGGAGTTCCGAAAACGCATTGTCGAGTCCATCGTGCTTGCCCTTCAAATGAGTGAGGAGATTCTCGAAAATGAGACGCTTCAACAAGAGCGTTTAGACCTGATCCAGAGCGCAGAAACGCGTTTGCAAGCAGGAGAAGAATTTCTCGTGGTGGCGCAAGATGTGCATTCAGGGTTTGATGGAGTGGAGAGTGATCTTGGATACATCAAAAGTTCTGTGATCCCAGAGAGTTGGTCCGAGGCCGTGATGTCACTTGAACAAGGACAGATGACAGAAATCATCTATCTTCCAGAAGGGTATGTGATTTTCAAGCTCGAAGAGAAAATTATTGCGGGAGAAGATACACAACTTCATCTGCTTTCCGTGACGGTTCCAAAGATGACGCTTGAGGAGGTTGTCGATCGATATCTCGAAACAGCCACTGTGAAGCGCTACATTGGGCAAGAATAGGAACCCTTGAATTTGGTCGGCAGTTTTGCTACGATGCTGCCGGTTACGCCACTGTAGCTCAGTTGGTAGAGCAATGCTTTCGTAAAGCAGAGGTCGGCGGTTC
>PFEU01000020.1 GCA_002793515.1 Candidatus Uhrbacteria bacterium CG10_big_fil_rev_8_21_14_0_10_48_16
TGAGATAGTAGGTGGTTGCTTTTGGAATCGAAGCAAGTGTCGCCGCTTCTGCGATTGAGAGTTCATTCACGGATTTATGGAAATAGTTCTGTGTCGCTGCTTCGATTCCATAATAGGTTGATCCGTATGGAATTTCGTTGAGGTAGATCTGAAGGAGTTCATCTTTTGTATATCGGCGTTCAAGTTCAATGGAAAGAATCAGCTCCTTTGCTTTTCGTGTGAACGTTTTTTCACTAGAAAGAATAGCGTTCTTTACGAGCTGTTGGGTGAGCGTTGATCCCCCCACTCGGTTTCCGATGAGGTTTTGGAGAATGGCACGGGCAAGGCCCTTAAAATCGAGTCCTTTGTGTGTACAAAAGGAATGGTCTTCTGCGGCGATCGTCGCTTGAGCGGCAAAGAGAGGAATCCCAGACGCATCAAGTTCAAGCTCAGATCCATCTCCACAAAAACCAGACTGCATCTTTATCAGGGTTCGATTTTCGTCCCCGAAGATTTCGTACAAGACATGTTCTCCTGTTCTGTCGTAGATTTTTGTTGTTTGAGAAATGGTGCGTTCTGTTAAAGAGTTTGGGTTTGGGAGATCACGCGAGATGAACGCCATAAACCCTAAAAGCGCTAAGGATCCTGCAAATCCAACAGCAACGATGAGCAAAAGGAGGTTTTTCGTATTGAGATTTTTGATTCCCAGACGATTGAAAAAAGTTTGTCTATGGCGAGAACGCTGTATTTTGTTCCAACCTTGCTTATTGTAATGATGATTTGTCATAGAATTCACTGTCTAGAGTACCGTAAATCAGAATCGTCGAACAGATTTTGACAGATGACCTTATCATTTCATGCGAATTTTACGGGTATTTTTTTCGTTTTCCACAGATGCAGGTCTGAATGTTCATCGTTTTGTCTGTGGACGTGAAATCATAGGTGTATATGTGTGGAATTGTTGGATACGTTGGCTCTCGCCAAGCGACCCCCATTCTCATGAATGGACTTTCTGTTCTCGAATATCGTGGATATGACTCCGCGGGAATTTGTGTCCAAAATGGACGACTCACGACGATTCGAGCAGAAGGCAAACTTGTAGAATTGGAGAAAAAAGTAAAACGTTTTGAGTCTCACGGAACATGCGGTATTGCGCATACCCGTTGGGCCACGCATGGGGTTCCTGAAGAACGGAATGCTCACCCACATCGTGATTGCACGGGATCGATCGCGCTTGTTCATAATGGCATCATCGAAAACTATCAGGAGTTGAAGGCCGATCTCATGAGCACGGGACATCTCTTTTCATCAGATACCGATAGTGAAGTGTTAGCGCACATGATCGAAGAGCGCATGAAGAACGAGATGCCTCTCCTTCAAGCGGTTGAAGACACCCTTGCTCATGTTCGAGGAACCTATGGCTTGGTGGTTGTCTCAAAAGATGTTCCTCAGACACTGATTGCGGCTCGCATGGGAAGTCCGCTCGTGATTGGTGTGGGAGAGGATGAGCATTATATTGCTTCAGATCCGTCGGCTCTTATTGCGTATACAAAAGATGTCATTTATTTAGACGATGGGGAGATTGCGGTTGTGACAAGTGAAGGAGTGCATCTCAATGGAAGTCCTTCTGCGTTGACGGGGAGTCGTCAGTCGAAAATTGATTGGGATGTTGAGGAGACAACCAAAGGAGGACATCCACATTTCATGCTGAAGGAGATCATGGAGCAACCAAAGGTGATTGAGGACTCTCTTCGAGGGAGGATGGACTTGATTCATGGTCGTTGTATTCTCGGGGGTCTTGAGGGGATACAGGATCGTCTGGCACAGATTGATCGGATCGTCATTGTGGGATGTGGAAGTGCGTACTACGCAGGACTTGTGGGAGAGTATTTGATCGAGGAGATTGCCGGGATTCCCGTAGAGGTAGAGCTTGCTTCAGAGTTTCGTTATCGCAAACCGCTTATTTCTGAAAGAACAGCCGTGTTGGCTATTTCTCAGTCGGGTGAAACAGCAGACACGCTCGAAGCGATTCGGGAAGCAAAACGCAAACACGCGCTCACTCTTGGGTTGGTGAATACCGTTGGTTCATCGATTGCCCGTGAGACCGATGCGGGAGTCTACAACCATGCAGGGCCAGAAGTGGGAGTTGCATCAACGAAGGCCTTCGTGAGTCAACTCACCACGCTTACGCTCATAGCCATCTATCTGGGACAACTTCGTGGAGTTCACGAGAGGACACATGCGCTTCTTGCAGGACTCGCAGAACTTCCAAAGCAAGTACAAGAAATACTTGATCACAGAGAACAGATTTTAGAGGCGGTTACTTCTTTAGGGTCGACGGAGCATTGCTTATTTTTAGGACGAAAGTTTCATGCGCCGATTGCGTATGAAGGCGCCTTGAAACTCAAGGAGGTGAGTTATGTTCATGCGGAGGGATACACGAGTGGAGAGATGAAACACGGCCCTATTGCTCTTATCGATAAATCATTTCCTTCAATCGTGTTGTGTCCAAAGGATTCGATGTTTGAAAAAACCTGGTCGAATATTGAGGAGCTTAAGGCACGTGGGGGAATGATTATTGCCATTACGACAGATCGAGAATCTGTTGGGTCATTGGTGGATGCGTGCATCGAAATCCCTCAGACCCTTGAAGAACTTCAGCCCATCTTGTCGGTGATTCCAACACAATTACTTGCCTATGAGATGGCGGTCGCAAGATCACTTGATCCAGACAAACCTCGAAATCTGGCAAAGAGCGTGACGGTTGAATAATAAAGGGTTCCCCTACAATCGTATTGACAAAAAGGGATATTTATGGTACCCTTTGAGCGCTTCCTACCAGGGAAGTGCTTTTGTTTTCAGGGTTCATTATTGGTTTATTTTGCTTGCCCAGTGCCATCTGTAGGAGGAAGGTGCCGGGTATGTTGAATAAAACCATTCCACAATTAAAGAGATTATTTGAAGAAGATTTTGCGTACGTACGCACCATTCTGAGCGTTCTCTATCAGGGATGGGTTCGGTTTGAGAAACTTCTTTTTCCTTTACGTCTTCAAGCAAAACGTCTTTCCATGGCAGCCTTTATGGTTGTCGTCGTCTCTTACGTTTTGTTTCCAAAACTTGCGAACGCGGATATAGAGATTCAAGAGATGGGCCTCAATACAGAGACGGTTTCCATGATTATTGCATCGATGCAAAATGAGACGGAGGCATACGGACAATTGCCTGTTTCAGATATGGCTCCGGCTCGACGTCATTACACGATCCCTATGACGGCGTATACCTCAGAGGTGGGTCAGACAGATGACACACCATGTATTACCGCATCTGGCCTTGATGTGTGTGAACGTAATATTGAGAACGTTGTCGCAGCAAACTTTCTTCCTTTGGGAACGCGTGTGAAGATTCCTGAACTTTATGGAGATCGTGTGTTCTATGTAGAGGATCGTATGAATGCGCGTTATGATTATAAAATGGATATCTGGATGAAGGATCTCGCTGATGCGAAAGAATTCGGACTTAAGCGACAGGTCACCATTGAGGTATTTTAAACACCTAAAAAACAGTGGATTCATTCCACTGTTTTTTCATTGGAGGCCACGGCCGGGATATCGTTTCCGCTGAGCGTAAACGATATTGCTCTCGTTCGTTCGGGAATGAAAACAATCACTCAAACAGCAAAACAACAAAGGACAGTTTTGTGTCTTCGTGATTGTTTTCATTCCACTCACTCTCTCCAGCATCGAACCGGTTGGTTCATGCTATGACCAAGATCTCCAACTAAAAAGAATGAGATTGTTACCCCATTCTTTTTAGTTGGAGGCCACGGCCGGGATCGAACCGGCTCATCGAGGTTTTGCAGACCCCTGCGTTCCCAATTCGCCACGTGGCCACCTGCACGAGAGAATAACAAACAAATCAATCGGAATCAACTATGGTTGCAACGGTATAGGGGTCGTGTACGATCTACGTATATGAAAAAGCGAATTGCCCTCCTTACGGGAGGAGAAAGTGCCGAACGCGAAGTGGCACTGTTATCTGCGAAGAATGTTCAAACGGCATTACTGTCTCGTTTTGAGGTTGAGGTATTTGATTTT
>PFEU01000006.1:0-5672 GCA_002793515.1 Candidatus Uhrbacteria bacterium CG10_big_fil_rev_8_21_14_0_10_48_16
TGTTTTGTGTTTTTGTGTAAGAGAAGACTGGTGAGAAGCATAAGGACTCCGGTTATTCTTGCGGGAATGAGGTTCACCACATCATCAAGTTTTGCTGAGAACCACCCGAATTCCAAATACTGTTCGTTTTTATATCCGACCATTGAGTCGAGTGTGTTGATTGTTTTGTAGAACCAGACTCCAGGAAGCCCACCGATCATGGCAAAGCATAGCGGGGCGATGATGCCGTCAGATAAATTCTCAGTCATCGTTTCGAGAAGGGCTCGAATGATGTCATGCGGTGTCGCTTCTGACATGTCGCGACTTACGATCAGTGAGATGCGTTCTCGTGCTTCTTCTATTTGATTATTCACGAGGAGGTTTTTGATGACCCAACCTTCGTTTGCTAGTGAGTGAATCGCAAGGGCCATGGCGATTCCGATGATTTGGACAAGGGTTCCAAGGATTGGGTGGATGAGGAAGCTGACCCAGGTAAGGGCGAGGGCTACGCCTGTGACAAGACTGATCACGAAGAGAGCAAAGAGTGTTCCTGTAAGACGTGTAGACGCCATCAGTGCGCGAAATAGACGTTCAAGCGTTGTACTAAGCGACCCAATGGCTCTCACAGGATGGTATAGCCAGGGTGGATCACCAATCAAAAGATCAAGACAAACAGCGAAAGCAATGATGCCCCACGCAGGCAGGATGAAGAAATTGACAAACGTCATCATAGACAATAGAATCCGAACTCACACAAAGGAATGAGGAGACTCTGTGCAACTTACGGTTATGGGAGATGATCGTACCACCGTCGTTCGATCAGACAAAGTGTTGCGAGTTCTTTCATGGGCTCCTTTCACACCGGAGGGACCGTTTTCCCAATCGGTTCACGCGATCGTGAACGCAACTCAGGGACCGGGTGAGTACGTCGAAGCTGATTTTGCGGTGGACTACTGTCATGATCGTCTCGCTGAGTTTGGTCTTGAACCAGACCAGTCCGTGGTACTAATGACTGCGGTCCCGCAGACGTACCTCCAGCACGAGATTGTAGAGTTTGAGACCACCGGTCTCAGGGTCGAGGTCTTTTGCACGGCGGGGATGGGTAACGCCGTCGCTCCCGGCGATCAGGCGCTCTACGACGAAGATCTCGAATCCATCAATCAGGCACCAGGGACCATTAACATCATCGTGGTGGTCAATCGTGCCCTCACAGACATGGCCATGCTGGAGCTCGTTCAGGTCGCGACCATGGCTAAGTGCCAGGCTCTTTACGTTCTGGGTCAGGAAAGTCGGTTGAGTGACCGAATCGCCCTAGGAACGGGGACGGACTGCATTGCGCTTGCAGGGTTGGCCCATGCACAGCAGGTTCTGCGTTTCGGCGGACTGAGTACGAAGCTCGGCGAAGCTGTGTCACGTGCGGTTTCTACGACGGTTTCCGCAGCGGTCATGCATCAACGAACCAGACTCGATCAGATTTCTCGGGCGTAAACGCCCTCACGCTTCCCGTATCCTCTTCCATGAGATACGGTTTTTCTTTTCCGAAAGACAGGGGAGAAAGATGGTATAATCTGCTTATATGTTTTGGACCCCTTTCTTTATTTTTGGCATCGGTGTGTGTATTGGGAGTTTTTTGAATGTGGTCATTTTTCGGACGCATGAGGAAACTTCGATCGTGCGTGGACGGTCAAAATGCCAGACTTGTGACGTCCCACTAGGGGTTCAGGACCTTGTTCCTATTTTGAGCTATGTGCGACTGCGGGGACGTTGTCGGAAGTGCCAGTCCGTGATCTCGTGGCAATATCCTGTGGTAGAAGTGGCAACAGGCGTGTTGTTTCTCCTGATGTATCTCACAATAGATTGGAACGTTCCGTACAACCTTGGTCTCCAAGGGATGATGGTTTTGTTACTGCGAAATTGGGTATTCGTCAGTTATCTCGTCATTATCTTTGTGTACGATCTCCGACACATGTACATTCTCGACCGATTTACGATCCCCGCGATGATCTTTGCGCTCATGGTGAATCTCTGGCTGGGATTCATTCCCGCTTGGTCTGTGTTGGTTGGAGGTCTTGTGATTGGAGGATTCTTTTGGTTGCAACTTCTGATTTCAAGAGGGGCGTGGGTTGGAGGAGGAGATATTCGCATGGGCGCGCTTATGGGCTTTATGCTTGGACTCGAACAAGGGTTCGTTGCATTGTTTCTTGCGTATATTCTTGGAGCGTTTGTTGGAGTGGGGATGATCGTATCGAAAAAAGCGACGCGAAAAACACCTATTCCATTTGGAACATTTTTGGCGATGGGAACCGTTATCACGCTTTTCCTCGGTCAACCGATGATTGATTGGTACTTGGGATTATTTCTATGAATAAAGCACAAGCGCACAAGCGTATTGTCCAATTGAAAGAGGTGATTGCAGAGCATCGACACAACTATCATGTCTTGGATAAGACAACGATGTCAGATTCTGCACTTGATTCCTTAAAGCATGAACTTTATACGCTTGAACAAGCGTATCCTGATTTGATCACCTCTGATTCTCCAACACAGCGCGTGGGAGGGGAACCGCTTGAGAAGTTTGAGAAGGTGGTACATGCGCGTCCTATGCTGTCGATGGAGGATGTGTTCTCGCAAGAAGAATTCGAAGCATGGGTAATGCGCTTGGAAAAAGTGGGAGGGAAATCTGCCTGGCCATTATTTTGCATGCCAAAACTAGACGGGCTTGCGGTATCGCTTGTGTATGTTGGTGGACTTCTGAATACGGCCTCGACGCGTGGGAATGGGAAGATCGGAGAGAATGTGACACAGAATATTAAGACGATTCAGTCGATTCCGTTAGCGTTGCGCAAGCCTACGGGGATGGAGATCCCTGATCGAGTAGAAGTGAGGGGGGAGATCTATTTCCCTGTTAAGGCTTTTGAGGAATTAAATCGACAGCTTGAAAAAGAAGGCAAGCCTGTATTTGCGAATCCTCGAAACACGGCTGCGGGTTCGATTCGCCAACTAGATCCTGCTGTGACAGCTACACGTGGGCTCGCTTTTGTCGCCTGGAATATCGATGCAGATTTTGGTCAGCATACGATGACAGAAGAATGGCGGATTCTCGAGGAGCTTGGATTCAAGCCGGCTCCTGAGTCTGAGGCGTTTGATTCAGTTTCAGCGGTTGAGACACATTGGAAGGGTCTTCAGACAAAGCGAAAGGGTCTTGGGTACTGGGTGGACGGAATGGTTGTGCGGGTAAACGACAATGCTCTGTATGAGAATCTTGGAGTCGTCGGCAAGACTCCTCGGGGACTGGTGGCATGGAAGTTTCCTGCGGAAGAGGCGACAACAAAGATTCGTGAGATTCAGTGGACGGTTGGGCGCACAGGAGCGCTTACACCTGTGGCGGTAGTGGATCCGACCTGGATTGGAGGAACAACGGTTCAACACGCATCCCTTCACAATATTGATGAGATTGAGCGCCTTGATGTGCGTGTGGGGGACACGGTTATATTGTATAAGGCGGGAGACATCATTCCAAAAATTAAGGAGGTTCTGTTGAAGCTTCGTCCTTCAGATGCAGGGAAGGTGCAAGCGCCGACAAGCTGTCCCGTGTGTGGAGCTTCGGTTGAGCGTCGAGAAGGGGAAGTGGCAATCTACTGTACGAATCCAAAATGCTTTGTGCAGGATCGGGAAGCCGTGTTGCACGCCACGCGAGCCTTTGAGATCGATGGGATTGGTCCGCAGACGATTGCGTCACTTCTGGAGAATGGCATCATTAGCACACCAGCGGATCTGTTTGTTTTGCAACCCGGAGACCTGATTGGATTAGAAGGGTTTGCAGAAGTTTCCGCACAGAAACTTGTTGAACAGATTCAATCCCGAAAGGCGATCAGTTTATCAAAGTTCCTCTTGTCGCTTGGTATGCGCAATGTCGGTGAGCAGACAGCGATCGATATCGCAAACCATTTCCGTACGCTTTCAAACGTCATGGACGCCTCGCTCGAAGAACTGATGGCTGTGGAGGGAATTGGAGAGGTTGTTGCGAAGAGTGTTCGTGCGTATTTCGATCAGGAACATCATCAGAAGCTGGTTGCGAGTTATATCGAGCACGGCATACAGATTGAGAAGCAAACACAGGCTCGTGCGCATACGCGTATCACAGGAAAAACCTTTGTGGTCACAGGTACGCTTGAAACAATGAGTCGTGATGAGGCGAAAGAGTCAATCCGCTTGGCAGGAGGAACCATTGCAGGGTCCGTGAGTAAAAAGACCGATTTCGTGGTTGTGGGGGAGAATCCGGGGTCTAAATTCGATAGAGCAAAGGAACTTGGAGTTCCAACCTTGTCGGAGAAGGAGTTTATCGCTATGCTTTCGTAAACATATGAAATTTTCAAAAGAAGATGTCTTACAAATCGCAAAGCTGTCCAGGCTTCACATTGAAGAGGATGAGCTTGAGCAGTATCAAGAAGATCTTGGTTCTATTTTAGGCTATGTTGAGAAGCTTCAAGAGCTCAATACAGACGATGTTCTAGAATTCCAGCACGCCGCTGGGGGTGCGAATGTGTTCCGTGAGGATGTGATTGATGTCTGCGATGAGGATACTCGTCGTCGGGCCATTGAAAACTTCTCGGAAAAAGAAGGCGATTTATTAAAGGTGCAGGCGGTATTCACCAATCGAACAGAATAGGTATGGACGTATTAATACTGACAATGAAGGAAGCAAGCGAAAAACTTGCATCTGGAGAGTTGACAGCTGAGGCGCTTACACAAAGCTGTCTTGAGGCGATTGAATCTGGAAATGAGCGTTTGAATGCGTTTCTTGAAGTTTCTCAGACGGCTCTTGATGAGGCGCGCGAGATTGATGTTCGTCGTGCGAAAGGAGAAGATGTTGGGCCTTTGGCAGGAATTCCGGTTGGATTAAAAGATAATATGTTAGTTCAAGGTTGGGGATCCACAAGTGGTTCGCAGATTCTTGAGGGACATAAAGGAATTTATGACGGTGCCATTGCACAGCGATTAAAAAAAGCTGGAGCTATCTTGATTGGACGAACAAACATGGATGAGTTTGCGATGGGTTCTTCGACAGAAAACTCTCATTATGGCCCAACGATGAATCCATGGGACATCACAAAAGTTCCAGGTGGATCAAGTGGTGGATCAGCGGTAGCCGTGTCCGCTGGGTTTGTGCCAGTAGCACTTGGATCAGACACGGGCGGATCTATTCGTCAGCCAGCGAGTTTGTCTGGAGTTGTGGGATTGAAGCCAACGTATGGACGCGTGTCTCGTTATGGGCTCATGGCGCTTGCGTCGAGTCTCGATCAAATTGGTCCGTTTACTCGTACGGTTGAGGATGCAGCGATCATGTTGCAGGCGATCGAGGGGTATGATCCAAAGGATTCTACCTCCGCACAACTTTCAAACACGACGATCCCGTCTCTGATTGAAAAAAGCGTTGAGGGAATGACGTTGGGTATTCCAAAAGAATATTTTGGATCTGGGATGGATCCAAAGGTTCGAGAGGTTGTGATGGAGGCCGTTCAGGAGCTCGAGCGGGCCGGAGCCGTGATCAAAGAAATTTCTCTTCCGCATGCTGAATATGCGCTTGCTGCGTATTACATTATCCAACCTGCGGAGGCGAGTTCGAACCTTGGGCGATTTGATGGACTCCGTTATGGGTACCATTCAGGCGGGGAAAATCTGCAGGAGACGTA
>PFEU01000006.1:5746-5972 GCA_002793515.1 Candidatus Uhrbacteria bacterium CG10_big_fil_rev_8_21_14_0_10_48_16
TACGGACGCTTATCAAGCAGGATTTTGACGAAGCGTTTAAGGATGTTGATGCGATTTTGTCGCCAACCAGTCCAACCGTGGCCTGGAACATTGGGGAGAAGTTTAATGATCCATTGGCGATGTACTTGGCGGATATTTATACTGTGACAGCCAACCTCGCGACCATTCCGGGCATGTCTGTCCCTTGTGGATTTGTTGATGGTCTCCCTGTGGGTTTGCAGATTCT
>PFEU01000006.1:6026-93028 GCA_002793515.1 Candidatus Uhrbacteria bacterium CG10_big_fil_rev_8_21_14_0_10_48_16
ACATGATCCCGTATTTTAAATTCACCACACTCTCCTTAGGCCCCATCACAATTCAGGTGTGGGGTCTTATGGTTGCGTTGGGGATTCTGTGCGCCACGTGGGTCGCCGTACGTATGGCGCGCTCACGAGGGCAGAATGAAAAGATCATTTGGGATCTGAGCGTCTGGGTGATTGCGGGAGCGTTCTTGATGGCGCGTGTGTTCCATGCGATCTATGAGCCTGGATATTATCTTGCGGACCCCCTTGAGTTTTTTCGTATTTGGCATGGAGGATTCTCAGTCATGGGTGGCTTCCTTGGAGCGCTAATTGTGGGAGTGTGGTTTTTGCGTAAGAAGCATGTAGACGTTTATGCGTACGCAGACACGGTGATATTTGGACTTCCGCTTGGACTCTTCATTGGACGGATTGGATGCTTTCTCATTCACGATCATCCTGGAACTCTGACAGATTTCGCGCTTGGGGTGAATTATCCAGACGGGGTGCGTCATGATCATGGATTATATCTATCTTTAAATGGACTGATTCTATTTCTCGTGTTTCTTTGGTTGATGAAGCGGAAGGTGAAGACGGGAACATACATCGTGGTATTTCTGATTTGGTACGGAACTGTTCGCTTCTTCTTGGACTTTTTGCGAGCAACAGATGGAGCGATTGTCGATACCCGTTACGCCTCTCTCACCCCTGCGCAATATCTGGCGATAGCGATGGTCGTTGGGGGAGTGTGTATTTGGAAGAGAAAATTGTCGAGCAAACATTGACAAAAGTGATGATAAAAAATAGCCTATAAATAAGGGCTATTTTGATTTATCCACATAAGACGGTTATTTTTATCGCCATCTATGCTAAAGACACCTACACTCTCTGATGAGACACTCGAGCTCATTGGGCTCAAACCCAAGGATATGCGTGTGTACACCGTTCTTTTAAAGCTTGGAACCGCTCCCTTGCGTCGAGTGGCGCAAGAGTCAGGTCTCAACCGTGGAACCGCGTATGACGCACTCAAACGTCTAATCGATCTCGGACTTGTGTCTCACATGGACGCAAAAACACATCGCTATTTTACCGCCGAAGACCCACAGAAACTGACGGGACTTGCAGTAAGACGAGAAGTCGCGATTCAAGAAGCTCAACTCAAATTGAAAGATGTCGTGCCACAGTTTCAGGAGCTTCTTGGGTCAAGCGCCCATCGTCCGAGTGTTCGATACTACGAAGGAGAAGCTGGAGTGCGTGAGATTCTTGAGGATGTTCTCAAGACGTCCGAGAAGTCCCCTGACAAGATGTTTCGTATTTATTCATCTGAAGGGATTCGAGATCTCATTGCTCATGCCTGGCCTGGGTTCATCAAACTCCGTGTGCGCAAACGCGTGCGCGTAAAAACCATTTCGATTGGAGCAGGAGGAGCGACGCATGGGCTCGACGAGCGCAAATGGCTCACTCAAACCAACAAGGCCCCCTCGTACATTTTTATCTACCCAGGAAAAACGTCCTTCGTATCGCTTGATGAACGTCGACAACTTTTCGGAGTCATGATCGATGACGAAGCGATATCAGCAACACAGGAGATGATTTTCGATGCGCTTTGGAAGATGATGTGAACCGCTGAGATCAGGTGCCCCTAAAAAATTTCTTGCTGGCAAAGCCGGGTCAAGCAAATTTTTTTAGGGTACCTGATCTCATCTGGAGGAGAAGTGGAAGTTCGTTCAGCTGTTGTGATGTTCTGTGGCCCTCATGACGAGGGCGACAGGGCTCCTACTCGTCGGATCGATCACGCGATCCGACTCGCGCTCACTCGCAACCTTCCGCTTATCGTTGCGGGAGACGCTTTCAACGGCGAAGAGGTTCGTCTGTTCCAGGTTCGTGCCCAAGAGGCGGGAGTTCGGGTGGTGCTGACCGCGTTCGATGCGCGTCGTTGTACGCTCTCGGATGCGCAGGCAACGGCGACCCGGCTCCGCGAGCTGGGGCACGATCTTGATCGCGTCCACCTCGTCACCGACTGGTGGCACATGACTCGCTCCTGGGTCATGATGCGAGGGGAAGTTCGCACTCCCGTCCTCATCGTTCCTGCTCCCGTCTTCAAGGGGCCGTTGCCATGTCTGCGCACGCTCTGGAATGAGCTTCGAGGTGCCTGGCACTATCTCAGCGGGACCTACGGCCAGCACACGGTCGTCGACCCGCTTCGACACGCTCCCTGAACCAACCTCCTCCTCTGGGGGAAACGCAAAAGCGCCTAGCATCACTGCCAGGCGCTTATTTATTTCTAGCTCCAGAGGGTTCCCCAGAATCCTTTTTTTGAAACGGTTGTTGAGGGTGGGGGAGTTGGAGGGGTTGAATTCAAGTGATGGATGAATTCTTTGATCCGCGACATTTCGCGCTCGACGAGTGGTCCTTCGTATTCTCCTCCGTGTGCACTTGTTCCTTCGTAGCTCGCTCCTTTTTGATCGACATGGAGATTGACTTGGAGACCTCCGTTCGTATCCTCCACATATCCATGATAGCGAGGGAAACGTTCTCCCGTAATCCGCTTTGTATAACTAATTTGTCCGGCACGCGTTGTTTGTTCCCCATAGCCGAGTCGACGCATGATGTTTCGTGCATTGTCCAAGAGGGGTCCAGGAAAGAACGTTTTCATAATTACATGGTTTTGAAGAGGATTTCAAAGAGGCTTTTTTTCTTTTTTGTTGGGAGGTGTGAGGAAGAGAGGGGATGCCCAGGGGCATGATAGATCTCTTTATGCGGGAGTTGCCCGCATATCGCGGTAAGGATTCGGTTTGCTTCTTCGTTTACGCGACCTCCTTCATACGCCCAGGTCTGATCATGGTTCCCTTTGTGTGTGATACTGTCGAGCGCATCAAAATGAAGGTCGATCTCCATCCCTTTTTCGTTCGTTGAAACGTAGGCGTGGAATCTTGGAAAAGGAGGATCGTTTAGACGTCGATGATAGCATGCGCGACCAGTTTCAACACAATGGCGAACATAGCCCGCTTTGTTCATAAGGGCTTCTGGGGTGTTTGAGAGTGGATGAGGAATAAGCTGTCGCATAGCGCATATCCAGATACTCTATCGTGGTCAAAAAACAACGGTTTTGTCAATGGCTTCTATGCACATGCCTTGACAAAACCGTTGTTTTCTGAGATTCTTTTGGCGCTCAAACCCGAGCAGGAGGTTCTCCGCATGCCCCGTCTCTTCTTCCTGGCGCTCGTCGCCATGTTCTCCCTCTTCGTCCCTCGGCAGGCGCAGGCGTGTTCCTGCGAGGATGCCTGGGAAGAGATCATCGCGCCCCTCTGGCAGGGGAAGGTGATCGAACCGCTCCAGACGGACGCCATCACCTGCCCCGAGTTGCGCTACATGCGCAACATCCCCTACGCCCGCCACGGCTTCGTCTTCGTCGAGAACTGGACCGGCTGGGTCGGCGAGAAGCTCCTCGGGGACCTGCGCTACCACCCCAATCCCACCCTCAACTCCGACACGGTCGAGTCCATGCTCACACTCGCCGACCGGCAGAACATCGACGTGCTCGTCGTCGCCGAGGCAGGCATGCAGTGCAAGGCCTGGTGGGAGAAGAACGGCGAAGACCCTGCCGGCTGGAACTTCGACCAGAGCGAGTTCGAGGAGATCGAGCCCGAGTCGGCTCCGGTCTACGCCACGGTCGAGATCGTGACCCTCCCCGTGATGGACAACTCCGGGCAGAGCATCTCCATCGTCGCGGGCGAGGCGACCCCGAGCTGGCTCGTCGGGCGCGCCTTCGAGGGGAAGATGATCGAGAACGAGTGGCTCGCACCGCTCTCCTGCGACGAGCTCAGCCTGGTCGAGGACGCGCTCTACACGCGTCACGGGTATGACCCCATGGCGGTGGTCTATGCCCGCTGGGAGCAGATCACCGTTGGGCGCCCCACCAACCTGCCCCTCACCCGTGAGGGAGCTGGAAGGCTCTTCTCGAGCCAGGACAAGCTCACCCAGCTCCGCGTGAACAACGCGCAGCGCAACCGGAACTGCCAGGAGAGAGAATGATCGTCGTACTCCAAACCGTTCCCGCGACCCTGCGGGCGATCCAGCGAGCGCTCGGCGAGCGCGAGAACGTCTTCTACACGTCCGAGCACCGACAGGCTCTGAACCACGTCCGTGACAACGAGCCGCTGCTCGACCGCACGATCGTGATCATGAGCAACCTCTACCCCAACGAGATGGTCGAAGGCTCGATGATCGCCGCCGGCATCAAGGGCATGCGCCCCGACGCCTGGTGCATCCTCTACACGAGCGAACGGCCTTTCCCGGGGCCGTCTGTCGACGGGGTGATCGACAAGATGGACGACTCCGTCCCGGCAGGCTGCATCCGCGTCCTCGCCGACGCCGGCATCGACGACCCCGAGCGGATCCCCGACCTGGAGACGCTCTACACCATGTTCCCCTGGATCCAGCGCCCCGCGCGCTGACCCACGACCCCGTCACTCGCTGACGGGCACGTCCCCCAACGCTTCACGCCGAGGGGGATTTTCATATTGATTAAGCTTTGTTATAGTTCTGGCTGTCATCTCCAAATGGAGAGGTCGCATAGTGGCCTAGTGCGCCGCCTTGGAAAGGCGGTATACCGCAAGGTATCGGAGGTTCGAATCCTCTCCTCTCCTCCAGACAAAAAGAACTGACATCGTCAGTTCTTTTTGTCTTGTGACTAAGTTCGAGTGAACAATAAACAAGTCAATGCGTATGACGTGTGGATTGTTGGAATGAATTTGGTATACTGTAAGTATCTTATGAGTATAGATGACAAAAAACTTGCAGAGATTCTTCTTCAGGAAAACTATCTTACTGAAGAAATAATCAAGCAAGCGGAGGAACGTTCTGTTACAAGCAAGAAAACACTTTTTGCAGATCTTTTAGATCAAAATATTTTAAGCAAAGACCTTATAGGACAAGCGATTGCGGAATCGTTTGGGATATCTTATTCAGATCTGAATTCTCATCAGCCTTCTAAAGAAGATGTTCTTAAGATTCCAGAAGAATTCGCTAAAGAGCATCGCTGTGTTTTTTTAAAAGAGAATGAAGAGACAAAGCAGGTGACGATTACAACAGACGATCCCACACAAGAACTTGCGACAGGATTAGCTTCATTGTTCCCAGATAAACAGGTAATCATTACGTATTCATTGGGAGAGGATATTGATACAGCGTTTTTTAATTATCAAAAAACGCTAGATACTCGATTTTCAAAAATTATTGAGTCGAAACGACACATTGCTCCTGAAATTTTGCAACAAATTTTTGAGGACGCTTTTATATTTCATGCGTCCGATATCCATTTCGAACCCCGTCCGAAGGAGGTTGTTATTCGATTTCGTGTTGACGGTGTATTGCATTAGGCAGGGACGATTCCAAAAGAACACTATGAGAACATCCTTAATCGCATCAAGGTTCAAAGTAGATTGCGTATAGATGAACACTTTGCGGCACAAGATGGCTCAATGCGTTTTGAGAAAGGTGAGACGGTTTTTGATCTACGCACGTCTATTGTACCAACGGTTGAGGGAGAAAAAATCGTGCTTCGAATACTTGCAGCCTATGTACAAGGATTTGGTTTGAGTAATCTAGGAATGTCTGAAGCGCACCAACGTATATTGGCAGAAGTTGCACAAAAGCCGTTTGGAATGATTCTTGTGACAGGACCAACAGGAAGCGGCAAAACCACGACACTATATGCCGTACTCAAATTACTTCATCATCCAGACGTGAACATCACAACCATTGAGGATCCGGTGGAATATAAAGTTATCGGCATCAATCAGATTCAGGTAAATCCTCAGACAAATCTTACTTTTGCCAAAGGCTTACGTTCTATCGTAAGACAAGACCCAGATATTATTCTCGTTGGAGAAATTCGTGATGAGGAAACAGCAGAGATTGCCGTAAATGCGGCGCTTACTGGGCATCTTCTTCTTTCTACCTTTCATGCAAATGACGCAGCTACGGCGATTCCAAGACTATTGGATATGAAGGTGGAGCCATTTCTTCTTGCTTCGACCATTGAGGTCATTATTGCTCAGCGTCTCGTGCGAAAAATTTGTATCACTTGTCGTTATAGTATTTCATCTACGTCCAAGAAAATTGGGGAAGCATTTCCTGGGGCAAAAGATTTTTTTCAAGAAAAAAAGATAACACTGTATGCCGGTAAGGGATGTGATGCGTGTGGACATACAGGATATCAAGGTCGGGCAGCTATTTTTGAATTTATTCGCGTGACGCCTGATCTGCAGGATCTTATTCTAAACAATCCCTCAACAAAAGAGATTTGGAAACTCGCAAAAGCACAGGGTTCAAAAACGGTTTTTGAAGACGGAATTGAAAAAGTGAGAAATGGAACAACGACACTTGAGGAATTGGTTCGTGTTGCACCTCCTGTAACCATAGAGTCTTGATTCTATGACCGTTCCTTCAAAAAAAAGCACCCAGGGAAAAAAACAATCCAATTCCCGTAAAGGAAGTTGGTTTAGGATTATCCATCTGGGCCTAGGTAAGGAGCGTGATTACTTGATTGAGAATTTAAGCATGCTTGTTGCGGGTGGTATGACCGTACCCTCGGCGATTGACGCCGTGAGTGAGGATCTGCGCAGTAAAAGCATGAAAAAAATTCTTGCTGAACTACGAGAGGATATTGATAGTGGTTCTTCATTATGGAGGGCCTTTGAACACGCTGGAATTTTCCGTGACCACACCATCTCGCTCATTCGCCTCGGCGAGGAAACGGGAAAATTGTCAGACAACCTAAAACTCGTTGCAGAGCAAGAAGAGAAGGATCGTATTTTTCGATCAAAAATCAAATCTGCAATGATGTATCCCGTTTTTGTGCTATCCCTTACCATTGTTGTTGGGGTGGCAATTGCGTGGTTTATTCTCCCGCGTCTTGCAACGGTATTTGCACAATTACGCGTTGATCTCCCGTTGCTTACGAAGTGGCTTATTGCCTCAGGGGAGTTCTTGGGTGCGTATGGAACGATTGCGATTCCGATCTTCTTTCTTGGAATCGGTTTCATTCTTTTTTTTACGTTTTATTTCGCAAAAACAAAGTTTATCGGTCAGGCATTACTTTTTTCGGTTCCAGGAATTAAGAAATTATTTCAGGAGGTAGAGTTGGCACGGTTTGGGTATCTCCTAGGCACTCTTCTTGAGGCAGGAGTTCCTGTTACGCAGGCCCTTCAATCGCTTTATGATGCCACATTGTTTCCTCGATATAAGAAGTTGTACATACACCTTCGAGATTATGTACAAGAAGGGAATTCATTCCAAAAAAGTTTTGCAAGCTATAAGAAATCCTCGGTTCTTGTCCCTACGACTATTCAACGATTGATCATAACGGGAGAACAGTCTGGTCATTTGTCAGAAACATTACTCAAAATAAGTTCAACGTTTGAAGAGCGAACGGAGAACACAACAAAAAATGTATCAGTTATTCTTGAGCCGGTGTTGCTGGTTATTGTATGGCTGGGTGTTGTTGCTGTCGCTCTTGCGGTCGTTTTGCCTATTTATAGTTTGATTGGTGGGTTAAATACGGATCCCTCTCAGCAACAAGAACAACGTGTGTCCCAGGATTCTTCTATTTTCATACAACCAAATGAGGAAGAATCCGTTGAGCTCCTTCCACAAGAATCATTAGAAGAAGGTATCTCGCCAGCATTTTTAGAGATATTACCTACAAGTTTTGGGTTTTTAAATGTCAGGGATGCATCGTCCCTGACAGGAGTTATTATTGGTCGTGTTACTTCTGGAGCCGTATATGAATATACGAGCGAACGAGATGGTTGGTATGAAATTATTCTAGAAACCACTGAAACAGGTTGGGTGTTTGGTGAATATGTCAACATTATTGAAACTCCGTAGGAAACAGGGATTCACATTATTGGAGGTCCTGTTGTCAGTGGCAGTCATAGCACTGATCGCTGGTTTAGGAACTCCGATTTATCAGTCATTTCAAGTACGAAATGATTTAGATATTGTGGCACATTCTCTTGTGGGATCACTCAGACGTGCACAGGTTTTAAGTCAGGCGGTCGACGGAGACACCGTGTGGGGAATTTCTGTACAGAGTGGAGCCGTTACGTTGTTTCAGGGTTCAAGTTATGTTCTGCGTGATGTACGTTTTGACGAAGTGTTTGATGTGCCCAGAAGTATTACCCCATCAGGAGTTTCAGAAATTGTTTATGAAAAATTTACGGGTGAACCTCAAACTTCAGGCACCGTCACACTCACTTCAACGACGAATGAGACCAGGACGATTACCATCAATGAAAAAGGAACAATTACATTCTAATCATAACGTTCTCCAAACCACAGCAGAGAATGTGGTGGGTTTTTCGTTAGTAGAAGTTATTCTTTCTACCTCAATTTTTGTTTTACTTATCACTGCGCTGATTGGTAGTTATCTCTATGGGCAAGAGTCAACTATGCTTGCTGGTAATCGAGCACGAGCGACCTTTCTAGCCGAAGAAGGATTGGAAGCCGTACGGAATATCCGCGATGCTGATTTTATAAATATCTCAAGCGGTACGTACGGTCTTGCCATATCAGGAAACCAATGGATCTTATCAGGCTCATCAGATGTAAACGGTCTATTTACTCGTACACTGACTATTACGGACATAGATTCAAATAGAAAAGACGTCTTAAGTACTGTCTCGTGGCAACAAAATGCTTCCCGCTCTGGTTCAGTAACAGTTGCTACACGGGTGACTCGTTGGCAAGATAGTGCTCCACCGGTGGATTCCTGCAACGGCTATGCCGTGCAAGAAGGGTATGTGTCAGGAACATGTAGACAGAATACGAAACAATGTTCTAACAACGGAGAGGATTATCTTCCGGATGGAGATCCGTATTGTATTGGTGGGCCATCTGCTGATACGTGCTGTGCGTTGCCATAACTATGAAAACGAATAATTCTAAAAAAGGATTTACTCTTATTGAATTAGTGCTCTATGTGGGGATTGCTTCAGGAATTCTTTTGGTATCCACGCTTTTTTTGCAGACCCTCCTTGAATCGAGAGTGAAGAACCAAACGATCGCTGAAGTAGAACAGCAGGGCTTGCAGGTCATGCATTTGATTGCGCAAACAGTCCGTAACGCCGAAAACATAACTTCACCGACGATTGGCGGGAGCGCGGGATCACTTACGCTCGATGTGGTGAATATCGTTGATGATCCAACCGTTTTTTATGTTTCGGGTGACAGCATTCAGATGACAGAAG
Source organism: Candidatus Uhrbacteria bacterium CG10_big_fil_rev_8_21_14_0_10_48_16 (assembly GCA_002793515.1). GTDB lineage: Bacteria > Patescibacteriota > Patescibacteriia > UBA9934 > GWF2-40-263 > UBA12478. The sequence goes on from PFEU01000006.1 coordinate 15,254, forward strand.
GGGCTGGGTCGACCATCGCGCTCACGAACTCGCATGTTGCTGCTTCGGCACTCACATTCCAGAATCTCTCACGGCCAGATACTCCTGGCATCGTGCGTGTTTCATTTATTTTGACTCATGTAAATTCTTCGGGTCGACAGGAATACGAATTTAGTAAAACATTTTATGCAAGCGCCTCCTTACGACATCCGTAATGCACACCAAGGATTTATCACGTTAATAAGTGTTATTATTGTTGGAGCGGTAGGAACTTCAATCGCCGTATCCGTCATTTTATTAGGTCTCAGTTCGTCCAGAACAAGTTTTGCTATTGAGCAATCAAGTCAAGCTAAGGCGCTTGTGAACGCCTGTGTTGAGGAGGCGCTTCAGCAGATCAGAGATTCGATCCCATATACCGGAAGTGGAAGCCTCATATTTGGGCAAGGGGACTGTTCCTATGTCGTGACAAGTCAGGGTGGACAAGATAGAACCATAACCGCATTAGGGACCGTTGGGACGATTGTGAGAAAAGCGGAAGTTGTTATTAATACGATTACCCCCTCGATAGGGGTAGTATCGTGGCAAGAATTGTCTGATTTCTAAAAAAAAATGATATACTAAACACATACATTCAATTATAAAATCGATTATAAGCCATATCTCGTATATGAAAAAAATGCATCATGTGAAATCAAATCAAGGCTTTACTCTTTTGGAAATTCTTCTCGTTGTCGCCACCATCGCTATTTTAGCCGGTATCGTTATTGTCGCCTTGAATCCGAATAAACAACTTGGAGATACACGAAATTCTCAGCGTCGCAGTGATGTGAATACTATTTTGAATGCCGTATATCAATATACAATCGATAATGATGGTGTATTGCCGACCAACATCACCACAACACAAACGGAAATCTGTAAAACGGGTGGGACCTGTACGGGTCTTATTGATCTGTCTGTTTTAACAGCGGATGAAAAGTATATAATTTCAATGCCATTTGATCCTACAGGCGGATCAACAAATGGTGCAGGTTATGAAATCAAAAAGAGCGCCAATGGTCGTATTACGGTTGTGGCTCCCGATGCCGAACAATCAGCGTCTATTAGTGTGACAAGGTAAATTCTGTGATTTTACGTAAAAAAATCCTGGTTGCAGAAGACGAACCTGTATCCGGTATGATTCCCAAGGCTGGTACGATATTAAAATCACATCATATGGATGATGCTACTTACAAAGAGATTAAAAATGACATGATTACTTTTTTGAAAGAGAAGTTTGTCATGGATTTAGCTACTTGTGTCGATAATAAGCCAGCCGTAGCTCCCGTAGTGTATGTGATTGATGAGGATTTGCAGTTTTATTTTGTTACCTACACAAACACATTAAAATCAAATAATCTCATAAAAAATCCCCAGTGTAGTTTTGTTATTTGGGAGTTTCTAAAAATGAGTGTTCAAGCTAGTGGTGTTGCCAGTGTTGTAGAAGACGAGGCGAAAAAAGAGTGGGTCATTGAAGCTTTTGCGGATGCAGCCACGAAAGATCCAAATTTTTGGGCCCCTATTTTCAGGATCAAAAGAGGTGATTATATGGTTTTTCAGATTAAACCAACCTGGATGAGAGTTCTGGATTTAACTCATAGCACAGTCCGTCAAATAAAATCTCCGTTCACGGAGATTAAGATGTAATATGTCAGACAATAACCTAAAATCCATTCTCATTTTGCTGAACGATGTTGATCTTGTTCTTTTAAATGTGATGAAGACAAAATTTAAGAAGGAAAATGGATGGGAATCACATATAGCAACTTCTTATAATGACGCTGTTAAAGCGTTTGAAGCTTTTGAACACATCGATGGAGTGCTTACGGAGATCATCATTAATGATGCATCTGGAAGAACAGGCTTTGATTTTATTGAAGAAATACAAAGCACGAAAAAAGGAGCTGATGCAAAAGTCGTAGTTTTTACAGATTTAGGATTAGAAGAAGATAAGGAAAGAGCTAAAGCTTTGGGTGTTGATCACTATTTTATTAAAAGTAGAATTACGTTGAATGAATTATCTCAAGAACTTAAGAAAATAATTCAATAAAATCATGATTTCAATAACAAAAGACATAACAAATTTCCTCAAAAAGAAATTTGTTATGAATTTGGCCACGTGTGTTGAGAATAAACCAGCTGTAGTTCCTGTCGTTTATGTCATGGATGAAGTGTACAATTTTTACTTCATCACATACAGGAACTCGCTGAAATCAAAAAATCTCATGGAGAATCCCCAGTGTAGTTTTGTCATTTGGGAGTTTCTAAAAATGAGTGTTCAAGCTAGTGGTGTTGCCAGTGTTGTAGAAGACGAGGCGAAAAAAGAGTGGTTTGTTAAAGAATATTCAGACAAATCCACAAATGACCCAAATTTTTGGGACCCTATGTTTAGGATGAAAATAGAGGAGTATGTCATTTTTGTCATACGTCCTACATGGATGAGGGTACTTGACCTCTCACATAGTACTGTCCGACAGGAAAAATCGCCGTTCACGGAGATAAGAATTCCAATCAAGGAAAGTGGTTTGGAATCATAAGGATTATGTCGTATATGATTATCTTGAGAATCTTTAGGAGATAACGGAATCATCTCATTTGACGCAAGGCATCACGAATCCGTTATCGTTTTAGGGAAATAAATGCATGATATGAAAACACCTCAGTTGCCTGAGGTGTTTTTGTTTCGTTTATCCTACAGTGCGTTTGCTTCCTTTTCTGCTTGCTCTTTATCGTGTTCGAGTTTCTTGTCTTCTTTGTCGATTTCCTCTTCTGCCACTGAGCGTTTGACGTACAGGTTCATGAGGGAGAAGACGACCATGCTGGCGAAGACGATACTCACGGCGTTGATGAGGAAGAGAATGAATGAATCAGTCATCATCGCCCAATCAAATCGTGCAAGGCCGATTCCGGTGACGGCAATGGGGGGGATCAGTGCGACAGAAATCGCGACACCAGGGAGACTTGCATTGAGGTTTGGCTTGATAAGAGCGAAGGACGCAGCGAGTCCTGCGACGACGGCAACCGCAATATAGAGAATGGATGGTTCTGTGCGAGAAAGAATTTCAGGATTGAGTTCTGGGCTGAGCCCCGCTTGAGAGGCAAATAAAAGTGTTGCAATCGAGGCAAAAGGAATAGACCAGGCGATCGCTTTTGTGAGCGTGAATAGCGAACGAAAAATAAGTCGACTATCTGCCATGACCACTCCTAGAGAGATTCCAAGAATCGGCGAGAGGAGCGGGGCAATCAACATCGAACCAATAATAACGGCGGGACTATTTAAGAGGAGGCCGAAGACGGCCATGAGGACGGAAAGAATCGCAAGAAGAAAGAAATCGTCGCGGGGGGTACTTTCCTCAATCAACCGCTTCACCGCGGTTGTTTTATCTTGTTCGGTCATTGCGTGAAAGAGTGTCGTTGCCATAGTGCCTCTATGGTATAATTTACTGACTATGTTGACAAACATCCTTTTGATTATCGGTGGCTTTTACGTATTGATTAAGGGAGCGGATTATCTTGTTGGTGGATCTTCTTCTTTAGCTCGTCGTCTCGGTGTGCCTGCACTCGTTGTTGGATTGACGGTTGTGGCGTTTGGAACGTCAGCTCCTGAGCTTTTCGTGAACGTGATTGCCGCACTTAATGGATCAACGGACATTGCTATCGGAAACGTTCTGGGAAGTAACCTTGCAAACATCCTTCTTATTTTGGGGATTACCGCCATCATCGCTCCATTAACGCTAAAGAGTAGTACGGTTTGGAAAGAGATTCCGTTTAGTTTATTAGCGTCGGGTATTTTGGTCGTGCTTGGAGCTGATATGTTTCTTGAGGGGGCAGTGGGTGGTTCACTAGGACGCATTGATGGAATCGTCTTATGGGGATTCTTCTTTATCTTTCTTGTCTATACATTTGGGATTCGTGAACCAGGAGAACAGCCAGAGGAAAAAATCGAACAGATGCCACTGTTTAAAACAATCATCTCTATTGTTGGAGGATTTGTTGCGTTGGCGATTGGAGGGCAGTTTGTTGTGACAGGCGCATCGGCAATTGCCTTCTCATTAGGAATCAGTGAAAATCTTATTGCGCTCACCATTGTTGCGATTGGAACATCCCTTCCAGAACTTGTTTCAAGTATTGTGGCAGCGAGAAAAGGCCATCAAGATATTGCGATTGGAAACGTTGTGGGATCGAATATTTTTAACATTCTATTTGTCCTCTCAACAACGGCGGTTATCGCCCCACTTCCGTTTAGTGCCGTTAACATGACGGATGCGTTTGTTGTTGTGACGGCCACATTGCTGATGTTCTTCTTATTGTTTGTTGGAAAGCGTCAGTCACTCCATCGATTTGAGGGATCCATCTTTATCCTGATGTACATCGGCTTCCTTGTATTTGCTATTGTGCGTGGATAAGTTCTAGAAAAGAGGGTTTTTCCCCTCTTTTCAATTTGGGCTTTGCCCAGTAAGCTGAGGTCATGGATCCAAAAGATGAAATTAAACAAAAGCTCGATATTCTCGATTTGGTAGGGGAGTATGTCGTGCTAAAACCTTCTGGTTCAACAGGATTTAAGGGGCTTTGTCCATTTCATTCTGAGAAGTCGCCTTCTTTTCATGTCTCCCAAGACCGCCAAAATTGGCATTGTTTTGGGTGTAACGAAGGAGGGGACTGTTTTAGTTTTGTCATGAAGATTGAGGGGATGACATTTCCTGAGGCTTTGATGCATTTGGGAAAAAAGACGGGAGTTGAAATCCGTCGTTTGCCAACCACGCAGAGTAATGTGCGAGCGCGTATGCTCATGATCAATGATCTCGCTCAGAAGTTTTATCGCAAGGTGTTGTTAGAGTCTACGAAAGCAATTAGCGCCCGATCATACGTGACATCACGAAATATCCCTCCTGAGTTAGCAGATCGATTCGGGCTTGGGTTTGCTCCTGATGAATGGGATACGCTTTCTCAATTTTTGTTGAAGAGAGGTTTTTCAGAAACAGAAATCGTACAGGCAGGGATGAGTTTGAAGCGAAAGAAGGGGACCGGAGTGATCGATCGTTTTCGCAATCGACTTATGATTCCTTTGCGTGATCACCATGGAAACACCGTTGGGTTCACTGGGCGAAGCATGCCCGGAGATGAGCAGGGGCCGAAGTACATGAACTCCCCTGAAACACCCGTGTATTCAAAAAGCCATGTGTTGTACGGACTTGATCTGGCAAAGCGTTCTGCGCGGGATGAGGGAAGTATCATCATCGTCGAGGGGAACTTGGACGTGATTGCTTCTCATAAGGCGGGAGTTGAGCACATTGTGGCGTCCTCAGGAACCGCATTCACGCAGGATCAACTCGAACTATTAAAACGTTATACACAGACCATTATTTTTGCGTTTGACGCAGACGCGGCAGGATTCAAGGCAGCAAAGAAGGGGATTAGTTTAGCCCGTGCGCTTGGGTTTGATATTCGTGCGGTAATTTTGCCGGATGGGGTGAAGGATCCAGATGATCTTGTTCAGAAAGATCCGTCTCTTTGGAAGAGTCTCGTGACGAGTTCTCAGCCAATCATGGAGTTTCTTATTTCTCAGATTACTCGCGGGAAGGATCTTCGAAATATCGATGATAAACGGTTTGTGGCAAAAGAACTTTTACCGGCTTTAGGAGAGATGGTCTCCGTGGTCGAGCGAGAGCATTGGCTTCAAGTGGTCGCTGATCTTCTTCAAACACCTATTGATCAACTTCGTCCTTCCATTCCTACGTCTTCGTTGGTTGAGGCGGTGGTGATTTCTGAAAAACCAAGTCCTATGGAGAAACAACTCTCGAAGGAAGAGAAGGCTCTGTGCTTGTTATTTGGTCAGATGATCTCATCAGAAGATATTTTTGATACATTTCGTAAGCGTTTAGAAAAAGTCTGTCATGGGAATGAAGCATGGATGACCCTTTACACATTGGCCTCTGACACGTATGATTCAGGAAGTCAACCAGCACAAAAATCATTTTTTTTGCGGATTCGGGACATGTTAGCCGGCCATCCAAAGCAAGATTCCCTCGAGGAACTTCTTGATTCATCATCATTTATGGCCGATGAGACATTTCAAGACTTACCGCCACAAAAGGTGTTGGAATATATCGACCATCTCTTTTCTCTGCTTGAAGAACATGCCCAAGGACAACGACGAGAAGTTCTTGCTCGCAACCTTCGACAGGCTGAAGCAATGGGAGACAAGGAGGCTGTCTCTCGCTTGCTCGCTCAATTAAACGAATAAGCGCCATCGTGCGCCAATTTTTCATTCAGTTTTGCGTATGCCGACCAAAAAATCTGGCAAAGCCCAAAAAGGGTCCGCTGGAAAGACAACTAAAAAGGCCGTAAAGAAGGTTCCTATGAAAACGAAACCTTCGGGAAAGAAAGCGACGAAAGTTGTCGTGAAGAAAAAAACAGCTCCAGCAAAATCTGCAAAAAAGATTGTTGCTCCGGTAAACGTCAGAGGTCCAAAGGTTCGTTATAAGCGTGCCGAAGCTCCTTCTCAAGACATTCTTGATCGATTGGTTCAAAAGGGAATGCGTCGTGGATACATTACCGAGAATGAACTGTTGTTTACGTTTACACAGATCGAAGATTACTTAAAAGAATTTGAGGATTTTCTTGACGAGCTCGAACGTGTTGGAGTGCATTTTGTAGAAGTAAAAGAAGGTATTTTAGGACGGGCCAAGGAACGTGATGATGTGTATGAGAAGATCCGTATGAGCGAAGATGCTCGTCGGGTTCCGTTACCTGAAATTACGCAGGATTCGATTCAGATGTACTTGAGGGAGATTGGAAAGATTCCGCTTTTGACCGGTGAGCAAGAGGTTGGATTGGCGAAACGAAAGGAACGAAACGAGAAAGAAGCGGAACGACGTCTGATTGAAGCCAACCTTCGATTGGTTGTCTCGATTGCGAAGAAGTTTGTGGGAAAGTCCATGTCTCTTCTGGATCTTATTCAAGAAGGAAACATCGGACTCTTTCGTGCGGTCAAAAAGTTCGAATATCGAAAAGGCTATAAGTTCTCAACGTATGCGACGTGGTGGATCCGTCAGGCGATTACGCGTGCGCTTGCCGATCAATCTCGAACCATTCGTATTCCGGTTCACATGGTTGAGACGATCAACAAGTTTCAACAGATTGAGCGTCAGCTCATTCAAGACCTAGGTCGTGAACCACTGGCAGAAGAAATTGCGGCCGAGATGGGGCAACCCGTTGATAAGGTCCGTCACATCCGAAAGATTTCTCAGGATACGGTTTCGCTTGAGACGAGTGTGGGAGATGATGACGAGGATTCAAAACTGGAAGATTTCCTTGAAGACGTCAAAACTATTTCTCCAGACAGAAATGCTGCACGAGAACTTTTGAAGGATTACGTAAACCAGTCCATGCAGGAGCTCACTCCGCGTGAGCAAAAGATTCTTGAAATGCGTTTTGGATTAATTGATGGAGTCAGTCATACCCTCGAGGAAGTTGGTCGAGAGTTTGATGTGACGCGCGAACGTATCCGTCAGATTGAAGCCAAGGCGTTGGAAAAGATCCAAGCCAATCCTCTTATCGAAAAGTTGAGAGATTATTAAAGAAAACAGGCCTTCGGGCCTGTTTTTTGTTTGACCAGATAAACATCTTATGGCAGGATGCCCCCTCGTAGCATCATGTTGGTGCTCGAGCAAGGGAGAAGTCGATGAAGTCTCATACGCTGGCGTTTTTGACACTGTTCGCTGTCGCTGCTGTTGCTGTCGCCCTGTGGGGTACCAACAACGATCCGCACCGTGACGCGGTGACCCCTTCGGAAGTGCTCATGATGGTGTGCATCGAGGGGGAGGAGTGCACGATCCAGATCGGTGACCGAAGCCTCGAAGACCTCGAGGACCTCACGGGTCAGGAGATCTACGCCTTCGCCCAGAAGTTCGATCACGACTGGCGGGAGAACTCGCAGTCCCAGGTCGAGCCGTTCTTGCTCGCGAATCTCTACCTGGTCGCAGGACAGGACTTCGCGCCGGCCTACGTGAGCTACAACGCTCTCATCAGTGAGATGCTTCAACGCCATCCCAACGACGTCGAAGTGTATGGAGCGCTCCACATCCTGACCATCCAGGAGTGGGTGGCCTCTCGGTCCCCCCAGATCATCGAGGGGATGCAGAAGCTTTACGTGCACGGCAAGGAGCGCCTGGAGGCTGAGGGCTTCGACACGTCTCGTCGGTACCAGGCGGGCGATCAACCTCTTCTTCGCACGCTTGCGTGCGGGGAACACGTGCCCTGCGTGCTCGCACTCGCCACGCTGGCGGATCAACTTCAGACTTCAGATCGGGGTCTGTGGGCGATGCACTCGGGGGATGCCCTGATGTCATGCCACACGTGTGGCGACGATCCGGTGACGCTCGAGGAGACCATCTACGATCCATCGTCGGCATGGTTCTTCTACCATCTCGCTGGTCTCTCTGACGCAACCAAGGCATCCGAGGAGATGGCCAACATCACGCTCACGGCTTCGCTCATGATCGAGCCCTTCAAGGAGCTCAGCGTCTGTCAGAGGGTCTACGTGACCGACCTGCAGGCGACCCACTCCGTCCATGAGCTGGTGGATCTCTCCATCGCCTGGCAGAGGGAGGCTGGGATCAATGCGCTCCAGGGGGGAGAACTCCTCCGTCGGGCGGCTGACCTTGCCGAGCAGAACAGTCGGCCTGATGTTGCGGTCATCATCCGCGAGCATCTGCAACCGGTCGAACCTGAGTACAAGAACCCTTCCTGGGTGCTTCCTGAAGCAGGGACTCCCATCACCTTCGACCTCTAGTCTAGGTCGACGCGCCGTCACTTCGTGGCGGTTTTTTCTTTGCGCCAGCCTTATTTTTCGGTATAATAGTGCCACTATGAAATTACCTCGTCGCTGGTGGCTGTGGGCCATCTCTCTCTTCGTCATTGGAGTTATTGGATATGCCGTTTTGAAACCGGAAGTACCGGTTGCGTATGTCACAGAAGTAGTTGAGCGTGAGGATCTCGTGCAAACCGTTGATGCAAACGGAGAAGTTGTGTCGCTTGATGAAGTTGATCTTTCGTTCGATCTGTCTGGAACCGTTGCTTCGATTTTTGTGCGTGTGGGGGATGCGGTTGGCATCGGCGACCTTCTTGCGATTCTTGAGACAAACGAATTATCCGCAGATGTTCAAAGTGCCTATCAAGCCGTGCAAATCGCTCAGGGAAATCTTGATGCGCAGAGAGCCGGGTCTTCTGAGGAGACGATTGCTATTTCGCAAGCCTCTTTGTCTTCGGCAGAAGTGGCCTATGAGAATGCCTTCGCGTTGAGGGACTATGTCGAGACCGTTTATGATGCGGATGTGCGTGTGCAAGCGACGGCCCTTACAACCGCTTCAGATAACCTCTCTCAGACCCTGGTAGAAAATGATTATGTGATTTCTGATGCGTATGACGATCTTCTTGGGTCCGTATGGGCTGGGGTGATTGAAGCACGAAGTGCGTATGCAAAAGGGGATGAGATTTTAGGGGTCTATAATTCGACGTTGAATGATGATTATCAAAATCTTCTTTCTGCAGGGAACGCTTCTGCGATCGAATCTGCAAAGACGTTGCTCATCTCGCTTCATACGGTTCTTCCTTCCGCGGAGGATGCTGTTATCTCTGCACAATCCGGATCTTCTAGTGCGATTGCTCTGGCAGCAGAAGAAGTTGATACGGCTCTTGCTGACTCGGCGATGATGTTGCTGTACATTCGATCTGCTGTTTCGGCAATGCCCGCAACAGGAGACTTAAGTGTGAGCGAGGCAACAGCTCTTGCGACCTCAATCGATACCGCTCGATCAGCGGTTCAAGCTGATCAGATTGCTCTCACAACAGCTCTTCAATCTGTGCAAGATGCGCTAACGACATCAAGCGAGAATCTTGAAGATGCCCAAAACGCCTTATCTCAAGCTCAAGCGTCTTATGACGCAACGGTTGCGACACGGAATTATCAAATCATCATGGCGGATCAAGCGATTTCTTCTGCTGAGTCTGTGCGAACGCTTCGAGAAGCGGAGCTTGCGCAGGCACAAGCTATTCCACGAACGGTTGATCTTGCGTCGTATGAGGCAGATGTCGCACGAGCACAAGCATCCTATGCCTCAGCCCAAGCACGTCTTGCAAAAGCGGAAATACACTCACCGATCATCGGAGACATTACAGATATTACGATTGAACCTGGAGAACAGGTTATGGCATCGAATGCGATTATTACGGTTCAGACGACCCAAGAACAATTCGAGATTATCGCAGATGTGAGTGAGTCTGATATTGCCAAGTTGGAAGTGGGAGATGTTGCCCTTCTGACGTTCGATGCCTTTGGATCCTCTCGCGCACTGAACGGGACGGTACGTAAAATCGATCCAGCAGAGAAACTGATTGAGGGGGTTGTCTATTATGAGGTTATGGTGTCGTTGGATGTGGTTGATCAGGAGCTCGCCTTGCGTCCAGGTCTGTCGGCGGATCTCATTTTTACGACAAACTTTGTTGAACAAGCGTTAACTGTTTCCCAACGCGCCCTATTTGAACGAGAAGATGTGATGTATGTTCGTGTGCTTAGAGATGGGGAACCAGAGGAACGAGCGGTTACGACAGGTCTTCGTGGAGACCTCGGTCGTATTGAGATACTTTCAGGTCTTGAAGTCGGTGAAGAAGTTATTATTCGTGAACTCACGCAATAGATCATGGACAAGCCTTTGATCCAATGCGAAAACCTCACGCGTGATTACGTAAATGGGGATGTGACAACACGTGCATTACGTGGGGTGAGTTTTCAGATTCAGGAAGGGGAGTTTGTGGCGATTATGGGGCCCTCTGGTTCTGGAAAGTCGACCTTCATGCATGTGCTTGGATTTTTGGATACGTATACGAATGGGTTGTATACCTTTGAAGGAGAAGACGTTCGAGCGTTTACCGAGGATGAACTCGCAAAGTTTCGCCAAGATCGCGTGGGGTTCATTTTTCAGGCTTTTAATCTTTTAAGTAAGTCCACGGTGTATCAAAACATCATGCTTCCGTTGGTATATGGATCATTGACCCCAGATGAACGGAAGAAGCGTACCGTGAACGCCATTAAACAGGTTTCCATGGAGCATCGTCAGAATCATTTTTCGAACCAATTATCTGGAGGGGAAAAGCAACGTGTGGCGATTGCACGCGCACTTGCGAATGAACCTTCCGTCATTTTTGCGGATGAACCGACTGGAAACCTGGATACAAAAACGGGAGGACAAATTTTAGATCTCTTGGGAGATCTGCATGATCAAGGACATACGATAGTCATGGTAACGCATGAGCAGGAGGCCGCTGAATATGCGTCGCGTATTATTCGCATGCGAGATGGGCTTATTGAGTCAGATTCCTCAAATGGAAAGAAGCGTAGAGGGGGCTATTCAAAATAGATTTGCTAAGTATGCGATACCAAGATCTTTTTGCCACAGCATCAGAGTCCCTCTTCCGTACAAAATCGCGTTCTCTTTTAACGATTCTCGGGATTGTAATTGGGATTGCTGCCGTGATCCTGATGCTCTCGATTGGGCAAGGCGCAGAACGATTTATTTTGTCCGAGGTCGCTGATCTTGGAGCTGACCTTGTTTTTGTAGAACCTGCGAGTGGAGATCCTACGTCTGGCCCCCCAAGTCCATTTATCGAGCAAACCATGACGCTTCAAGACGCGGATGAAATGAGCCGATCAGGCTTGTTTACGGTTGTCTCACCTACACTTGTGAGCACGGTCCCCGTGACCTTTGGAGAAGTGAATGACTTTCTTCAAATTCAAGGGGTAGATAGTTCATTTATTGATCTCTTTCCAGGGGAATTGCGATATGGATCATATCTTGAAGAATCGGATATTGATTCCTACGCAAAGGTGGCGGTCATCGGAAGCGAGGTTGCCGAAGATTTTTTCGGAGATAGAAATCCGGTTGGGGAGCGCATTAAGATCAAATCAAATTCGTATCGAGTCATTGGGGTTTTTGAAGAACAAGGCACACGTTTTTTTCAGAATCTTGATAAACAAGTGAGTATTCCTGTTACGACGATGCAACGGGATGTCTTGGCAGTGGAATACGTCAATTATATTACGGCTCGTGTCCCTTCTGGAGCTGAGATAGAAAACGTGAAGGAGGATCTTCGGTATTTGATGCGAGATGTTCACGATATAGATAATCCAGAAGGCGATCCGGCGCTCGATGACTTTTTTGTGAGTTCACAAGATGATGCAACCGAGACCATCGGCATGGTGGGGAACGTCCTGACGATTCTGTTGTCATCTATTGCGGCAATTTCTTTGGTGGTGGGAGGAATTGGGATCATGAATATTATGCTGGTTTCTGTGACAGAACGTACCCGTGAGATTGGATTACGAAAGGCTGTTGGAGCTACGTATAAAGAAATTCTCCAGCAGTTTCTGGTGGAATCTGTTTTACTTACCTTATTTGGGGGGCTTATCGGGGTGCTTGTCGGTTCACTTGTTTCGTATGCGGTGGGGTGGGTATTAGTTCAGTTTTTTCTTCCGACATGGACCATTGTTATTCCCTTAAATGCGGTATTTTTAGGGGCAGCTGTTTCCACGGTGGTCGGTCTTGTATTTGGGATCTATCCTGCGCGAAGTGCTGCGCGATTAAATCCCATTGATGCTCTGAGATACGAATAGACTCTTTTTTGATAAAACGGTTGACAAAATACCCAAAATAGGGTATTTTTTCTTGTTCATATCGGGGAAAAAGCCCTGTGTGACACGTTCCTTCCACGAGGTGAGACATGAAGTACCTGTTCCTTCTCCTGCTGACGGCCCTGATCGGCTGTCAGTCCTCGAGTGACCGCGAGGTCGCTCAGGAAGTCACGATCAAGGCGCCCGCTCCGGCTCCGCGCGCTCCCCGGGTCGACGAGACCTTCATGAACGAACGTCACGTCTCGGCGTGGCGCGCTGAGATCGCGGTCGCGATCGAAGAGGATGCTTCGACCGTCCACCCCCGCGACATGTGGCGCTACACCAGTGAGTTCCGCATCGGTGGCAACGGTCCGGATCCCTACATCGGCGACCCCGATGTCTGGAGCCCCACCTGGACGCCGTTCGATCACCAGGCCACCACCGACGCCGACGTCACCCAGACCATCGAAGAGGCCAAGCGCCTCGAGATGATCGACCAGAAGTGGCCGTCTGCGCAGATCTACGCCCAGCTCGGTGACATGGCCTCCGCCAACCGCTGTGCCAAGAAGCTCTTCGACGAGGGGAGCTACAAGGCCTCCGCCATGGTGGCAGTGCTGACCGGCGACGAGGCCATGATGAAGGCTTCGACCACCAAGATGATCGAGCTCGACTGGACCACCAAGACCGTCGAGGTCATCCAGTACGCGGTCGAGATGGACAAGCCTTCGGACGCGCGCTTCATTGCAGAGGTCCACGGCTGGGAACTGAGCAACGTCCTGAGTGGCAATGAGCTTCGTCGCATGGCCCTCGCCGGCGACGATGAGATGCTCGTCTTCCTCATCGAGAACGGGCTCAAGGTCTGGGAATCCGGTGACACCTGGGCGATCAGAGATCACACGGGCGTCGTCGCGGACATCGCGATCCTGGGCAAGACCAACACGGTCAAGGCCCGCGAGTACGCCGGACGCTTCCTGCGGATCCCGCAGGCGAACGTCTTCATCTGGGATCACTGCGGAGAGGGCTGTTACCTTCAGCCCGTGCGGGGCTCCCTCGAGCTCTACCAGCTCGTGAAGAGCGATGCGGTCCTTCGGGAGCTCTACTTCTCCCACATCCGCCAGTGGTTCGTCGACACGTTCCCGGCGGAAGCCCGAGTCGATGCGGGTGATCCCGTGACGCTCGGTGCCCCCGAGTTCCTTCGGGGATTCGGCCTGGACATGTGGGGCAGGGACGGTGGGTACAGGCCGAGCAACCTGCTCTTCACCTACCTCTGGCAGGTGCGCCAGTCGGGTGACCCTGAGCTGAAGGCCTTCTGGGTCAAGATGATCGACGCCCTTCCGACGGCGACCAGTGATGATGGCTCGTTCGCCTTCGAGCGCGAGTTCGGGCGCTACGTCCTCGGACTCCCGTTCAACGCGAGCAACACCAACCTGAACGGGGGCGAGCAGATCGCGCTTGCGACGCTCCAGGGTCGCCCGGCGCCGGACATGTCTGGCGTCTGGACCATGTGGGGAATCAACCCCCCGCTCGGGTATGAGATCGAGCAGATGAGCTGGCTCTTCCAGTTCCTGGTGCGCGGGAGCACCTCTTCCGCGCGCGAACAGGAGATCATGGCCGAGCTCGAGCCGATCGAAGGGTTCTCCTTCCAGTTGCAGTTGGTCAACCAGTTCGGCTCCGCCTTGGAAGCCCACTACGGGACCAACTACAGGGTCGAGGGTCGCCTGAAGTCTGCTGGGAACGCTGTGCGTCTCAACCAGAGCGCCCAGGCACAGCGCGTCGACCTCGGCCTCCCGCCGATCGACCTCTACCCCGACACCGAAGCCGAGCTGACCGAGCTCCTCGCCCCGAGCCTTGAGCTCATGGCGCAGAAGCTCCCGGCTCGTCACGCCCGGTTCACCAAGGGGGACATCACCCCCTGACACGCGCGTACGCCACGTACGCCACGCCCGACCTCTCCCTGTGAGCGGTCGGTTTTCTTTTTGTGAAAATAAGCGTAATTTGGATGTATGGAGTAGTTTGCAACGATCTTGCATTCATATCGATATACCTAGTGCAAGGTCGACAGGATCTCAGACTCACGGTACGAAACTAAACTCTTAATTGCCGTGAGTCTCGAAATCCACAATAATTTGTAACATTGAAGCGATATGGAAGAACATCTGGTTGCGAATGCACAATCAGACCCATCCGCATTCGGGCGATTGTACGATACGTACTATCAACCCGTTTTTGGGTTCATGTATAACCGGTCTGGAAACGCGGAACTTGCAAAAGATCTGACAAGCGAAACATTCTTTCAAGCCCTTAAAAATATTCATCGCTATAAACCTCGAAAAGGTGCGAGTTTTAAATCTTGGCTCTTTGCCATCGCGGTTGCTCAAGTAGGAAATTATTACAGGAGTCGTTCAAAATATCTTGAAGTCACAACAGACGAAGCTCCAGAGCTTATTGGACGAGAGGATTTTCGACCAGATATTGCGTATCAAATGGGGGAGGATGAAGTGGCTCTAAAAGAGCAGATCAATCTGTTGCGAAGGATGATGAGTAAGCTCAACCAGCGACAGCAGACGATTTTGACTCTGCGCTATTTTTCCCATATGACGATCCCTGAGATATCGGCGACGGTTAATATGAAAGAGGGGACGGTGAAATCACACATTCATAGAGCGATAAAAAAACTTCAACTACTCATGCTCCAGGAGGAGGAACCAACAACCGTAAACGAGGTCGTTTCCTCACCAAAAAAATATGTCCCACAAACTGCCCAACATTGAAAACCTTCTCGAAACGATGGGTTCTCATGAACGTATAGGAGAACCAGAACATCGCTATGAGTTACGTCGGAGTCTTTTATCTTCGCGTTTTTTTGCGGTTGAATCTGCTCGTATAAGTCGTTGGGACAGAATGTTGACTTACACGGCTCCGTTGGTTGCTGGCGGAATGATGGTAGGGGTTTTTACGCTTATGGCGGTATATGCTCCCGCTGAGCCGGAGGTGGGACCACAGACGATTATTTCTCGGTCTATGACGACTCAAGCGGATGAGTCTTCTCTTGTAGAAGCTTCTCCATTGAATGCGGAAGATTTTCTCTCGGATCCATCTGAACCAACAGTAAAACTTGCCGACTTTGAAACATCTTCTTCTCAGTCTGTTGTGCGATACACTCCGCTTTCATCACAGGAGTACGTCCGAACACAGTAGTGAATCTTTCATCCACGGTTTTTTATTTACAGGAGAGAAGAGAATTGTTTATAATGGGTATAGCTCCACGGAACTAATTTGGGCAAACATTTGGTCTTTTGTTTTCTTGTCTTAGTCGTTTCACTTTCAGTTTCATGGCTATTCAGGGAGAGTCAGAATGTTTTTCCTGCGAGAGAGGAGTGCGTGAGTGATAAGTCGACCCACCATCGCCTCGACCCATATTTGATCGAGTATTTTGTTGAAGTTTGGGTCGACGAGTGGACCTAATTCACGAATCCCGATCTGGCCTTGTTCTCGGACGACTTTTAGGATTCGACCTCGGTAGATGCGGTCTGGGTAAGGTTTATTGCGATGTTTTCGTTCGTGGGTCACCGCTATGGAGCGCTTGGGGATTTTGACACGACCCTCGAGGAATTGTTTGGCAGATTTGCAATCATTACGCAGGGGGCACGACTTACAATCTGGATTTTTGATACAAACAGACGTTGCGAGGTCAAAGATTGCTTGTGGGACGTCGTAGTAGGCTCCACGACGCGGAATGAAGCTGTCGGCGTGTGAGCCGATCATTTCATCGTCAGAAAGCTCTGGGAACGGTTTTCCGAGGAGAACACGCCCGAGGACTCGACGAATGTTTGTGTCGATGGGGAGTGTTCGTTTCTTTTGAGCAAAGGCGCTCATGGCCGAAGAGGTATAGGGACCGATTCCTTTGATCCTGCGCCAGGCATCTTCTGATGTGGGGACGCCATGCAAACAAACATCCCGCGCAATATCTCTGAGCATGAGGGCTCGTCGATTATATCCAAGACCCGCCCATGCATGAATGACCTCCGCATTGGAAGCTTCGGCTAACGTTTTCCAGGACGGAAATTGTTTGAGCCAGGATCGATAAAATACCTTCACACGTTCGACTTGTGTTTGTTGTAGCATGACTTCACTTACGAGGATTCGGTAGGGATCTCGTGTTTCTCGCCAGGGAAGTTTTCGTCCGTGCGTCCGATACCAGCGTAACAATTTTCCAGCAGGAGTCATAGATCGATAGCCCCCGCTTCTAAGAGGGCTTTATAATGGTTCGGACTAAATCGGTAGAGGTATTCAATAAGTTTCCCTCTTTGTGGGGAAGCATCTAAACCGAGGTGATTTGCAAGTGCTTGAATGCGATCAAGAGCTTCTTGAACATCAGAAGCATGTTCGACGAGGAGTTCGATCTCTGCAAGCTCGTACCCAAAATCACAGACATCTATGTCGATTCGGAAACCTTCTCGCTTATAGCTTCGTCTTGTTTTATGAATGGTTGCAAATGGAAGAATCCCTGCCTGGATGAGTGCATCGTTCATAGAAAGATTAGGGAGCAGTTGGAGCTTTTTACGAATACGAGCCTCCTCTTCAATTTCTTCATACACGGTTCCGTTCCTCGTACGATTTTTTCCTTGTCCGATTTTTAACTCGAATGCTCCGTTACGTGTGCGTAACCACATATCTTGGAGAGTGTAGTGATAGTTCTGAGTATCGAAAAAGACATCGATATTTGTGACTTCCTTGAATAGTTTAGCCCCTTCGAGGAGCCGTTCTTCTTGATCCCTAGTGAGAGTAAACTTCTTTTCGACTTCAATCATATTGAGTAAAATCATACCATATGGAACTTATTGCTTGACACACACTTGAACTGATGATCTATGCTCTAGTATCATTGGAGTACCTAAGCCTTTAGGTACTAATTCATAACTTATCCTTGAGGCAATAAGACAAACGTCTTAGCCACAATGTTATGCTGTATCAATACAGTTTCGTTACGGACCCATGGGACGATGACGAAGATGAAGAGATGGACATGACTATGGGTATGGGCAGTGATATAGAGGAGGACGAAGAAGACGATGCCGATACCGACATAGACCTGGACATGGGTCTCGATGACGATGGAGACGAGTGGTAAAAAATCAGGCCTTAACCGGCCTGGTTTTATTTTTCTATGGGGGATGAGTGGTATACTAGAGGGCGTATGGGTATCAAAATTTTGAATCAAAAAACGCTTGCAAGCACTCCTTTACGCAGAGATGCTCTTCGTATTATGAAGGCAGGAATCCAGGCGGTTGAGACAGGGGTCGTTGTAAAAAAACGAGTGAGTCGAACAGGAGAAAAGCTTCTCATAGATAAGAAGAGTTATCGTCTTGATCGGTATGAGCGTATTTTTGTTGTGGGTGTTGGAAAAGCTTCCTATGATGCGGGAAAGGCCCTCGAATCAATTCTCGGAGATCGTATTACCGATGGAATTGTATTGGATGTGAAAGGCGGGAAGCTGAAATATCTTAAGAGTCTCGTGGGAACCCATCCATTTCCAAGCCACACAAATATCAGAGCTACGGCGGAAATGCTTGGAATACTAAAAGGGGTGACGGCTAAAGATCTTGTCATTACCGTTATTTCTGGTGGAGGTTCTGCGCTGTTGTGCTGGCCACACCAGCTCGAATGTGATGACGTCACAATGATTACACAAGTTCTGATGAAGCGAGGGGCGACCATTCATGAATTAAATACCGTTCGCAAACATATTTCTGAGATTCAAGGTGGGCAATTGGCGGGACTTGCGTATCCTGCAACGGTGGCCAGTCTTATTTTCTCAGATGTACCAGGGGATGATATTTCGATGGTCGCCTCTGGGCCGACCGTCCTGGATGTCACAACGGTGAAGGATGCTCAGCGGGTGATGAAGAAGTATCAAGTTCTAGATCTATGTCGATTAGAAAAGTGCGATTTGCGTGAGACCCCGAAGGATCCACTTCTTTTTTCTCATGTTCAAAACGTCTTGATGGTCAGTAATGAGGTGGCGGTTGAGGCGATGAAGAAGAAGGCGAAGGAACTCGGGTATGCGCCAGTTGTGTACTCAACGCAACTTGATGGGGAAGCACGAGAAGCGGGAAAACTTTTTGCGAGTCTTGTGAAGCCAGGTCAGGCGCTCATTGGGGCTGGAGAAACGACTGTAACGATTCGAGGAACAGGAGAGGGGGGAAGAAATCAGGAGTTCGTTCTTGGGGCTCTTGAGACACTTCAACCGCATTCACTTCTTCTGTCTCTGGCGTCCGATGGAATCGATAACGGTCCCATGGCAGGGGCCCTTATTGATGATCAGGTGAAAAAAATGGTTCAAGAGAAGAATCTGGATCTAGATTTATATCTTCAGCAGAATAACAGTCTTCCTTTTTTTCAGGAGACAGAGAGCTTTATTAAGACCGGAATGACAGGGGTAAATGTTTCAGATTTGATGCTCTGTTTGCAAAAGAAAATGAGTTAAGGATCCCCCCTTGCTTCTAAATGAAATAAAGCGTATCTTCCAGTCGAATTTTCAACTATGCATATTGCCATCCTTGTGTTTGAACAGGAGAAGAAAGATCTTCTTCCTGGGTCCAAAATGCTCATGGATAAAGCGATCCTCATGAATCATGAGGTGACGATCCTGAGAGAAAATGAAGTTTACATTCTGTACGATGGTCAGCGAGAGTCGTTGTACATGGCAGGAAAACCCTTAGAAAAGTTTGACGCCGTTATTGTGCGTCCAAGCTTTGCTTCGGATCCCTCTATCCATGCGTCTTTGATTCGTCAGTTTGAGTTACAGGGGTATCTTGTTATTAACTCGCATGCAGCGGTTCATCGAGCGAAGAACAAAGTTCGAACGCTTCAACTATTACATCATTACGGTATTGCCATGCCAAAGACCGTTGTTCTTTTTGGTGAGGGGAATCTTGATGAAGTGATGCATGAGTTTAAGTACCCTGTCATTGTGAAGTCGGCGTATGGAGCGGGTGGATCAGGCGTGTTCATTGCAGAGTCCCGCCGATCTTTGAAACCTGTTGTGGAACATCTCTTGAAGCGGAACCGGACAGAGCCTATTAAGATTCAGGAGTACATCGCTGAATCGAAAGGGAAGGATCTTCGATTATTCGTTGTCGGAAAGAAAGTTGTCGCAACGATGCAACGGTCGGCAAAGAAAGGGGAATTTCGTTCAAACTTTCATAAGGGTGGAAGTGTAAAGAATATTGTGCCAACAGAAGAAGAAGTGACGATGGCTCTTGAAGCGAGTATTGGTTTGGGTCTTGATATCTCAGGGGTTGATATTCTTCGAACCAAGAAGGGACCAGTCATTATTGAAGTGAACTCTCAACCTGGGCTCGAAGGGATCAGTCAGGCGACGGGAGTAGACGTTGCAAAAAAGATTATTGAGTATACGGAAAGACGTGCAACAAATAGAAAACGAAAACTTCAACGACCTACGGTAGAGCGAAGGAGGGCTCAAGAAGGATAGCTTGATTATGCGTCTTCCTCATCGACCAAAACAACAGATGAAGCAACTTCTTCAAGAAGAGGAAGCGCTTTATCTTACACGTGAAGGAATCGAGAAGTTGAGACGTCGATTAAAGCATATTGCGGAAGTTGAGTTACCACAGGCGATTGAAGATGTTCAGCGAACAGGGGAGTTCGGTGATTTTTCGGAGAATGCAGAGTACCAAGAAGCGAAGGGACGTATGCGCCGTCTTCGAAATCAAGAAACATCCATCACAGAAAAATTAAAGGTTGCGATTGAAATTCAGCCCTCGTTGACACAGAGTGGTCTCGTTCATATGGGATCAAAAGTTGTCTTGAATATTCAGGGACGGGGAGAAAAGATGTTTCACATTGTCGGGCCAGAAGAGACAGATCCACTCAAAGGTCGTCTTTCCTTTAAATCGCCTCTTGGAGCACGATTGATGGGGCGGTCTGTAGGGGAGGAGGTTTGTGTGCAGAGTCCTGCGGGCGAGGTGGTCTATCGGATAATCTCTATTGAGTGAAAGGGCTTCACTATTGACAAAAGACAGTTTTTTCCCTAGATTAAGGACATATGAAAGCTTCAGTGAGATTTGTTAGTTCTGTTGCTCTGAGCATAACTCTTCTGTTTGGTGGGGTTATGGGTGTATCTGCCCATGGATTGTTCAAAAATGCACTTCCAGAAAATCTTCGAACCTGGAGCACATATGGTTCACCTCGCGTCTCTTCAGCGAGCGTGACACTTCATGGAGCGGATCGAGAGTGGGTATACGTTGATATTGATGCAGATCGCATCGATGAAGCGTATATCGTTTTGGCATCCTATGTAGATAAAAACGATTCACGAACAGCGTATTCGTCTACGGATCGAAATCGTTCGGGAAATCCTTATCTCTACGCCTATTATCTCGATCAAAACGGAACAATTAAAAAGTATCTTTCGGGCTCAGATCTGCTTGCAACAACGCATAGAGGATCAGATAACGTTGTATACGGAATTTTTCCAACAGTGAGTGGAACAGAAACAATTCGTGTTTTTCTCAAACAAAGTTCTGTGAAGAATATAAGTAATGCAAAAGTGAATGTCACTTTTGAGAAACCTGTTCTCTTTGAGGCTTCAACCTATCGTCAAGCACGAGAGCTTGTCCAGGACTATGCTCGTATGAACGTGCATAGTCATCATTCCTCCAGTCGATAAAAAAACGACCGGATACCCGGTCGTTTTTTTCATGGATCAAGATCTTGAATGAACTCGCCCTCAATGTAAGGAGGTTCGATCAGATAGAGATCAATGAATGCTTTGTAGATGGCACCAACCTCTCGAATCTTGAATGGAATTTCTTTGAGGTACGGTTGAAGGGTGGCTGAGAGTCCTGTGCTTTCAATGCCGAGCGATTCGCAGGTCCAGATGGCGCGCGGAAGATGATACCCTTGAGAGATAAGAATCGCCTGGTCAATTCCCCAAAGATCATGCGCGCGACGACAGGTGTCGTACGTTCTCCTCCCTGCATAGTCTGCAAAGATGGCTTCTTCTGGGATCCCAAAGGTGTCTATGAGCGTTTGCTTCATGACCTCGGGCTCATTATATTCTTGCGTGTGATTATCGCCCGAAACAAGAATGCGTTCGATTCGATCCGTCAGGAAGAGTTCAGAGGCGATGGTGAGTCGGTCCATGAGTGCGTCTGAGGGGGTGTTCTGACGTGTGAGCCCTGCACCAAAGACAATACCTACGGGTGAGGCGTGCGTCGTTTCTATTCCTGTATAGATGCTCGATTTTCCCCGGAACAATACACAAACAGGAAGCAGGATAAACAGGAAACAGGGGAGAGCCACACAGAGAATAAGAGAAGATTTTTTCATAGAAATATTTTCTTATCATAACCTCCATTTGATAATCATGGTACCCTGGAGGAAAAGAATCCTTTACATAGAAAAGGACTTGGTACAAAAATTCGTGAGTATGTCTAGAGATGAATTAGAACAAAAAGAATTTTACGGGTTAGGAATTGCTCCAACCCTTCTCGAACGGATCGAGGATCTTGGGTTTAAGCACCCAACCCCCATTCAGTTTAAAGCGATTCCCATCGCGTGTTCAGGAGAGGACGTTGTAGGAATTGCTCAAACAGGAACAGGAAAAACACTTGCGTTTTCTATTCCCATGCTTCAGCAAATGTCTGCACGTGGGAAAAAGGGACTGATACTTCTTCCAACCCGTGAACTTGCGATTCAGGTTGAGCAAACACTGGTGAAGCTCGCAGGGCCTTTGGGATTGCGAACGGCATTGCTCATTGGTGGAACAAACCCAAACCCTCAGAAACGCAAATTGCGGGAGAAGCCACATGTCATTATTGCGACTCCTGGGCGTCTGATCGATATGATGAATCAGCGTGCCGCAAACTTGAGCGAGATCGGAGTTCTCGTTCTTGATGAAGCGGATCGCATGCTTGATATGGGTTTTGCTCCTCAGCTCAAGAAGATTTTGGCGAGCGTTCCTAAGGAGCGTCAAACTATGCTGTTCTCGGCAACCATGCCTGAACAGATTGCGACGATTGCTCGGGAGTTTATGAAGAGTCCATTGCGTGTTGAGGTGGCTCCTGCTGGAACCACGGCAGAACGAGTCGTGCAAGAGATGTTTATCGTGCCAAAGGACGAGAAAGTAGATCTTTTGAAAAAACTCCTCACGGAATATAAAGGAACGGTTTTGGTTTTTTGTCGAACAAAACATGGAGCCAGCAAGCTTGCGCGATCTATTCGAGGAATGGGGCATAGCTCTGCAGAAATTCACTCAAATCGTTCTCAGAATCAACGACAAGAAGCGCTTCGTGGATTTACCAATGGAAAGTATCGCGTCATGGTCGCAACAGATATTGCTGCGCGTGGAATTGATGTGAAGAATATTGAGCTCGTGGTAAATTTTGATCTTCCAGATCAGCTTGAAGACTATGTTCACCGAATTGGCCGTACAGGAAGAGCTGGAACCGCAGGAAAGGCTATTTCGTTTGCTGCCCCAGAGCAGAAAGGTGACATTATTCAGATTGAACGTTTGATTAATACAACCCTTCCTGTCATGACGGCATCAGGAGACTTGATCGAGTTGAAAGATCGAAGAGGCAGTGCACGCGCTCCGCGTTCACGTTCAGGTGGAGGGGGAGGAAGACGGTATGGAGGTTCTGGTTCATCACGACCAGGACGCTCACGAAGTCGTGGTCCTGCAAAGAAACGATACTAATCAAAAAAACATCCGGAAGTTCCGGATGTTTTTTTCGTGCTAGGTGTCCCAGCCGAACGCGCTGTAGACGCTTCCTTGTCGGATATGATTAAAGGCTTGTTGATAATAATCGATAACCGTATCCGGGAGATCATCCATGGGGACCCACGTGAGTTCTGAACACTTATCTTCTTCGCAGTTTATAGGTTCACCTTCCCATGTTCGGCATAAAAAGAAGAAATCGATGCGTTCGTGATCGCCACAATGTCGGTGCATCACATGAGCGAGCTCGAGGTTCTCAACGTCTAGATCCAGTCCCGCCTCTTCTTTCGCTTCTCGTTTCATCGCGTGCGTGAGTTCTTCTTCTCCATCGACATGACCGGCTGGAAGTCCGTATTCCCCGTCCTTATAACCGGTATTTTGACGTTTAAGTAAGAGAACTCGACCTTGTTCATCGAGAAGGATGAGGTAGACAGAGACAATGGCTCGAAAGCGGTCTTTCCAATGGATCATATGAGGGTTATTATAGCAACGATATGAAAACTCGACTAAATAAATATCTCGCAGAACGCGGTGTTTGTTCACGAAGACAAGCAGATGCGCTTATTCATGAAGGGAAGGTTAGGGTTAATGGAGCGATCGCCACGCTGGGTCTGCAGGTTGGAGATGATGATGAGGTGATCGTTTCAGGTAAGCCAATTGGGGCTGGACGACCAAAAAAGGTGTACATGGCGTTCCATAAACCGGTTGGTATTATGACGTCCGTTGACCCACGCGCGCCAGATACGATTCGCTCTTTTCTCAATCTTGAAAACCATCTCTTTCCTGTTGGACGTCTGGATGTGGCGTCGAGTGGATTGTTGATTCTCACAAATGACGGAGATCTTTCTGAGCATATTACGCACCCTCGTTACAATCATGAGAAGGAATATATTGTCACAGTTGATCGACCCGTTCGTCGCGAAGATCTTCGTATCATGGCAGAGGGGATGATGATTCTTGGATCCATGACGAAACCAGCGAAGGTGAAGAAGATTGGCGATCAACGATTTACGATTATTTTGACTGAGGGACGGAATCGGCAGATTCGACGTATGTGCGAAGAGCTAGGGTACGGCATACAAGCCCTAAAACGCATTCGTGTGATGAATATTGAACTCGGAGATCTTCCTGTTGGGAGAACTCGACCACTTACGCAACAGGAGCTTCGTGATCTCAAGAAGCGTTTAGGACTGTAGACCTACACGTTTGCGTAGGAGGGTGATGAGCGTCAGCCCAAGAGCAAGGGTTAACACGAACATAGTGATGGCACTTAGGGCTATAGGAGTGCTGGCTGAGCCTGTGAACCCATAGCGAAATCCATCGATGGCATAGACAAGGGGATTGAATCGAGCCACGGTCTGCCAGATTCCTGGAAGGTGACTGATCTCGTAAAAAACTCCTCCGAGATACGTAAGAGGTGTCAAAACAAATGTTGGAATGATACTGACGTCATCAAATTTTCGAGCGAACATGCCATTGAGAAAACCAATCATCGAGAAGAAAATGGCGGTCATGAGACTGAAATAAATAATGGCCCACACATGGGTTATTGAGGCGGGAACAAAGAAGAGTGAAATGAGAAACACGATGATTCCAACAAGGAGACTCCGTACAACCCCTCCCGTACAAAACCCGGCAAGAAGGGTTGATGGCGAGACAGGAGCAACGAGAATTTCTTCAATACTTCGTTGAAACTTTGCGCCGAAAAATGAACTAGCTACGTTGGAAAATGCATTTGTGACGACGGCCATGAGAATCAATCCAGGCACGATAAACGAAGCATAACTTTGTCCACCGATGTCCCCGATACGTGATCCAAGAAAGGCTCCAAATATAACAAAATAGAGCGATTGAGTAATCACGGGCGGAAGAAGCGTTTGTGTCCAAATACGGAGAATCCGGTTGATCTCCTTCCGGGCGATGGTGAGATAGGCAATGGTTGGGGAGTATGCCATAGGATTACATGGCGGCTTCGATAAAGACTTCCTCCAATCGATTGGCCTTAGGGCGAATGTCGTTGATCATAACATGTTGCTCAGAAAGATCCTGAATCATTTTTGTGACCGATGTTCCTGCAGAGAGAGACGCTTCCCAGGTAGTTGCGTTTTTTTGTTTGAGACGATATGGACCGCCCTCTTTGAGGGGTTGGTTTGTTGTAAAGACAAATGACTGAGCGGTGAGCTCTTTAAGAAGTTCTTGGACAGGGGCGTTGCGCACCACTTCACCCTGGCGCATCATCACGACGTGTTCACAGAGTTCCTCCGCTTCTTCTAGGTAGTGTGTTGTCAGGAGGATCGTCGTTCCCTGTGCGTGAATTTTTCGGATGAATTCCCACATTCCGCGTCGAAGCTCAACATCAACTCCCGCAGAAGGCTCATCAAGAAGAAGAATACGAGGTTCATGGACGAGCGCGCGTGCGATCATCAGACGTCGTTTCATGCCTCCTGAAAGGGTTCGTGAATAGGCGTGGCGCTTCTCCCAGAGCCCAAGTTCTTTTAGGAGGTTTTCTGTACGTTCCTTTGCAATAGATCGAGTAACTCCATAATACCCTGCTTGATCTATGAGAATATCTTCGACTTTCTCGAAAATACTAAAGTTAAATTCCTGAGGGACGACGCCAATGAATGCTCGAGCTCGTTCTGGTTCTGCGTCAAGATCAACTCCAGAAACCGTGATTTGGCCAGATGTTTTTCGAACGAGTCCTGTAAGAATCCCAATCAGGGTTGTCTTTCCCGCTCCGTTGGCTCCCAACAGCGCGGTCATACTCCCGGCTTCAAGATTAAAAGAAATGCCTTTAAGGGCATGTGTTCCTGTAGCGTATTTTTTTTCGATGTTTTTTAGTGTAATGGCGTGCATAGCGTGTTGGATAGAGTGGGTGCATGGAGGCTGTTCAGCGAGATACTCTTCATGAGCTTTCCTGTAGGTACGAATCGAATTGGATGCGGTGACACGTGTACCCATCGGGATTTTTTTGAAGATAGTCCTGATGTGTCTCTTCGGCTGGGAAAAATGTATCGAGTGGCTCAAGGGTCGTGACAACAGGATTCTCCCATCGATTTGATGCGTTCACGATCTGAATCATTTCTTCTGCAAGTTGTTTTTCTTCCTCTGTTGTATAGAAAATGGCAGAACGATACGAAGTCCCAATATCATTTCCTTGTTTATTCAGTGTGGTTGGATTGTGGATGCGAAAGAAGAAATCAAGAAGTTGCTTGTAGGAAAGTTCATCTAAATTGTAGGTAATCCTTACCGCCTCAGCATGTCCTGGATGGTGTTCATACGATGGATCTTGGTTAAACCCACCCGTATATCCTGCTTCTGTGTCCGTCACGCCTGGAACGTTTCGTATAAGATCCTCAAGTCCCCAGAAACATCCTCCTGCAAGTACTGCTTGTTTGATTGACATACATTATGATGAATGTTTAGCGATGAATTGAAACATTTGAGCAAACAGTTTTTTTGAGTCAAAACATTGGGAAACCGTTTTGAGCCCGTTTTGAATGAAACGTTTTCGCGTTTTTTCATGATCTAGAAGTTGTGTCAACTTTTGGGCGAGCTCACTTGCATCATTGGGTTGTACAAGAAATCCATTTTCCTCATCATGAATAATTTCGGGGATTCCTCCAACATTTGTACCGACGACGGGAAGTCCACAGGCCATTGCTTCAATGAAAACTTGTCCAAACGTTTCATTTTCTGATGGAAGGGCAAAAACATCAGCTCCCGCATAGACTTCTGGCATTTTTTGCATGGGGAATGTTTTGACAATGACACGATCTTCCACTCCATGAATTTGGATGTACCCTTCAAGTTTATGAAGTGCGGATTCAAATTCTGCGTGAAGTCGCTGTGGAGGTTTACCGACAGCCAGAAGAAGATGAACGTCACTTCTTGTACTTTGGATTTTTGAAAATGCGTCTAAAAGATTGATGATTCCTTTTTCGGTAAGTATGTCAGAATATCCTTGTAGGATTCTTGATGCGGTGACAATAATCTTGTGTGATGAAGGAATCCCTAGATGTTTTTTCAGCCACGTTGCATCTCGTTTCGGGGTAAATTCTTGTATGTTTACTCCAAGATATTTTGTTGAAATATGACTGATTTCAAGGCCCTTTTGAAAACAATCTCCCGCAACACTTTTACTTACGCAAAGGACTTTTTTCCAGAAGAGTCCATTAATGATTTCTGTTTGTAATGGATTCATCGAAAAAGAGTGGAGATGAAGGAATAGGGGAATATTTTTTGAGTGACACACCATGTTTAGCATAAGGCTATAAGATGGAGGAAGACCGAGATGAAAATTTTCTGCAGTCACAGCTGAGATTTGTTTGTCCGAGATGAATGTGTTGAGAAACTCAAAGAATTCTATAGACTTATCTTTTGTTTGTTTCTTTGATTCTCTTCGTCCATCGAGCCCCTTTCGTTTCTTATAGGAAAGGTTAATAAAAGACTTGAAGTGAATTGAAACATTCTCGATCTGGACAGTTTCTTCCTTTGTCTTTGAAGGGAGAATAAAATGATACGTTCCAGGTTGATCCTGACAAAAATCAATAAGATTTCTGATGTAACGTTCTATTCCACCAACACTTAGAAATGGAGAATTTGGGCTTATGATTAAGTGATTCATGTTAGAGAGATTTCTTGAATAGAAAAAAGGCGATGCTTGCTCCAATCCAGTCATTCATGAAGTCCTTCATGGTGTCTGCAAGGGAGAGCTGAGATTGTGGAAGGTTGTACCACACATTAATCGTTTGATCGAAAATGTATTCGTGAAACTCCCAGGCCACTCCAACAAGCATGGCAAATCCGACGACGAAGGTGTAGTGGTACCAGACGGGAGAGTGAGAGGTGTGATATCGACTGGATACAGCGTGGTGGATGGCAAGGGCTAACAACGCCATCACAAATCCCCCAAGCACATGCATAGGGACGTCCATGTTTGGAATGGAGTAGCCATTTGTGACAAGGAGGATGCCATGAATAAGAAGGACGAGGCCGATGGCAATAAACGCGCGTTTGAAAAGTTTCATAGTGGATGTATTTTATCACGAATTGAAAACACCCGTTTTTACGGGTGTTTTTCTGTGATGCTTGTGATTATTCAACATCAGATTCTACGTCATCTTCCCATCCAATTTTTGGGAAGTCGATGACAGGATCGGTTTCAGGAGCGTTCATCTCCATTTCTTCATCAGCCTGTTCTGAGTCAAATTCTTCTTCTGGGTCGACGATGATGTCGCTTAAGAGACTGAGGATTTGATCAAGTTTCTGATTGATCGACATGATCTCAGATTTTAGACTTGGACCGACAGGTGCTGGACCTGATGGGCGTTGTCGTGGTCGATCTTCTGATCGATCATTGAATCCACCAAATGAAGGTTTTCGATCAAAACGGCTTGATGATGATCCACCATCGGCCCCACGAAAACAGTCTCGGCATAGGACAGGTTTGCTTCCATTTGGTTTAAATGGAACGGTACAGTTGTTTCCACACTCGTTACAACGAGCTGGGAAACTTGGCTTGTCTCCTCCAAAACCACCTCCGTAAGAACTTCCACCACGGTTTCCACCGTACGAACTTCCTCCTCTATTTCCACCGTACGAACTTCCACCACGGTTTCCACCGTACGAATTTCCGCCACTGCGGTCACCTCCGTAGGAACTTCCTCCTCGGCTTCCACCGTAGGAACTTCCACCACTTCTTCCTCCTGCATTAAAATCGCGTTTCGCGTATGCCATAACTATTTATATTGCATTGATAACGGCTGAAGACTACGCCCGAATGCCTATTCTGTCAAGGGAGGAGTCTGGGACTCAGATCGACGTACATCAATCTGTTCCTGTGTGTGAAGCCATTCTTTTTCAAGAGTTGTCAGATGTTCATCTAATTCAGCCAATCTTTGAGATTTTGAAGGGGAATAATCGGTCGGGTTATCGAAGAAATAAGAGAGAATCTCGCTTTTTTCTCGATCAAACGTCTCGATTCGCTTATTGAGACGCTCTTGAATTCGTTGGAATTCTTTGATTTGTGCATGGAGTTCCGTACGTTGTTGGGCGGTGGAGTGACCCAAGGATGAGAGCGTTTTATCCTCCTTCATGTCTGTTTCCATAAGGTCAGCAAGATCGTCCACATAATCTTCATAGGATCCCATATAGCGTCGAACCGTGCCTCCTCGGACCTCAAAGATCTTGTTGACCAAGGTTTCAACGAATGTTCGTGCGTGAGAAATGATGATCACGGTTCCTTCATATTCCTTAAGGGCAACAGCGAGGGCTTCTGTTGTTTCAACGTCGAGATGGTTGGTTGGTTCATCAAGAAGAAGAACGTTGTGATTGTGTAAGAGGACGCCAGCCAAACAGAGTCGAGCACGTTCGCCTCCACTGAGAATCGTTGTTGGTTTATCCAGATCATCACCACGAAAAAGAAAGTTCCCAGCCATCATAAGGATGCGTTCCCCAGACGCATCAGGTGGAGCCATTCTAGTCAGATAGGTTAATACGGTTTCTTTCTCGATGATGGTCGCTTCTGTTTTTTGATCGTAGTATCCGATGTCGGCTTTGTGCCACCATGCAAAGGTTCCTTCCAGGGCGGGAATTTTTCCCGCGAGCGTTTTGAGCAATGTGGATTTCCCGCGACCGTTTTCCCCCGCAATCACAACTTTTTCTCCACGCATGATTTCCAGATTGATGTTTTGGACGACAACAAAATCTCCATAGCCAATATGAAGGTTCTGTGTTCTTACAGCTGTTCCCGGAATCACGTGAGGGGAAGGAATAGTAATGCGTGTGGTCGCAAGAGCAGAATCAATTTTTGATATTTTCCCGCGGAGCTTGGCAATATGTTTTATCTTGCTTTGGGCGCGTGAGGCGAGACTCGCTTTGTAGCGAAAGCGGTCAACAAATTCTTGGTGGTGGGCGACCTCTCGAGAGAGACGTTTATTTGACCGAAGTTCGAATTCAAGTTGCTCGCGTTTGAACGCAAGATAATCGTCTACGGGACCTTTGTAAGAGGTGAGAGAACCGCGTTCAATTTCAAATGTGTGTGTGCAAGTATTTTGGAGAAACGTACGGTCGTGAGCAGCGAGAACGAATGCCCCATTGTATCCTTGGAGGAATCGCTCGAGAAAGAGGAGTGTTTGGAGGTCGAGGTAGTTTACAGGTTCATCCAACAGAAGAAGGTTTGGTTCCAGGAGAAGCATGGCGACAAGCTTTACACGCATTTGGTATCCACCGGATAAATGGGCAGGAGCTTTTTCAAGATCACTTGCATGCAATCCAAACTCGGCAGATTGCTTTCGAACGATCCATTCCGGCTTCTCACTTTTTTGTTCCAGGTATTCCTGTGTAGAAATATGATCAGGAAGCACCTCATGTTGTTCCACAACTCCGACGCGTGCATTTGGATAGAATTGTACGTCTCCACCGTCGGCCTGCTCAGTCCCCATGAGAATTTTAAGGAGCGTTGATTTTCCTGCCCCGTTTCGGCCGATAAGAGCTACCTTTTGTTTTTCTGTTACAAGAAAAGATAGATCGTCTAAGACCACCTGCAATCCATACGCTTTTTTGAGATTCCGTCCTTCGACGAGGGGATGGGGCATACTGACGCTAGTCTAACACATCTGTTAAAAAGTCTTGTAGGGGCAGGCGCTCGTTATTTGTTATACTATTTGCGTATGCATGAATCGTCTCAGAAGCGAAAACAAGAATTTCCAAAACCAATTCCCTTCAAAAGGCTCATTGGTCCAAGTTTTGTGATACTGGCACTGGGGTTAGGCTCAGGAGAAGTGATTCTTTGGCCGTATCTCGCATCTAATTATGGACTTGGAATTGCGTGGGGGGCGTTGCTGGGAATTACGTTTCAATACTTCATCAACATGGAGATTGAACGGTATGCTCTTGTGAAAGGGGAGAGTGTGTTTGTTGGGATTGGGAAACTTTGGAAGTCCGCTCCGTATTGGTTTATTCTTTCGACATTTGTGGGGTTTGGACTCCCTGGGATTATTGCGGCGTCTGCGCATGTGTTTGCTTCTTTCATTGGAGTTGAGTCCTTTGAGTGGATTGCTATTGCCTTTCTGCTTGGTATTGGGGTTATTCTCAGTTCAGGAAAGACGGTTTATGGACTCATGGAGAAACTGACACGATCGATTATTTTGATTGGTGTTCCACTTATTTTTCTCCTGACGATTGTTCTGAGTCAGAAGGCAGATTGGGGAGCCCTTGCGGGAGGGCTTATCGGTCAAGGAGATGGGTATACGTTCTTTCCGGAAGGAGTGGCCTTGGCGACATTTCTTGCGGCGTTTGCGTACTCGGGTGCAGGGGGAAATCTGAATTTGACGCAGTCTATTTACGTGAAGGAAAAAGGCTATGGCATGGGGAAGTATGCAACAAAACTCTCCGGACTCTTTCATAAAAAGGGCGTGCGTGAAGAGATTCAGTTAGAGGGAACGGATTTCGATGATACTCCAGAGGCACGTAAACGATTCTCGGTGTGGTGGAAGCGAATCAGTCTTGAACATGCTTTAGTGTTTTGGTTCATTGGGGCTATTTCGATTCTTCTTTTGATGCTTCTTGCCTACGTCACAACATTTACTCTCAACGGGAATACAGAGGGGATTAGTTTTGTGATACGAGAAGGCGTCGCGATTGGGGAGGCTCTTGGTCCAGCGTTCGGTGCAGGATTTCTTCTTGTGGTTGCGGTGATGCTCTTTCAAACACAATTAGGAGTGATGGATTCGACATCGCGCATTATGGCGGAGAATGCATCCATTTCCTACATGCGTATCAAAAAAGAGACGTCCGTGCCTCTTTCAAAGATCTATTATGCCTTTTTGTGGGGACAGATTGCGTTTGGGGTCCTTCTTTTCCTGCTAGGTCTTTCTGAACCAAAGTTTCTCCTTGTTCTTGGGGCCGTGATTAATGCGATTGCGATGTTTGTGCACATTGGTCTGGTTTCTATTCTCAATGTTCGATCGATCCCAACATTCTATCAGCCATCACTCTTGCGGAGGATGTTGCTGGGAGGGATATTCCTCTTCTTTGGAGTCTTCAGTGTGATCGTGGTTGCAAACCAGTTTTTTCTATAAATAAACAGTCCTGAGATTTTCTCAGGACTGAGGCATGGATTGTTTACAGGTGTCTGAACACCAAATGACCCTCGGATCACAGGTCTCGCAGATGATGAGCTGTTTATGACAGGCACTCCAAGCGCAGTTGCCGAAACGTTCACTTGTTGTCGCACATCCTGTGCAGACTCCTATAACCTCGTAGTCATCGGTAAATTGTTCCGTCATCCGCTCATCGAAGACATAGAGTGATCCTTCAAAGTTTTGACCAGGATATTTTTTCATGTACGTTCCGATCCCGCCATGGAGTTGGTGAACTTGATCAAACCCCTCGTTCAATAAAAGTCCTGAGGCTTTCTCACAACGGACGCCATAGGTACACACAGTGAGGATTTTCTTTCCTTTGAGATGTTCGAGATTTGGAACGATTTCTTTTAGATCACGAAAGTTCCTCATGCCCGGATCGATCGATCCCTTGAATCGACCAACGCTCAATTCATAATCATTACGCATGTCGATGATCGCAAAGTCTTCGCCATTGGTGAACCATGTGTGAAGTTCTTCTGGTTCAATGTGTGTTCCCGTGGTTTGGTTGGGGTCGATATCTGCGTCTCCCTCGAGGCCGATATTGAGAATATGTGGACGAACTTTGATTTTCAGTTTTCGAAACGCCGTTCCTGTTCCGGGACTTGCTTTGAACCAGAGATCTTGAAAGTCTCCAAACGTTGTTTGATGAAGAGAGGATTTAAATTGATCTAATTGCTCTCGGGTTCCCTCAACACTTCCATTGATGCCCTCGTGTGCAATAAGAATACGCCCCTTCATTTCAAGGGACTCACACAGTGTTCGGATCCAATTCATGAATCCGGTTGGATCTGAAACAGAAGTGTATTTATAGAAGATGATGACTTCGTAAGGCATACGTGGCTATCAATGATGGGAGGGCTGACCTCCGTTTTGACTATTCCATCATGGCTGTCGCGATCATGATCGCCAAACCGGTTAAAAATATGAGGAAATGGAGAGGAATACTTGCGCGACTTCCGCCGTGTGTTGCATTGTGTCGAAGCTCCGGGAGAAGGTCGGCGGCAGAAATATAGATGAACCCACCGATGGCAATCGGGATCAAGACAGGAACGGTCCACTCAACGGAACCGGCCAGAAAATACCCAACGACTCCACCCACAACAACCGTGAGGGCAGCCATTCCGTTATAGACAGCTGCGCGGATTTTTGAGAATCCTCCATGAACGAGTACGGCGTAGTCGCCGAGCTCCTGTGGAATTTCGTGGAAGGCAATTGCGGCGGTGGTTGCAACTCCCAAGGATGGTGAGACACTAAACGCGGCCGCGATAATAAGCCCGTCGATGAAATTATGGATGGTGTCTGAGTAAAGAACCAAGTGGGCAAAAGGTTTCTCTGTGGGCTCGCAGTGGTCTGCATTGTGGCAATGGTGCCAAGAAAAAAATTGTTCAAAGAGGAATGACGCCACGAAGGAACTGACAATAAGAAGCATGATCGTAAACAGATCGATCGCTCCTTCCTGGGAGAGTTCAATCGCTTCCGGGAGCAAATGGAAGAACGCATTTCCCAGCATCGCTCCGGCGGAGAGGGCGACGAGGGTCAGCATGTCAGCGTGCACATGCTTTTTTAGGGAGGTGAGAACAATGACCCCTGTGAGCGAGAGCCCTGCGATAATCGCCGTTGCTATCAGAATGTAGATAAAAGTCATAAGAGTAGGTTACGCGCACGTTTCGCACGTGCCGATAAATTCTAAATGATGGGTTTCTTGTTTTGGGATAGGGCAGGGAACGCATTCGATAACGTCACAGGTATCGCAGACACGGTGGTCGTGGTGTGTGACGCCAGCGCGTTCGAAATGACTTTGTCCATCATGGGCATGGACATCTGACACAAGTCCACTCGCAACGAGCTTTGTGAGATTTCGGTAGACGGTAGAAAGATCTAGATGAGGAAGGGCCTCGTGAATCTCCTTAGCTGTCCATGTGCGGGTGGACTCAAAGAGTTCCAGGATTTGCTCTCGATCCTTCGTGTGGCGCAGTCCTGCAGAATGGAGTTGGTTGCGTGTACTCATAAGCAAACAAAAGCAGAGCCATTATGCAAATTGATTTGCATGTTGTCAATGGGGTTTGTGGAACTTAATAGGTGAGGGTGATCTCAACCGGACAGTGGTCTGATCCCATAACCGTTGGGTGAATGGAAGCGCTGGTAAGGCGTTTTTTCAGTTTTGAGCTTACGAAAAAATAGTCGATGCGCCACCCGACGTTTCGGGCGCGGGCGCCACCGAAGTTGCTCCACCAGGTGTAGGCGTCTGTGGTATCAGGATAGAAGTGGCGGAAGGTATCAATAAAGCCGGCTTCGACGAGCTTGTCCGCGCCTTCGCGCTCCTCATCGGTGAAGCCAGCATTTTTCCGGTTGTCCTTTGGGCGTGCCAGGTCAATTTCTTTGTGGGCGACATTGAGATCGCCACAGAAGACCACAGGCTTCTTTTTCTCAAGCTCCTTCATGTACGATAAAAACGCAGGATCCCAGATCGTGTGACGGAACTTCAGACGGGCAAGATCACGCTTGGCGTTTGGTGTGTAGACGGTGACGAGGAAAAAGTCCTCGAACTCCATGGTGATGATACGACCCTCCCTGAGGGGCTGACCAAATCGATCTTCAAATAGGGTTGGATCCGCATCAGGAATGTCGTAGGTAATGGAGAGGGGTTTGAGCTTTGTAAAGATCGCCGTACCGGCATAGCCTGCTTTTTCTGCCGAGTTCCAAATTTCCTCGTATTCAGGCAGATCAATTTCCGCTTGACCTTGCTTGGCCTTTGTTTCTTGTAGACACAGAATGTCCGGCTGATGCTTCTTCACAAATGGGATAAACGCCTCTTTACGCAAAACCGCACGCAGACCATTGACGTTCCAGGAAATAAGTTTGAGGGGACGGTTGGGCATAAGGCTATAAAACAGGAGGAAGTGTTAATTTCTATTCCGTTGTTTGTCCATCGAAGTGTTCTTCTGACTCTTCTGCTTTTGTTCGATGAATTGTTTGGTCTTTGTGTTCAGGAGGGGAGTAGACGGAATAGAGTTTGAGAGGAGTCGTTCCTGTATTGATGACGTTATGGGTGGTGCCAGCGGGTATGACGATCGCGAAATCGTCCTTCACCTCGTGTGTCACACCATCAAGAATAACTTGTGCTGATCCTTCTTCAATGCGGATAAACTGATCCAGATGGTGTGTCTCCAAGCCGATTTCATCTTCTGGCTGAATATTCATGAGAACAAGCTGACTGTTCCTCGCCGTATAAAGCACACGACGATAGTCGGTATTTTGGAGCGTGGCTTCTTCGATGTTGATAATAAAACCTTTCATAGAATTGAGGGTTACGTATAGAGCTATAATAGCATTCTTTTCGATGTCTTGGATGATAAAATTTGAAATGAGCTACGAATGAAAACAAAAAACCGTCCGTAAACGGACGGTTTTTTTGTTGACTGTTAAGCGCGTCGAACATTTACAGCACGAGGTCCCTTTTCAGAGTCTTCGGTCTCAAATGTTACGGCGTCACCTTCACGAAGTTCATCGAATGATACATCGACAAGCTCAGATGAGTGGAAGAACAAGTCCTTCTCCTCGCCTTCTACTGCGATGAATCCAAATCCCTTATCTGTCAACCGTTTGATAATACCGGTCATAGTGATTGGTGTTAATGTGAATTATCCGCAAATTTGTCCTCTTTTGGGAAATTTGAGGATCTCCACAACGAGTACTTTGCTACCAATAAGATACATCACATGGCGATAAATGTCAATAGCTCTCTAGAGATGAGGGCTAGCCTGTTGATAACTTTCCTTATATTCTGAGCCATCCTCTAAAAATGAGCCAACAGAGCTCCTTTTAAGGGAAAGAAGAATGGCTCCACACCCGAGCTGATTTCCAAGTGAATGCGCAAGGGCACGAATATAGGTTCCGCTTTGGACATCCAAAGTAACGACCGAAATCCAGTAGTTTTGCTCAGAATCCCCAAGGTTCTTCCAAGAGTCCTTTGATTGCGCTTGCCGGAAATTGCCTGTGACACGATCGATACGGGAGAATACCTCCGACCGAATGTTATCAAGTCGTTCTGATGAAACGGTCTCT
Organism: Candidatus Uhrbacteria bacterium CG10_big_fil_rev_8_21_14_0_10_48_16; assembly: GCA_002793515.1. Taxonomy (GTDB): domain Bacteria; phylum Patescibacteriota; class Patescibacteriia; order UBA9934; family GWF2-40-263; genus UBA12478. Next base: position 51,897 of record PFEU01000006.1, read on the forward strand.
ATGTGACTGTGGTTTACGCGCATTTCCTTGTGTGGAATGTGGATCTCTTGAAGTCTGTGTTGTTGTGCCCACCAATGAAGCGGTTTCCCTTGAACTTTATAGGATGCATAAGGAGGGAAGGGAAGTATGTGGGTTCCAGGAAGGGATGTGAGCGCTTGCTCAATTTGGTCTCTTGTCGGATCTGACCCTTTTTGGATGATCCCGAGTGCATCATAGGTATCAGAAGAAAGACCAAATAAAAATGTTGCATGATAGGTTTTGTCGAGATTTTGAAACGCCTCTTTTTGATGTCGATCCTCTCCTGTAAGAAACACAATGACTCCCTCTGCCATAGGATCAAGTCGACCCGTGTAGGTGATAGGATCGTTTTTCCATTCCGGATGCATACGTCGGATCTCCTCGATACATTCAAAGGGGGTCCACCCTAGCGGTTTGTAGAAATTGATGATAGCCATATCTCTTTTCTTTCACAAAAAGACATCAGTGTCTACTGATGTCTTTTGAGAAGAATGATACGTCCTTATTTTTTTGCATCCTTCTTCGGTTTCTTCTTTTCTTTGCGGGCGTTTTTCCCTTTGGCCATATAAATAGTGTTAGGAAGAATTCTACAATATCACATTCTGTATTTCTTTGTGAATAGTTTTATTGAGCTGAGGGTTCTGAAGGGATTGTTTCACAATCAATCGGATCGAAACTGTCGGCTTGAAGACCTCCCGCTATCCAATCCTCGAGCATAACCGTCATGCTTTGTTTATTCTCGTATCGGCATTGTCGTGTAAGACCAACCATTTCTTCTTGAGCCTCTCCGTCGATCAGATATTCTTGGACAACACTCTTAAAGGTAAACAATCCAAGCTCATCAGCTGGAGTATGTTCAATAAGGCTGAGGGATTCTAAAAGTATTCCAAAGAACTCAAGAGACATAGGGCTTGTCACACGTGCTTGAATGTCTCCTTCGACCGCACTGAGCATGCAGTCAAGATTATCGTCACAGTCGATCACTGAGGAGAAAAGGGGAATGGTCTCAAGGTTCGCATTGGTGATCCCAAGACTTAAGTATCGCATGATTTGGTATGCGGAATCACCATTGGACATATAGTAGCGATGTCCATCTTCTGGGTGGACATACCAAGCTTGTCCAGCTTCCTCTACTTGAAGAAGAATAGTTCCTTTGAGCCTTTCCATAAGATCCACATCAGCTGTGAGTTCGCCTAAGCCGAGTGGATCCGTTCCGTTTTCCAGTTCTGTTCGATCATCGGTCCCATCTTCATCAGAATCTGTTGTTGTCGGATCTGTGCCGAGTCCTTCTTCTAGTTTGTCAGAAAGTCCATCACCATCCGTATCTGTCTCTTCAAAACGATCCTCAAATCCGACAGGAATTTTTGCAAGGTTCTCGTTTGTGATGCCGAGTCCGAAATTTCTCAATACCGCATAGGCGGCATTGCCATTTTTAATGTAGACCCGCTCTTGGGTGTCAGGAGTGACATACCAAGCCTCACCGGCCTCTTCGACTTGCAATAGGATACGACCAATCGTCTGTGAGGGGGTGGATGCGAATACCCATGATGGAGCAAGAGCAAAAATCAGGGTAAGAGCAAGCGTTTGAATAGACAGCTGTGTATTCATAGAAGGCTATTATATCAAGTCCATGTTATGTAGGCGACTGCTTTTTCTTCTAAAATGTCAGAGTCAGAAGAGCTCGCCCTCGTTCTGCCCAGTTTGTTTCTCCCAGGGCCTCCATTTCAATGATGTAGTCTGCTAAAAGTGTTTGACGTTCTTCCTCCTCTTTTTTCTGAGACAAATAGGTTTCAAGAAGGGTGAAGTGCATGGATTCACGCATGGAGGCATCTTCTAGTTGCCACCAAAGTTGTTGCTCAAACATCCGTTCGACAAGAATGGGATCATGAAGATTCATCGTAATTATATCGATGATTTCCTGCTGAATTTCTTCTTTTGAGGCCCCCTCTGGAGGATTGAAGGGCGACTCCAGAAATGTCGTCAACATTTCTGGATCATAAGCTACTTCCTGGACCAAGTATTCTGGCTTCATGGAGAGCTCTACACGTTCCGGGTATTTGGATAGCTCCATGGCCACGACCACTCTGGAGAGTTCTTGGGCTTGAGAGAATGTAAGGTCTGTATCGACGAGTTTATAGAGGATGTATTCCAAAGCGGTGAATTGGCTGATCGTGTCTTGCGTGAGGAGTTGTTTAAGAAAGGTGGAGTGGTTGTGCGCTCGCTGAGGTTCCCCGATAGCGTAGGCATGGCGTGCTCGAAGCCATTGCAAAGTTTCTGTGGTAGGGAGTTGAAGGAGTCTAAAGATGCCAAGGGCTTTTGAGAATCCGACCATCACAACGTAATCAGTCTGTTTGCCAAGAATCTGTTCAATTTGTGTCATGCCGTATTCAAGTCCGCCAATTGCGCAGGCGTTTGAGACATAGTAGTCACTGGGGACGTGACCGGCTTCTGGAAGCAGAGCAAACGTTCCTCGTGGGATGGCGGTGATGCGGACTCTGTCATTTTTGCGATTGAGTTCAATAAACTGAATCACGTCACAGTGTGCCACGTCACTTCCCGCACGTGCATCAAGACCAAGCAGGAGAATCGAAACGAGATCGTCTTCGCCAAAGAGATCACTCGTCGTTTCTTGTGTTTGTAGATCAATACGTTGATCAATGACGGATTGAATCTCGTTTTGTAGAAGGATCTGAGCCTGATGTCTTTGTGAGGTGTAAACCCATCCTATCAGACTCAAACCACAAAAAAGGATGAGGGTAACGAGGAAAAACGCAAGGAAGAATTTACGGCGCAACATAGAGTGATTGTGATCTCACATCATATCAAGAGGTCCTGCTTGAGTGAAGGAAAAGGATCCCAACTCTATGGCAAGAGGGTTAATTTACTTGTGCTTTTTGGATGACCTGAACAATGGCTTTCACAAAAGGATTATCCTGCTTTAATTGTGGAATAACTTTTTTTCCATCGCGTACCTTCTGTAATAAATGGCATTGGGTCAATATTTTTATGTGTTGTGAAGCAAGCGGGAGGGAGATCTTCAAGATCTCAGCGATATCTCCCACAGAGAGTTTTGGATTCTTTGTCAGAATGCAAAGGATTCGGTAGCGGTTTATCTCATTAAGGGCCTTAAACATGGAAACGATCTGTGCGTCGTTTCCATTATAAAGTTTCCGGTTGTCGCGAAGCTCCTTGGCGGTTAACATAGATAAATAGTTAAATAATCGTTTAACTATTTAACGATAAGACTATTATACAAGGGTGTCAACCAACGATCTTCTGAACTCGGATTATTTACCCTAATCAGTCTATTGATATTGAACAAAGATAGGTTGGGGGAGGAGTTGGAGGATTTGTTCTGGGCTCATGAGATAGGAGCCTGCGTAGCGGACGTCGTTTTTGTAAAACACTTTAAATCCCGTGAACTGAACAGGTTCATTTTTGATGTAAGCCTCGTAGGTTGCCACTTTTTGTCCAGGCGTTCCCCACCCATCCATATCCATGACCACTTGAACATCCGTAAGTGGGGTGATCTGGTCGCTGTTAGTGACCATAGCCTGGGTGTATCGATGAACAACCAGTATTTTTGGTGGGAGGTCGTGGGTCTGTACCAACTCGGCAAGATACTCTGCAATCGTGTTGAGCTCGCTTGCGTCCACTGTTCCCACAGCCGTTCCGGGTGGTTGGCGATATTTCATGGCGAATTCTGGGTCAATCGCAAGATGCACCTGAGGAAGGGTTAGATACGGCTCTAGATGCTCAACCTCATCCATCAAATTGGCGAGACCGGCTTGAACCTCGAGGATCACGATGCCATCAATTTCATCGGCCATAGCGATAGCTCGTTCAATGTGTTCCTCTGGCATTCTGAATCGATACAACCCATCACTTCCAGGACTCGCTTGAGCGGTGACAGCAATGTAATCGATGGCCGGCATGACGGGTGTGCTCGGGTCTGCTTCCTCCCAATCGAGGACGGCTTCACTCAAACGTCGCAATACTTCATCTCTTGAATACTCTCCCAAAATTCCCATGCGCGTTGAATAGAAATTCCCGTAATAGGCAACAATGCGATGAAACGGTAACAGAGCGCCGGGATTCGGGACGGGTGCATCTGTGACGGGCCAGAGTAAAGCTGGCGGGTTCTCCACAACGGAATGCTCTTCAAGTGATTCCTCTTCCGACACATGTGCCAACGCACGCATCCTCTGTAGGTACTCTTCAACATCAATCGTCTCGACAACTTCTTCTGCTTGAGTCTCCTGCATGTTTTCAGATGAGTCTCCTGCCATGACAGACCCACTCTCTAAGGCGATTCGCACAGCAAAAAATCCACCGATCAAGAGAACGAGAAGACCGCTTATTACCATGATGCGCCATTGGTTTTTCATAGATGTATGGATTGAGGTTATGTCTTACTTCGAGGGCTTCCATGTATCATCATACCAAAATTCAGCCGTATCTGTCAGAAAGAATACCGCTCATAACTTCACTCATGAGAATCCTCATCGGATGAACTTACTGTTTCGTTGTTGGAGTAAACGTCTTCTTCCCTTTGACGATGCCAAATTTGCCACCGTCTCCATAAAGCGCCTGCCAACGTTCCTGTTCTTGTTCCATGTTTCGAAGTATCTGTTTATTAACAGACCGTTCTGTTCGATATTCTTCAAGTCGTTCGAGATTTTGGTTTGTGACGTACCAAACAACAGGCATCTGGTGACGGTTAGCGATATCCTGCAACTGTTGTTGAAACGCTTCGTCAATCGGTGTTGCGTAACCACCACCTTTATGAATGACCTTAATGATCGAACGTGCGTCTATCTTGTTTTGAAGGTGAAATAGGCTTGTAGTCCGAATTCCAACCACATGATCAGATGAATCTTTGGCGATGAGATAAAGCCGTTGATTTCCAATATTAAGGCCTGGTATTCCTTCATTTTCAGCTTTTCTCGCCTCTTCTAAATCAATTTCGTACGTTTCACACTGCAAAACCTTACCCATCTTTGTTCGAGTTTCATAGATAGGGCCTCTTTTCAAAACGGGCTCTGGGATCGTTTTGATTCTCTCAACATCTTCTAAAATTTCCTCGCGCCATTGTTCAGGCACGGGTGGACGGTATCGCTCACCTTTCATAGTCTGGTAATTTCTTGTTTAGTGAGATTCATAGTGTTCAGATTATTCGTAAATCTAATCAGTAGAGTCTTGAAGATACTTTTTTAGCGTTTCGAGATCTGTGTACAGATAGGTGTCGATGCCAAACTGTGCGACGGCGTCGACCTTTTCTTTATCATCATCGATGAACAGTGTTTGCGATCGGCTTGGTTCACCAATTCTTTTAAACACCTCATCCCAAAATTCAGGGGTTTTCTTCGAGTGACCGACTCCTGCCGAGTGAAATACCTCCTTAAAGACCTTGCCACCGCCGAGCGTCTGGCGTAGATGTTCGCCTCGATAGTTTTCCTGATCGGTTGCCATAAAACAGAGAATGCCTTTGTCGCGCAGAGACTTCACAAACTCAAGAACATCTTCTTCAATCTGAGTGCCCTTAGTAAGCCAATACGTAAGAAGCTCATCAACGGTTCCGTTCCATCCCCAATCATCGATAACCTTTACAAGCTCCTCTTTCAAATCTGCCTTTCCCACAGCACACTCTCGAAAGACTCCCGTGAAGAAGGGGAGCATCTTCTCGACCTCAATCCCATAGTCCAATGTGAGCTGATCCGTAAAGAGAAACTTATCCTTCACAAGAACTCCGTCCGCATCAAAAAAGATAGTTGTATATTTCATATTTTTAGAGTGGCCACTCTAGGGGGAGTTTGCCGGTAAAGGGGTAATCGCCAAACAGGACGTCTGCGACTCCGCCACCTTCGCTTCCAGGAAGCCATACGGTCACCAATGCATCCCAATCGTTCACGTACGGACTTACATCCAAGGGACGACCTGAAACAAGAATCACGATGATGGTCTTGCTTATGGCTCTGACACGGTCGATCACCTCCAGATCCTCCGCCGAAAGTTCGGGATGTTCATTGTCGCCAACACCCTCCGCATATGGAGTTTCTCCAACGATGACAATTCCTACATCAGCGAGTTCTGTCCCTAAAGGAAAATCTCCTGCTTGGCGGTACTCAACGTTCGTCTCTGACGACACGGCATCTTCGATTCCTTGCAGAATCGTCGTTCCAGGAATCCAGTTCCCATCAATGCCTTGCCACTCAATCGTCCAACCACCTGCCTGACGTCCAAGGTTATCTGCTGAATCGCCTGCTACGAGAATGCGGGGTGTCTCCTTCGAGATTGGTAGGATCTGCTGTGCATCTTTCAAGAGGACTAACGATTTGCGGACGGCTTCACGAGCCACTTCTTTGTGTTCTATCGACCCAAACGTGCGAATGTCTGCATCAGAAATCGTTTGGTTGTCAAAGAGCCCAGCCTCAAATTTGATACGGAGAATTCGTTGGACCGCATCGTTTAGTCGGTCCATAGAGATATCACCCTCATCCACGGCTCGACGCATGTGCGTGGCGAATAGGCGATATTCATACGGGAGCATGACCATGTCCACACCCGCATTTACCGCTGTAACGAGGGCATCGTATTTGTCGCCCGGAATATCGAATACGGAATACCAATCAGACACGACAAACCCCTGAAAACTGAGTTCACCTTTTAAGATATCGGTCAGCCACATGTGACTTGTTGTGAGTTCAACGTCATTCCATGAAGCATGACTAACCATAATACTTCCCACTCCCGCATCGATTGCACGTGCAAATGGGGGAAGGTGAGTGGAACGCAAAACCGCTTCGTCTATCGTGATGACACCTTGGTCTATCTGGTAGCCTGGATTTGTTGAGGTACCCCATTCCATGGCTCCTGAACCAAGATAATGTTTCGCCGTCCCCACAATTGAAAGCGAATGAAGTCCTTCGACATAGGCTGTTGTAAGATCTTCGACAAGCTTTGTATCCGCACCAAACGTTTCATACGTCCGACCCCAGCGAATATCTTGTACGACATCTGCGGTTGGTGAAAAATTCCAATTCGTGCCCGTTGTGATCATTTCTTCCGCCGTGATAACGGCAATGCGACGCACCAAATCCGCGTCGGCACTGGCACCAAGACCTATTTGATGTGGAAAAATCGTTGCACCGAAAACGTTACTGTGACCATGTACGGCATCAACTCCGTACAGGAGAGGAATCCCTAGTCGACTAGATTTCGCTCGTTCTTGAAAATCGTTCACCATTGTTAACCAGCCTTCTTGTGTGTTTTCGTCTGGTCCACCTCCGCCACCACTCAACAATGCACCAAGACCGAAGCGAGCAATATCTGATCTCAACAAAATACTATTTTGTTCAACGAGCGCCATTTGACCAATCTTTTCATCCGTTGTCATGCGACTCAACAAATCATCTACTCGCTCCTGTGTGGATCTCGTTGCATCTTTATAAAGAGCGTCTTCTGACTCCTTCTGCCAGCGTATGCCCGTGAAAAATTCAACGAAAACAAGGGACCCGACTATCAGAAATAACAATAGCAGAACAACTTGCTTTCTCTTGAATGAAAATTTTTTGTGTGAAGAACCCATAGACTCAATTAAATGTAGCGAAAAAATGAGGAAACGACCAGAACCGTCGCCTATGTTCATGATGCCGTTGAATAGGGTAGAGAGCAAAAGCAACCTTCCCATGCGAAGGTTGCTTTTTGCGGAGTGTGCACCAGGCTATTCCTGAGGTTCAACGGGGATCTCATCGATCACTGCGGGGGTATTCACTTCTATGGTTGTGAAATCTTCTTGGTCTTGTGAAGTATTTTGGATGGCAGGTAACGCATACACGAAGAACAATACGGCGACAATAGCGACAACCAGAAGGGTGATAATGAGTCCAATGAATGAGTCCTGTTTATTTGCTGGAGTATTAATGATGGTGGACATACGGATATTGTTAACGTGTTCTAGAGGATCTTCTCTCCTCGAATGAGTTTGATAATAACGACAATGATGGCGATAACTAGGAGAATGTGAATAAATCCACCAAGCGTGTAGGAAGTCACGAGACCGAGAAGCCACAGGATGAGAAGAATAATGGCGATGGTATAAAGCATACGTAGGCACGACAAAGTTTTAAATAAAGAGAACGAAACTCCGTGTTACGACACATCACGCATGGGTAGTGGTATCTCCGGAGATAAACGCTGTTGAAGGTTCTACAAGTATCTCGCAGAGATTGTTTTGATGTGAACGTATTTGTGGGTCTGGTATCATAGATGTAGATAGTTCAACGTTTGTTTAATTGTTAAAGTGTACCCAATTCAACCGTACGCCCACCGATCCATAGTGTCAATGCATGTCGACTGCGGGTGGGGGATAACATGGATCAACTTCGTGAAGAGAGAAAGGGGATTAAGCAAGTTCGTTAGCAATTAAGGTACGTTTCATTGCTATTCTTATCGTTTGCATCAAAGTCTCGATAGTTGACTAATAACTCCTCACCCTTCTCGATGTCACGGTTTGCTACACCCAATGTTTCTGATTCTCCAGAAACCGCAACAATGTCCATGTTGTTCTTGACTGATGAATGATCGGACGGTAACCGTTAATTACAGTCGTTGACCTCTATTTTTTATTCACTCATACTTTAATCGTATGAGTGATATTTTTATTGGTAGCGGTAAGCTTGCGGGAAAGGGTGTGTATGTCGGCCGGGATTTTAACGTTGGTGAGATTGTAAAATACTATGACCTCAAGCCTCTCACCCAATCCATGTTTGATCATTTGCCGGAAGAAGAGAAGATGTTTGTTCATTCATTCTGGGGAGAGATGTACCTTTTCCCAGAGCCCTCACGCTACACAAATCACTCAGCGACTCCCAACACTCGATCTGATTTAGAAAAAATGTGCGACATCGCCATCAAGCCCATCAAGAGAGGTGAGATGATAACCACGAATGCCACACGTGAAATACAGAATGAACTTGAAACATTTGTTGAAGCTTATGAGAGCCCTAGAAAAGTAGCTCATTTTACATGGCTCACGGGTGGATATCGGAATGCCACGATACAGTACACATTACCAAACAGATCTCAAAAAACACTCCGCCTAAAAAGAGTCAGCGGCAATTGGCGGATTCTGAAAGGGCGTGTGCAAAACTGAGTCCTCCTGTCGTTCGTCTCAGTTTTGGTGATAGGGTAATATCTTACAAAACTTCAACTTTTCCATGCGTGAGTACATCATCTTCATTCACTTCAACGGCACATCCGTCGGGAATGGCATAGATGGGAGTTTCTTTTTTATGCGTAAGCAATTCCGGCCTTTCGGCTGAAGGATCGTAGTGCACATGGGTACTAAACGTCACAAACCCAAATGATGTCAGGTCGATGATTCCAACCGCATTTCTATCCGCACTTTCACCACCCCATCCAGCCGATGCGATGGTCGGCGACGCTAGGATCGATCCTGCACTTGTCCCTCCGTATCTCACGCCTTTATTTCGGACAAGATCATCAACCACATCCAAAAACCCAGTCTTGCGTGCCGTGTCGAGTAAATAAAACGTGTTTCCGCCGTTAACCCAGATGACATCAGCTTCAATGAGTTCCCGAGCGATCTGATCTTTTGTTTTGTACTTGAGCGCGTACCAGATGGGATTGATTCCTAAAGTCGAAAAATCATCCATGGATTTGCATGTGTAAAATTTTTCCTGCTCGACGTCGGAGGCCGTAGGGATGAAATAGAGCTTGGTTTGTTCTGGTGGCTTCTCAAGAAACTTTAAGAAGGAATCGCGGAGTTCTTCTGAGATGCAAGAGGATGTGAGGAAGAGTTTCATAGGTTTACTCAATAGTTTCAAATTTGACTGCACGGTTTCGTCAACCTTTGTTAATCCAAGACTGATCGTGTATGTGATTCAGCACTCAGTTTTTTGGAAACAGAGTAAATATCTTTCGCTCCCACTTTCTGCTTCCATGAAAGATGATGGACCAGGCGTACAACTCTGGATAGCGTCCCGCATCTTCCTCGAAGACGGAGCGCTCATGTTCTACAACATAATACTCCCTCCACCCATACATCTGTGCCAGGGCAGAATATCCCTTTGGTGTGTAGTGCCAAGGGAATGGCAAGCGATGCAATCCGTATGCGGTCACCAGTCCAGCAAGCACCATACACACAAATGGAATGGCGTTTGTTTGTGCGTACCCAGCTACGTACCCGAGAGATCCGTAGAACATCGTAACTCCTGCTCCCCAGCTTAATCGTCTCCAAAACATGGTATTTGGATTTACGGTAAACCACTCCTGTGTGTCTTTTGAAACTTCCTTCCAAAGCCGTAACCACTCTTTTACAAGACGGTCTCGCGCCGTTGCTTGACTAATCACCGTATCATTTTGAAAAAGGATATTTTTTAGATGCAACTCCCAATTTAAGAGATGCATCTCCTTTAGTGTAAAGAGGGGATAGCGACACTCAAACGCCGGTACGGTTTTGCCAAGCTCCTGCGTCTGAGTGAGAGAAATGATCTTCTTTGCCACCAATGCATACACCCCGGCGACAACGTGTCGTTCTTTGAAAGAACGATCTAACAACACTCCACCGATCGTTGGCTTAATAGAGGAAGGTGTGTACTGCGTCACAACAGGTCCCACCCGTGAGAGTAACCGCTGTTTCAACCACGCTCGAATGACAAGAAATCCCAGCCCATGAGCAAACAAAACTCCTACCGTGACCTGTGGTGAGAGGAGGGAAAAGAGAGCGGTAATTTCTGACTCAGACATAAGAAGGACTTAACCTACGGGCAATCTATACGCTCACCTTGCATTCCCTCAATAAGGCCACCAAAACCTTCAATCGTGTCCATTTTGAACTGGAAACGACTTCCATCCCCGTAGATGAATTGATCATTCTCAATACGACCGATGGTTGTTTCAGGCTCAAATCCCGATTCGATAAGGGTAATCGTATCGTGGAAGATTGTCTGTCCATCAAGATTTGAAGATGGAAATCCATCAGGAATAATTTGAACAACGACGGAGGAATCACCCTCCATGGCATAGCACCATTCTTCTGGAGGAAGGGCTCCGTCTGCAGGAATATCTGAAGACGTTGGCATACACCCTGCACCTAAGAAGATCATAAGAGCGAAGACGGAGGAGAAACGAGTCGCATAGAACATATATTTTATCTAAAACAAGGATTGGTTTTTAAGCACAGCGATATCCTTTGGGGTCATACGATGACCATAGCTATACAAACGTTTGTGCTAACGTTGCGAGATCACCATCCTGCTTACACAGAGACGTTAAACAGCGCAATGATTGATTCAAACATTGGTCAGGCCTGCTCAAATGTTACGACCGTTTCTGTATGCAATACACTTATATTGTAAACGGACCCGTATTTTTCAAAGACAAGATTAAAATAGATATGATTTCCGCGCTCTCGGAGCTCCCAGTAAGCCATTCTATCCAAGACGGTCGCTGTTCCTGAGTCGACGCTCTCACCATAACCATACAAGTAATATGCACAATCCGTCTGGTCACATGAAAACGCCTGTCCAGGTTCCAACTTGCTCACAACGATTGTCATTGGACCGATACTGACATCTTGTTCTCCTCGGACTTCTTGTGGGTCTGTTTTTCCTGGATAGCCATTGAGTTCCCAGCCTTGAGGATAGTAAAAAGAGTAGGCAAGGTTATAAAAACTATTCCAAGAACTAACAAAGGGAGCGATATGGTCATCAACAACAAACGTCGTTCCGTCTTCTCTTTCAAAAAATGTTTCACTGTCCTCAGCAATCTCACCTTCATTAACAGGAAAATCGTTTAACGTAAAAAAGAGAGATGATAGGGAAGTTAGAAGCGCAAGAATGGCGATGCTCAGTACGAAAGAATATTTCATATATCAAGACTATAAAACAAAACTCGAACCTTTAGTAGTTCAAGTCTTAGCGAATCTTCCCATCAGTTCTGCTGTATCGACGATATGGCCCGCAAGCGCTTTTAAGACATCTTGTTTGGTAGCACCCTCTTTGAGATTGAGTAGGGTGTTGAGGGCGTAGACTTTGAAGAAGTATCGATGTTCTCGATCTGGTGGGCGCGGTCCTCCGTATTGAAGTTCACCTCTTGTGCCAGAGCCACAAATTCCTGCAGGCGACCATGCTTCGCAAATTTCTGTGATATCGGGTGGAATATTGAAAACGACCCAATGATCCCACACGGGTACTCCAGCTGATTCAGGAACATCAGGATCTTCCATAATGAGCACAAGAGATTTGGTTCCTTCTGGAATCTCTTCAAAACAAAGTGGTGGATTACAGTTTTCAAAATCCCGCCCATACTTTTTAGGAATCTGCTCACCATGCTCGAATACCGGACTAGAAATTTTCATACATGAGTATCAATTTTGAGGAATCTAGGTTCATTTACAGATTTCTCTTAAATCATCATAACAAAAACAGACCGCGCATGCGATCTGTTTTTGTGGCTCCGATTGCTGGACTGGTTCAGAACCGCAAAATGGTCAGGGCTGAAGCCGTTGTTGGTTCAGTTTGTTTGAGACTACAAGCGATCATTTGTCATAATCAGTTTCGCATCGCTTACCAAGTCCCCAAAAGCTTGACCTGACCGCATGTCGTTATCATCACAATCCTCAAGTCGAATCGTAAGAGCCTCATTAAGACCTTTGATGACAGCATAATTTACCAGACAAGAGCCATCATATTCTGGTGTGAAGTAGTAAATAAGGCTCTCTGATCCTGCGTTTGTTGGTGTTGGCTGTTTTGTTGGCCAAACACGGTCACCGCCGTAGTATATGTCGTTGATGAACATGTCCATAGAGTAGCCAGGAGAGTCAATCCATCCCGTAGCAACGCTAATCGTTCCACCACCTGAAATGACAAAACTTGGTGCATTGTCTGATGAGAGAAGCTCTGATGTTTCCGTAAGGCGAATCAATCCCGTGTTCCATGAAAGAGTATAATCAAAGTCTCCATGTTCACTATGAAAAGTTTCTGATCGAACCTCTGGAAGAGATGTACACGAACCTTTATCGCAGTAATTTTCCATGCCACACTCACTGTCTGCGGTACATTCCGTAAGACCAACACATTGTCCGTCATCACAAACAAAATCACCGCTGCACGGGATTATGTCACTACATTCGACATCATCATCCTCAAGTGTGGCTACAGTTGAAGACACCTGATCATTCATTTGTTCTATTGGCCTGACCAAAGCAAAAACACTCAAAACAACAGCTATGAGTGATAGGAGTATTGATGTCACAAATAGCGGCATCAAATACTTTGGTAGAGTGAAGCTCTGTGGAGTTTGATTTTCCATAAATACAATTCAAGTTGATTTGGAATCATTATACCAGGTTTGGATTCCGAAGTCCCACTTGGGTCAAACAAAAAACCTCAGTAAAACTGAGATTTTTTGTTGGCTCGGGGGGAGGGATTCGAACCCTCGACCCATTGGTTAACAGCCAATTGCTCTGCCGCTGAGCTACCCCCGAATATTCAATTCATCTAAAAGAACGAGACGAGTATAGCAAGGGATAGGGATGGATGCAAGATCTTGCAGGAGAAGTGATATACTTTCTATATGTTTGGAATAGTTGAAAAATTTCTTCGGTTTAGAGCTCTTAAGAAGTTCTATGTGCGTTACGAGCGTCTGCTTGTTCCAGGAATGCTCCTGGTGGGTGTTTTGGTGGACGTGATCACGTTTCGGACGGTGTCTGTGAGCACGGCTCTTATTCTGCTCATGGTCTATGCGGTTATTGCTGGAATAATGATTCTAGTGATGCATTGGCACGATGCGCGTAAGACGTTGATTGAGAGACCGACCGGTAGGGGATATGTTCGATTAATTGCCCCGCTCGTTGTTCAGTTTACGTTCGGGGCGTGTTTGAGTGGTTCTTTAGTTTTTTATTGGTTCTCTGGAGCGTTTACCGTTTCGTGGCCATTCATTCTCGTTCTCGTGTTTTTGATGGGGGCCAATGATGTTTTTCGAGAATACTATCTCAAGCCCATTGTTCAGTTGAGTGTGTACTATTTTATTCTGTTTTCTGTCCTGTCAGTTTCTTTTCCGTTCCTTTTCAACTCCTTAAGTTCCTGGATCTTTGTCTTCTCTGGAGGTGTAAGTTTAGTGATTGGAGTGTTGTATGTGCAAGGACTATTCCGTGTAAGACCTGACCTTCGGCATATACGTCCTCGCCCGATCTTTTCCATGCTGATTATTTTTGGGGTGATGAATGCGTTGTACTTTGGTAATGTCATTCCTCCCATTCCACTCTCATTAATAGATGCTGGAGTCTATCATTCTGTTGAGCACGTAGGTTCAGATTATGTGGTCTACGGGGAAGAGGAATCATTCATCGATCAACTGATTCCTGGTCAGACCATTCATGCTTCGTCCGGACGAAGACTCTATGTGTACGCATCTATCTTTGCTCCAGTTGACTTGAACACAACTATTGTTCATCACTGGCAACGGTATGAAGAAGGGGAGGGATGGGTGAGTGTGAATCGATTATCCTATTCAATCAGTGGAGGGCGTTCTGGAGGATATCGAGGGTACTCCTATCTCACCAATTATCAGTCGGGGACTTGGAGGGTGGATGTTGAGACACTGCGCGGGCAAGTGATTGGACGCTTGAAATTTGAAATTGAGGATGTTGAAAATCTGCCTGAGTTAATTAAACAGATAAAATAAAAGACTCCTCAGGAGGAGTCAGCGGTCGAGAGGGCTCGACGAGGGGCGGGTACACACGTAGTAGATGTAGCCGTTTTCGATGTGCGTGTAGAGGGAGGCTGAGGCGAGGAAGAGCGTCACGGTCCCGATCATGCTGATGATCGTGGGGGTGAACTCCATGGTAAGGAACGGATTGGTTCCGTTGTACAACGGCCGAGTTCCGAAAACGAGGGCGACGATGAACACCACTTCCGCGTAGACCTTGCGCTTCCCCCAGAGGTTCGCTCCACCGGGATCAAGCTTCAGGAAACGCTTGACCGGACGCACGAGCGTGAGGAGAACTGCCAGACCGGTCATGAGAACGGCGACCCCTTCGTCGACGTATTCAAGACCAATCGTCCAGAGCAGACCAATGAAACGGATCTTGTCGATGAAGGGGTCCAGTGCCCGACCCAAGTGGGTGACTCCACGGTAGTTCAGCTGTTCGATGAAGGTGAGGAGCGCTTCATCCTCTCGCGACATGAGAGAGCGGTCTCCCTGGTGGAACCGCGCGACACAGCCGTCCCACCAGTCGGTGAGAAAGCTGATGATCAGGCACGCTACGGCGAGCCAGTCCTGATCGATACAGAAGAGCAGGATGCCGATGAGGGCCATGAGCCCACCGAAGAGCGTGATCGTGTTTGCGCTCGTAAATCCGAGCGACTTTCCAATCCAGGTTGAGATGTCCATGGGCGACTTCCTTTGTGTGCTCGACTTATGTATCACGAACATCCGTAAATGAAAAGTGAATAATCTGAAGAAGCTATTCTGTAAAAAGTTTGGTAAAATGATTTAGCTATGCAAAAAACGGACGATCAATGGAAAAGGGAGCTGACTCCTGAACAATATCGCGTCCTGCGTGAGAAGGGGACGGAGGTTCCATTTTCAGGAACGTATAACCTCCTCAATGATGATGGGATGTATCATTGTGCTGGCTGTGGCGCTGTCCTATTTTCCTCGGAGGGTAAATTCGATGCAGGGTGTGGCTGGCCAAGTTTTGATCGTGTGGTGAACTCTGACTCGGTAAAACTCATCGAAGACCGATCACAAGGCATGGTGCGTACAGAGGTTGTTTGTGCTTCTTGTGGGGGGCATCTCGGTCATTTGTTTGATGACGGTCCCACTCAGACAGGGAAGCGGTTTTGTATCAATTCGACGGCACTGGAGTTTAACAAAACGGAGCTATGATCGGACCAGTTCTCATTATCTTCATTGCCTTTTTTGGATTTTGCTTAGCCGTCTATTTGTTTCACAAAAAACGACGAAAGCAGGAGCATTTCATCTGTCCATTTCGTGGAAATTGTACAGATGTTATTCAAAGCGATTATTCAAAATTTTTAGGAGTCCCCGTTGAGATTCTTGGTCTACTGTATTACGCCTTGATTGCCGTTGGGTATGGGTTTGTGATTGCTGATTCCGTATTCGAGTGGTTTGACGTGTTTCTCCTGATCGCCTCCGCCTTCGCCTTTCTGTTCTCTCTCTATCTCACCTCCATTCAGGTGTTTGCTTTGAAGAAATTTTGTACGTGGTGTTTATTGTCTGCCTCTTTTTGCTTGGCGATCTTTGCTATTTCATTAGGAGGTTCGCTTGACGTCGTGATTCCTTTTTTTATTCACTATCGAGCAATCATAGGAGCGGTGCATCTTCTCACTATTGGTATTGGAACGGGGATTGTGACAACGACAACCGTTTTCTTTTATCAATTCCTTCGAGATGGTCGTCTGTCTGCAGAGGAATCAAAGGTGCTCTCAACCCTTTTCGAGCTCGGCTGGGTTTCCTTAGGGCTTTTACTCACACTCGTGGGGGCGCTGTATGTATCGGGAGCAGACTGGTTCATTCATTCATCTGTTTTCCTCCTAGAAATTGTTGCAACCCTTGGAATGATTCTTGGAACAGGCTATCTCACACTTCAGGTCATGCCACAACTTGAACGGATCTCTTCTGGGGAAGAGCATGTCCATGAATCCGGTGAACTTTTGCTGGCACGTAAACGTGTTTTTATGCTTGGTCCGGTGAGTCTTGTCTCCTGGTATGCGGTCTTTCTTCTCAGTATTCTTCCAAATAAAGCATTCATCACGACGACGTATCTCCTTATCGGATATCTTCTTCTCTTACTTTTGGCTATGGCATGTGGAATGGTCATGTACAGAAGAATCCTCTTAACCTCACATTGATCTTTGTATGCCTGATGCGATTTCGCTTTTATTCCCTGCGTTTATTGCAGGAATCCTCACATTCTTAGCGCCCTGTACGCTTCCTCTCGTTCCTGCATACCTTGGGTTTATTAGTGGGGCCTCTGCAAAAGATTTAGAGGATCCACATGTTCGACCACAGATCAGAAAAAAGGTTCTCATGAACGGAATCTTTTATGTTCTTGGGTTTAGTGTGATCTTTATTGGACTCGGAGTGCTTTTTGGACTCGGAGGGTCCGCATTGGCACAGTATCAGGATGTTCTTGAGAGAATCGGAGGAGTGTTTATCCTTTTCTTTGGTCTTTACCTTGTTGGAATTTTGGAGCGAATCCCGGTTCTTCAAAAAATTCTCTCATCAGAACATCGATTTAAACTCCCGAGCTCATTAAAACCAGGGACTCCTTCTAGTTCATTTATTTTTGGAGCGACATTTGCGTTTGGATGGACCCCCTGTGTTGGTCCTATTCTTGGTTCGATTCTTTTTCTTGCGTCTTCAACTGCGACGGTCTGGCAAGGAGCCCTTCTTCTTTCGGTGTTCTCATTGGGGTTGGCGATTCCATTTCTTCTTATCGCACTAGGGATTGGTCATGCCACACAAACGATTAAAAAGCTGACACGCATTCTCCCATATGTTTCGATCGTCGGAGGAGTCATGTTGATTGCGTTGGGTATTCTTCTTGTGACAGACTCGCTTTCCATTTGGCTTTCCTGGAGCTACCAATTGTTTGAAGTCTTCCAATATGAGCGTCTTTTGGACTATCTCTAGTCTTCCACAGGACGCTCGATTGTCATATATGACTATGTTATACTGGCGATCGCTATGAAAAAATCATTCTTTTGGGCATTTCTTGCCATCGTATTTATAGGTGGGGGATGTGTTGGTGGGGGGGAGCCACAAGATATTGAAGAAGTGGCTTCTGGAATTGATCGAGATTCCATTTTATTTGAGGCACAGAAGAATGGTCTTATTATGACCGATGAGGAAATCTCAGCCATGACGTCAGGAGGTGTTATTGTAGATGAATCTGGTGAAACTCCAGAGATCATTGAACGCTATCTTGAAACGGATGTGCGAGGATGGGCCTCTGCAGCTCTTGCGGATGTGACTGGAGGTGAGAGTTTTGGAATCGCACACACACAATTTGAATCAGGGTTGTTTACGTTGATTTCTAACATGGGGAATCTTCCTGATCCAGCTGAAGGGTACTTCTACGAAGGATGGTTGGTCCGAAGAGGAGAATCTATGTCTGTCATAAGCACGGGAGTTGCTGAAAAGACAGCGGAAGGATACGTGAACGTGTACACGTCAAAGACAGATCTCTCTGACCATGATTTCTACGTATTGACCTTAGAACCAAACGATGAAGATCCGGCGCCGGCAGAACATATCTTGGAAGGAACGCTCAGATAATAAAACAGCCTCCCGATCGGGAGGCTGTTTTATTATTGTGTATTTGTGACGTAGATCATCAGGTATTGTCCGTTCTTGAGAGGAACCATCGTTGGATCTTTCACGTAGACCTCATTGCCTGTTGGTTCAAGAGGGGATTCATCAGAGGGATACCAGTCGAATCCATTTTTACTCCACGAAGAGGAGATCGAACCGTCACTCCCAAATAACGAGAGGTAAAATCGATCATCGATCCACATGCCGTTTGCTGGCACGAGGAATGACGATGCTTTAGGGAAACTCGTGATCCCGTAAACGGAGAATCGTATTCCATCGAGACTCGTGAGGTGCCAGAGTTTCTCAACACCACCCTGAGAAAGAGCGTACATGTGCCACGTGTCACCGATTTTGAATGTGGTGGAATCAATTGCGATGTTATTTGAGGGAACAAAGATCGAACTTTTGTACTCGAACGTGATTCCATCAAGACTTTCGGCATAATGAATCCCCTGAGGATTCCCGCTGGTAAAGTACATTCTTACGGTTCCATCAGGAAGGAGAATGACGTCAGGATCGACCACTCGATAGATCCCTTCTGGAGTCCCTGTAAGTTCAAGGTATTTGAAAATCCAACTATTTCCGTTGTCTTGAGAGATAGCAACCGCGGTTGTATTGAGAAGATCGCCAACCATCCAGCCAGTATAATAGAGATAGACATCCCCATTTTCTTTAATCAATGCATCAGGAACATTTGCTTGATCAGAAATCCATAGATCGTTTGAGACATAGGTTAGACCATCAGATGAAATCGCGGTTTTAAGCGTGCGCTCAAATGGCCCTTCCTGGGACGCTTCTTCACCGTCTGGAGATGTCGCAGATCCTCTTTGAGGATCAAAATCACTCTCAAGACGTTCCGTCTGTGCACATCCGAAGCCAAAAAGGATGAGAAGGAGAAATAGACTTGTGATGTTTTTCATAGGTTTTTAGGTTAACCGTAGTCTAACAAATTTGAAAATAGAACGGCAATAGAAAAGACCTCAGGTTATTCTGAGGTCTTTTTGTTGGCTTTTACGATACGGATGGCTTTTGCTTTTCGACTGTTGGTGAGCTGTACCTTACGGGCAGCCTTCCAAGCGGTAAAAATTTGTTTTCGTTTTCCAGGCATAGAGTTTGTTGAATTTGTGCCAAGTATAGGCAATAGAGGGGATTTCGTCAAGCCTTATCCCCATCCACGACTTCTGCGCATTCTGTGAGAATTTTCTGTAATCGGCGTTGGGGGATTTGTGTCGTTGAACTGAGCTGGTCCACAGGAATGGTGATGAGCTCACGACACAACATAAGATCCGTTCGAGCAAAAGCCGATATTTCTGATGATGTAAGATCATTGAGAACGGTTAGCGGATAGAGAGAGTTAATATCGACCATTTGAGCGAATGTTTGTTCTGTGGGGTGATTCCATCCTATTAACTTCATGTGTTTGCAATGTCCAAATTGAAGAGACTGATCGGTGAACGATGCATTGGTGACAATCCAGACTTCATCAAAGTGAGGACAATTTCCAATTTTTGATCCATCGACAAGGTCGAGGAAACGAGCCCAAGTCGCCATTGTATCTTTAATCGTTATGGTTGAAGTAAAATCGTGACGAAATTTTGCCTCGATAAATGCCGTGCGCCCATCTTTTTCTGCGGTGACGTCGATCTCATGTTCGATACAGGCTCCTCTGTAGGTATCTGGAGTTGCTGTCTTGTACCCATAGGCACTCAGAACTGCTGAAACATACTTTTCAAAGTTATATCCTGCAGGTCCGAGTTTCACAATGGCTTCTCGCAATGTATATCTGACACCTGCCCAAGGCTTTATGTTTGCGAGTTCTTTTCGAACGATCGCGTAGATCGTTTTTGTCTTCATTTTTGGTTTCAGTTTTGACTCAACCGCCTGCAAGACTTTTTTTGCCGTCGCTTCATCGGCTCCCGTCCGCATAATGGAAGAGAGAATTTTCTGAGCATCGAATGGCGCAAGAGTCCCATCGAATTTCGTAATGAGGATATCTTTTTCAGTCATAGTGGTCGTAGTATACCAATTCCTGTAAAATAGTCGCATATGGACAGTGCGTTTCTCATGGGGATCATTCATCCTGGTCAAGTTCTATTTGCCCTGACGGTCTTATTCTTTGGTTCAGCGTTTACGCTGAGTTTTCTCATCGGGACAAAAGCACAGGTTGTCCGTCCGCTTATCGGAGTTCTTTTTCTTATTTTGTTTCTTTTGTTAGGAACGGTTGCGATTGAGTTCAGTCAGGCAGCAACTCCTTCTTATACCTACGGAACGTTCGCTTCACTGTCTGAGGCTCTCTCAACGCATCGATGGCTCTTATTCCAGCTTCCTATTATTCTGACCTTGACGAGCCTGCTTGTGTTATTTGTCTACGGAGAAAAGATTGGTCACGCTCATGCTCGGTTGTATCGAACAACCGTACTCATAGCGATTGCCATCAGTTTCGCAAGTGTCCTCGCCATCATTTTTGAATCAATGATTTAGTATGTTGCGACTTTTTTCTCAACGTGTGCACGAGTCTTTTGCTCTCTCAGCTATTCTTGCAGGGTCTGTTGCGTTACATGTGGCATGGATTGATAATCTTCTTATTTCACGATCGCGTACGATTGCGGAATGGGTGACATTGAATCCAGACATTGGTCCTATTTCTGGATTGTATGTCGACACGCTTGGGGCGTTTTTTGTCACACTCCTCGTTATGACGTTCCTTTGGCGAGGACGAGATGTTTCGCATTGGCGAGATCGAGTCTTTTGGTTCTTTATCCTTTCAATCGTTCTGTTCCTCGTGATGACTCTTCCCTTTATCTACGGTTTTGCGGTGACGTAACGTTTTAGGTAGACTAAAGGTTCTTAGCATTGATTGATTTGTTTCTATGGATATTTCGGTACGAAAAGGAGAAGTTGTTGAGCAGGCATGCGATCTTTTGGTTCTCCATGC
Organism: Candidatus Uhrbacteria bacterium CG10_big_fil_rev_8_21_14_0_10_48_16; assembly: GCA_002793515.1. Lineage (GTDB taxonomy): Bacteria > Patescibacteriota > Patescibacteriia > UBA9934 > GWF2-40-263 > UBA12478. Next base: position 73,216 of record PFEU01000006.1, read on the forward strand.
GTTTTCTGGTTCAAAGGGGCTTGTGGGGGATCTAAAAACTGTCGATGAGGCGCTTGGAGGGAAGGTGATGAAGTTCATGAAGGAAGATGGATTTAAGGGAAAGAGCGACTCAACTTTTCTTATGCGAACGCATGGGGAAATTGCACCAAAGCGTATTTTGGTTTTGGGACTTGGAAAGCAAGAAGAATTTACGGTGGAATCCGTGCGCCAGGCATCAGCGGTCTCAGTAAACATAGCAACGAGTCTGAAGGTAAAGACCGTGCTATCCGCGATTCAGGCGTTTGATGGAGAAACAGTAACCGTTGGAGATTGGGCTCAAGCTATGGCCGAGGGAGCACGTCTTGCCGAGTATCGCTTTGATGTCTACAAAAAACCATCAAAATCAACCGTCGCGATAAAAAAGTTTGATCTTCTTTTGCAGGGTGGACGTGACGTACGCCTTGCTCAAAAAGGGGTTGAGTTGGGAGATCTTATGGCAAAGGGGACGATCCTTGCTCGAGATCTTGTCAATACCCCTGCGCAGGATATGCACCCTCAAACGCTGGTTGACACAGCGAAAAATCTTGCCAAAGGGAAGGGGAGTATTCGCGTGCGTGTCTATGATCGAGAGGCGCTGAAACGTATGGGGGCAGGAGGTATTCTTGGGGTGGCTCAAGGATCAGAATACCCACCGTACCTTGTTCACATGGTGTATAAACCACGAAAGCCAACAACAAAACGTGTGGCTCTTGTAGGAAAGGCTGTCACGTTTGATTCCGGCGGATTGTCCCTGAAACCTGCCCAGTTTATGGAAACGATGAAAATCGATATGGGGGGATCTGCGGCCGTTCTTGGCGCTTTCTCTGTGATTGATGAGATCGCTCCGTCGTGCGAGGTTCATGGAATCTTTGGGGCCGTTGAAAATATGCCGAGCGGAAAAGCCATGCGTCCTGGTGATGTATTGGTAGCGATGAATAAAAAAACGATAGAGGTTCTTAATACGGACGCAGAGGGTCGACTCACGCTTGCCGATACCCTGTGCTTTGCGGTGAAGCAAAAACCACAGGCAATTATCGATCTTGCGACACTTACCGGGGCGTGTGTTGTTGCGCTCGGAGAAGAGTATACGGGGCTGATGTCTAATAACGATGAGCTCTCAACAAGGATTCTAGAATCAGCAAACACAGCCGGTGAAAAAATGTGGAGATTGCCATTAGAAAAAAATTACAAAAAATTGTTAAAGAGTCAGGTTGCAGATATGCAGAATGTTGGCTCTCGATGGGGAGGGGCACTCACCGCAGGATTGTTCCTTGAAGAATTTGTTGGGAAGACGCCTTGGGCTCATCTTGATATTGCTGGACCTGCGTACGCTGAACGTGATATCGATGCGTACACAAAAAAGGGAGCAACCGGGCATGGCGTGCGGACCCTTCTGCGTTATCTCAAGAGCCTCTAGTATGTATACCCTTGATCAAACCCATCGAAAGCTCGTGTTGGTCTGTACAAATAATCGGCAAGATGGAAGAGCCTGTTGTGCAGAACAGGGTGCTGTGGATCTTCATAGAAAGTTAAAGAACGCCGTAGCGGCGAGAGATCCTCGTATTCGTGTTTCCCAATCAGGATGTTTAGATCACTGCAATACGGGAGTAACTGTCGTCATCATGCCTGATAACATTTGGCTCGGACGCGTCATGGATCATGATATTCCCGAGCTTGTTAACCTCATAACGTCTTAGTCTATGTCTGTCATTGTGTATTCGACCCCAACCTGTCCGTTTTGCAAAAAGGTGAAATCCTATCTTCAGGAACATCAGATTGAATTTACCGATATTGATGTCATGGGGGATCAAGAACAAGCAGCAGAGATGATTAAGAAGTCTGGACAAATGGGGGTCCCTGTCATCGATGTCGATGGAGAAATTGTGATTGGCTTTGACGAGAAAAAACTCAAAGAACTCATTCAACCTAAATCATAAATGTTCCCTTATCCATATGTCTAAATTTGCGATCCTTCCGTTCATGGCCTTTGCCCTCATTCTCACAGGAGCTGGTTGTACCTTTTTTGATTACTCTGGTGACGATTCCGTGGAGTCGTCTAGTGCCATCGACTCATCCGAATATGATTACGAGGTCCCAGATGGACTTACGGCCGTTGTGGATGCTCCCCTTCGTGCCTCTGTTGGAGAATCCTTTCCTGTTGTCGTGACGATCACGAACAATACAGACGAGGAGCAGTTGCTTCATAGCATCGATGTTGCAGAAGCCTACATCGATGGAATTGCTGTTATCTCTACCAGTCCCGTTTTCACAGAATCCTTTATTCTTGGCGATGGAACCGTGACGCATTTCTTTGAAACACCTGTTCCTGCGGGAGAGGTTGTTACTGCAACCTTTACGATGGAAGCGTTGACTCCGGGAGATATGCGAGGAGACTTCGATGTATGTTTTGCTGAAGGAGGCACCTGCGCATTTCTTCAGATCCGAACCATCGTTGAATAACTATTTTCCAACACAAAAAACCGCCAGACTGGCGGTTTTTTTATTCTCAGGTTTATGCTTTTCCAAGCGTTTCTTTTCCGGCAGACCAATCCATAGGACAAAGTTCTCCTGTTTGAAGGGCCTTGAGGACACGGAGCGTTTCATCAACAGAACGTCCGACGCCGAGATCGTGATACAACGCATATCGGAGGACGCCTTCTGGGTCGATGATAAATGTCCCACGAAGAGCGATTCCTTCTTCAGGAAGGAGAACGCCGTAATCCCAGCTCATATCACGGGTGATGTCAGAGAAGAGTGGGTAGTTGAGATCTCCAAGTTCTTTAAGCCACGCTTTGTGAGAGTGAACAGAATCCGTTGATCCTCCAAGGACCTCTGCGTTTAGGGCCGAAAACTCGTCGTAACGTTTTGAGAATCCAGTGATCTCTGTTGGACACACGAATGTAAAGTCGAGTGGGTAGAAAAAGAGAACGAGCCACTTTCCTTTGTAATCCTCAAGCTTCGCCCGAGAGAAGTCACCGCCTTTAATAACGGTCTCAACGCTAAAGGTTGGGGCAGGTTTACTTACCTGAGCCAATTGAGGAGCGTGTACGTCTTCATTAAACTCTTCCATAAAAATATTGTTAATCAATTAAGTAAGGCCTGCATCGTCATTCATTCGTCGATGCGCTACTATGGTAGCGTACTACCTAGGTTCGTCAACCTCATTTATTGCCTATGTCCAGATATACCCTGCTTTTGTTTATAAGTTTTCTTCTGGTAGGAGTTGGAATTCTTTTTTATCAATATCGGTCTTTTCGATCTCCTCTTCTCTTTTTATCCCAGGAAGATCCCATTGTTGAAATCGTCGTGGCAAACCCTCAATTGAATGCGATCCCCTCGATTGATCAACCTGCGTATGAATCCATGGCTTCCGCGGATGTCTACCTAAATGATGCAGGATTTGGATTAGCAGTAGAAGCGGGAAATCAAGTGAGATTTTATCCGTATCAAATTCTTGTGTGGCATGGAGTTGTCAATGACGAACTAAACGGAGAACCGCTTCTGGTCACGTACGATCCACTTTGTAATAGTGGACTCGTGTATCGTCGTGAAATTCATGGAGAAGAGGAAACCTTTGGGGTCTCGGGAAAACTTTGGAATAACAACACTCTACTCTTTGACACCTCGACAGAATCTCTTTGGAGTCAATTAACGAGTGAGGCGATTCAAGGTGAATTCACTGATACACGTCTTGATCGCTATCCTTCGCAAGTGATGACCTGGACGCAATTCAAAACACAGTATTCAGGAGAACAAGTTCTTTCACGGGAAACGGGACATGTGCGTGACTATACACAGAATCCCTATGAACAAGCGGAATATGAAACATCGTCCGCTATTTGGTTTCCGCTTTCTGAAGAGGACACTCGTCTAAACCCGAAATCCTTGGTGTTTGGCTTGGAGCGAGAGGGGATTGTTTCCGCGTTCCCAGTGGACAGTTGGTCTGAGTTTGATACCATTATGGAACAAATGGAGGATGGAGACATTCTTCAACCATCCTTTTGGTTCTGTTGGGCATCTCTACACCCAGGAACAGAGATTTATTCACTTAACGACTAAGTTTATGGAAATTCTCATTCTTATCTTGTTCGTGTATATCCTTTCCACCATTCGTATTATTTACGAATATCAGCGTGGAGTGATCTTCCTTGTAGGAAAATACACGCATACGCATACGCCTGGAATTAAGCTTGTCTTCTGGCCAATTCAAACCATGAAGAAGGTTGATATTCGCGTAAAGGCTGTGGATGTACCAGATCAAGAAGCGATTACAAAGGACAATATTTCCGCACGTATCAACGCTGTGATTTATTACAAAGTAAAGGACGCCGCAAAGTCGTTTATCGAAGTCGAGAATTTTCGTTATGCGGTGAGTCAGCTCGCTCAGACGACGATGCGAAATGTGGTTGGAGAAATGGATCTGGACGAACTTCTCAGTCAGCGTGATCAAGCGTCAAAAAAGATTAAAGAGATTGTTGATACACTGACAGATCCATGGGGGATCCAAGTTGATAATGTAGAACTCAAGGACATCACACTCCCAGAAGAGATGAAGCGCACGATGGCAAAGCAGGCAGAAGCTGAGCGTGAACGTCGTGCGGTTGTCATTAAGGCTCTTGGAGAAACAGAAGCCGCAGAGAATATTGCAAAGGCGGCTGCGATGCTCTCCGCTTCCCCTGGAGCGTTGCATCTTCGAACATTGAGTACTCTTAATGATCTTTCGTCAGATCAATCAAATACGGTCGTTTTTGCTCTTCCTCTTGAGGTTCTCCGAGCCTTCGAGCGTATGGGCGAACACAAGTAACCTGTTATGCCGACGCTTTTTGTTGTAGCAACACCCATCGGCAACCTGTCAGACATTAGCGAGCGGGCGAAAGCCACGCTCGCTTCTGTTCACACGGTGTTGTGTGAAGACACGCGCGTCACAGGAAAGCTCCTGTTTTCCTACCAAATAAAGGTCCCGATGATGTCGTATCACCAGCATTCTGGGCAGATAAAGACCAATAAAGTCATCGAACTTCTGGAAGAAGGACATGACCTTGCTCTGGTAACCGATGCCGGAACACCTGCTATTTCTGATCCAGGAGGAAAACTCATCGAAGAACTCCTAGGACATTTTGGTGACACGATTACGATTACCCCTATTCCTGGAGTCTCTGCCGTGACGACAGCTCTCTCCATTGCCGGAGTCTCCGCAGACGAGTTTCTCTTTCTCGGTTTTCCTCCGCATAAAAAAGGCCGACAAACGTTTTTCGATCGCGTAGCGGGTGTGAAATCTACCGTTGTGCTATATGAAAGTACGCATCGAATTTTCAAGTCACTCGAAGACATTTCAAAACGAACACCAGAGCGACATCTTATTGTGTGTCGTGAACTCACAAAAATGTACGAAACAACGTATCGAGGCACCGCATCAGAAGTGACACAGATGCTTCAATCAACTAGTATCAAAGGAGAATTCGTTATCGTTCTTGGACCTCTATGAATCCGTATTACATCACCACAACCCTTCCCTACGTCAACGCAAAACCTCATATTGGTTTTGCCCTTGAAATTGTTCAAGCGGATGCCTTGGCTCGCTATTATCGAGGCAAGGGAATGGAGGTGGTATTCAATACCGGAACAGATGAACATGGACAGAAGATTTATGAAAAAGCCGTTGCGGAGGGGAAGGAGCCAAAGGCATATGTGGATGAGTACGCGAGCAAGTTCGATGCTCTTAAACACGCCTTGAATTTGAGTTATACGAATTTTATTCAGACAAGCGATCCAGCACATGAATTAGCCGCACAAGAATTTTGGAAACGGTGTGATGCAAAGGGAGACATTGAGAAGCGTCAATATCAAGTGAAGTACTGTGTTGGGTGTGAGCTCGAAAAGACGGATTCAGAACTCGTTGATGGACATTGTCCTGTTCATCCAAATCTTACGATTGAACTGATTGATGAAGAAAACTATTTCTTCAAATTTTCAAATTACCAACAAGCCTTACTCGACCTCTATCAAGAAAGACCAGATTTTGTTGCTCCTCCACATCGACTAAATGAAATTCGTACGTTTGTTGAGTCGGGGCTCAATGATTTTAGTATTTCTCGGGTGGCCTCCAAGATGCCCTGGGGGGTTCCTGTTCCAGGGGACGAGAGTCAAGTCATGTACGTCTGGTTTGATGCGCTGGTTAACTACATTTCAACGCTTGGTTGGCCAAATGAAACAGGTGTCTTTAAGGATTTTTGGCCGGGGGTACAGGTCGCCGGAAAGGATAACCTGCGTCAGCAGTCTGCGATGTGGCAGGCGATGTTGATGTCCGCAAATCTTCCGCCATCGAAGCAGATATTTATTCATGGATTCATTACTTCCGGAGGGCAAAAGATGAGCAAGAGTCTTGGAAATGTCGTCGATCCATTTGAGATGGTTGAGGAGTTTGGGACAGATGCCCTGCGCTATTACCTCTTGCGTGAAATTCCTTCCCATGAGGATGGTGATTTTTCGCTTCCGCGCATGGAGGAACGTTTTGCCGAACTTGCGAATCGCCTCGGAAACCTTGTGAGTCGAGTTGGAGCGATGAGTCAGAAATACTTTGAAGGAAAGCTTGATCCGGTTAACATCGATTGGTCTACTCGTGAAGAGGCGCTCGATACAGCCATAAAGCACTACGATTTCAAGGGGTACGTCGATGAGGTGTTTGCCGTTGTCGATGAAGCAAATGAAGCCGTTGATAAAAAAGCACCATTCAAGTTGGTCAAAACGGATGAAGCTGGCGCAAAAGCGGTGCTCTCATCAATTGCAGAACAGATTCGATTTATTGGACGTGCGCTTGCACCAGTCCTTCCACAAACGTCAGATGAAATCCTTAGACGATATGGTACGATGATCGAAACGGGGGAGCCATTATTTCCGCGACGTGATACGTAACCTATGGGATTCATCGACATCATCCTTCTTGTCATCGTTGGAGCGTTTGTCTTTTTTGGATTATTCTTTGGCCTGATTCATACCATCGGGTCGATTATTGGATCGATCATTGGGATTGTCGCAGCGACGTTTCTTACGGACGCCGTTGTAAATATGTTCGGATTTTTATCAGATTCTGGTCCGACAAAAGTGTTTGTGTTCGTGGTGATCTTTTTGATTATCTCCAGATTGATTGGACTCGTCATCATGATTCTTGAAAAAGTGTTCGGATTTTTTTCAATTATTCCGTTTGCAAAAACGATTAATCATCTCCTTGGGGCTGGTCTCGGGTTTATTGAGGGACTCATTATTGTTGGAGTTGTTCTTTTTTATGCGATGCAGGTCTTACCGGAAGACACCTTGTTCTATGCTCTTGAAGGTTCTTTTGTTGCAAAGTATTTAGTTGCCTTTGTTTCAGCCATCGGATCTCTTTTCACTGTCTGAGCCTACATATGAAATTGATTGATTCACACTGTCACGTGCATTTCAATGCGTATAAAGAGGATATGGATGAAGTCATTCAAAAGACCCTGGATGAAGGGGTTTTTATGATTACGGTTGGAACGCAGAAAGATACGTCTAAGCATGGGCTTGAAGTAGCAGAGCGCTATGAGGGAATGTGGGCGACGGTGGGTCTGCATCCCAATCATACGGTTGAACAAGAGTTTTGGGATGATGATGAGCTTTCTCCTGATGAGCAAGCTACCCCAAAAATCAAAACTCGGGCAGAAGCGTTTGACATGGCCTATTATCGAGAACTTGTTCGTCATCCAAAATGCGTGGGGATAGGGGAGACGGGTCTTGATTATTACCGAATTCCAGAAGGCGTAGACAAGGAGACGGTCATGAAGAATCAGGAGGCAACAGTACGCGCGCAATTTGATCTCGCAACAGAAGCAGATCTTCCTGTCGTTATTCATTGTCGTGATGCGTATGCGGAGCAAGCAATGCTCATTCAGGAATATCTTGATGCAGGGAAACTCTCTCGACGTGGAGTGATTCATTGCTTTACCGGAACGCGTGAAGAAGCACAGAGATTTCTTGATCAAGGGTTCTATATTTCGTTCAGTGGAATCGTTACGTTTTCAAAGGCTCTTCAGGAGGTCGCTAAAACGATCCCTCTTGAAAAGCTTCTTATTGAAACAGACGCTCCGTATCTCACACCGGTTCCTGATCGTGGAAAACGAAATGAACCGTGGCGTGTGAAGTTCGTTGCGGAAAAGATTGCCGAGCTAAAGGGGGTCACCGTTGAAGAGGTAGCCGAGGCAACGGTCAAAAATACACAGTCTATCTTTCAACTTGATCAAAAATAGGTATGGATACAAAGAGCTTATTGACGAAAAAGATTCGAACAACACAACAGAAACGTAGGGGCGTGATTGAAAAGGCTCGACGAGGAGAACCTGTTCAACAGCCGATTACGGAAATTCCTGTCGTATTATACATCGTCTTTCTCGCCATTTTTCTCGTTCTGTTTATATCGATGCTCTTTTTTGTTGGAGCAGTTTTGTTTACCCGGCTTCAACCAGAATGGACGCAGGGAATTCTTGCCTTTCCCGTTCATGGTGGCTATGCCTTATTCTTGCTTCTGATGATTATCCCGTCCATTTTGCTGAGCACTCTCATTATTCAGATAGGAGGTGTGCTGATTCCGTCCATCGGGAATGGGCTCGTGTTGCGTGATACAGTTCGAATTCTTACGGACACATCACCAGCCATTTCCATCACGAATCCCAGAAAGCCATCTTTTGAAGATATGGTTACCGCCGTTCAATATATCGACCTTCAAGCACTTCAACGACAGACGGCGAAGCGCATGGGAATGGGATTCTTATTGATGGCGATACTCGTGAGTCCGTTTATGTGGCAAAGTGCGAGAATGTATTTGGGTGTCATTGATTCTGAAAATATGTTGTACCAATCGTTCTTCGATTGGGAAGCACGAAATATTTCCACCGATGGGCTACGCGTAACGGTTGGGGTGGAAGAAGTAGACTCCCATCTAGAGCCTTTGTATGAACTTACGTTTGCTGACGGAACTATTGTTGATGTGTGGGAACTCTCTCTTCCAAGCACTCCAACAGAGAATCTTCTTGCCTTGACCCAGTGGCTTGTCGATCAAAATGTCTCCATTCGATTTCAAACACTTCCAGATCTGTCCCGATTAAGACCAAGCATTCAAGAACATATCACAGGGACGATCGAGTCCATCCGTGAAATCGTAAACGAATAGGATACAGGCTTACGATCCATCCTTATATTCTAGAAAAACAGTCTTAGCGGACTGTTTTTTGATTGAAAAAAGTCAATAAAGTCGGCGGCCCAATAAAGTCGGCGGCCCAGCCGCCGACACATAAGGAAAAAGAAAACCGTTCGAGAGCAGAGGACCCAGGCGTGGGGTCATGCTTCGAACGGTGGACGCGGGTTGCGTCAGGGCGAGGACGCGGGGTCCTCGGTGCGGGCCGGGGTGTCCAGCGGGGGAACGACGGGGGTGTCGGCCTCGGGCGGGAGTGGGAGCTCGATGCCGGCGGAGGAGGCCATCTCCAGGAGGAGCGTCTTGTACGCTTCCATCAGGACCCAGCACTTGGGGTCCCAGACCTCGAGACCGAGGTTGGTCGCCGTCGTGCTGGCGAGGATCGCGACGACGAGGAGGTTGTCCTCGGTCGGGTTGATGATCGCCTGCTCGAGCAGTTCACCCGTGGGCTCACCGCCGAGCACGTCCTGGAGGGACAAGTTCGGGTTCTCCCGGCCAGCGGGGCCGAGGTTGTGGATGAGGTCCTTGAGGGCCTGCTCGACCGTGTTCGCGATCGATCCCCGGATCTTGGCTCCGAGACCACGGAGGGTGGCGATGGCCATCTCGCGGTTTCCGCCCGGGGGCAGGAGTCCGACAGCGGTCATGCCATCCATGGGGGGCTTCCGGAGCGCGTCGCGCAGGAGGGTCGAGCCGGAGCGCGGGTTGACGCTGTACAGGCTGGTCCCGAAGAGGGTCAGCCAGTCGACGTTGAACTCGGCCTGCTCAAGCTCACGGAGCTCGGTGTCGCCGATCTCCCCGGGGAGGCCCCAGGTGATGAGCTCGACCGAGTTCCAGTTCTCCTCGATGCGGAGGATCTGCTCCGGGACGAGTCCATCCTTGATGATGAGGGGCTGGCTCTTCTTCCCCAGCGTAGCGACTTTGCCACCGAGCCGAGCGACGATCCAGAAGTCACACCGCGACCGATCCAGGTCGCTGAAATCCCACCCCTTCCAGACCGGGGTGAGGCCCAAGGTGGCCGGGGAGCCGGCGGGCTTGAGGGTCAGGAAGCAGGCGGCCCGACCGAAGTTGTTGCAGATCTCCTGGATCTTCTCCCAGGCCTTGCTGGAGCCCTGGGCGGTGAGGCGGTCGACGATGTCGTCGTACCGGGTGATCTCAGCGCTGTCGCTGAGGCCCAAGGGCACGGCCCGAATCCGGCGGTTCTCCCTCCCGGTCTTCGGGTCGAAGTCCCGGATGAAGATGCAGTGCATGGCCTGACCGGCCCGGATCTGACCAGTGGTCTCATCGATGGTCACGTAGGGGATCAGCCCTCCGCGCCTGTTGCACAGGATCGCCGGCTGGACCTCGACCTCGACCCGCTTGTTCGGGTCCTTGGGATCAGGCAGTTCACACTTGCCGATGATGACGATGTCGTACTCGGGGACGAAGCCCATGGTGGGCCGGCCGTCATCCTCGAACTGGGGGACACCGTCCTTCGTCACCTGAGCGAGAGTGCTCCCGACGCGCCTACGCTCCCCACCGAAGATGACCTGGGTGACGAACGGGCTTCCGGCGGAGGTCGGGCTCATCACGAGGTGATCCTCGACCATCTTCATCCGCTCGCCCAGCGTCAGGCGACGCTTCTTCCCGCTCTCCATGATGTACCTGGGGAGCAGGTCGGCGACGATGCCCTTGATGCTCTGCACGATGCGTGCGATGGCCGGTCCCTTCTCAGGGATTGCCAGCGCGGTGGTCTGGGTGGGGTCGGTCACGGGACTCTCCTCGGTGATGCAGGGACCGCTTGGTTGCGGTATGCGGGGGTTGTTGAGAACGACTGGTCGTTTCAAAAACGCCAGGGACGGAGATTATCAGGAAAAGTGGTAATTGTCAATCATTCAGAGCAGATGATGTAAATCGATAACACTTTGCTTAGAAAATCAAATAATAGGCGTTAAAATGAGTTGACAATAAGCAAATTTCTTGGTAGTTTGAACCGTTGCTGAGTTTGGCAACTGCAGGAGGACCCATGAACCCCACGAGAGCCTGGGAAGTCCTGTTTGCACAGGAGGTTCCCAAAAACGTTGATTTCGACGAGGCGGTTACCGTCCTCATCGGAATCTGCGAAGTCGATCCTTCCATCACCCTCGTTCCGGAGGTACTCGACCGCGCAGAGGAGTACCTGACGGATGCACCAACCTTCGTAACGACGAACAGCACGGACCCGCGCGCTCCACACTGGACGCGCCATGCCGAATCGATCGGCCAGACCGTCGGTGCTGATCCAACGACGAGCACAACGACCGCACCAACAACGCCTGAGCCCACAGCTCCTACGACTTCTCTGAGCGCAAGCGCTCTCATCAGCGCGAACGTCGGAGGAAATGCTGGGCCTTCGCTTGGGGGATTCGGCCTTACAACTCCGGTTCGGACGGCTAGGACAGACCCGGACGATCCAGATCCAAAGCCTGATAGGAAGGCGAGGAAGAGGGGTCGAGATCGTGAGGGTGGCGAGGACAAGGAGGAAGGAAAGAAGGAGCCTGCTCCGACGTCCAAACCTCTGATTCTTCTCTCGCGAGACATTCCGGCGATCACACAGCGAATCCTCGCTCACGAGACCTACGTGAGCTACCGGACTTGGATCATCAGCACGTTCGGGACACTGCGAGCGGGTACGGATCCGAACAAGACCAGACAGCTTGCAGACACGAAGCGCTACCTCGGTACGCTTCTCAACAGCACGGAGCCCCTGATCCCCATGATCTCGGCGCATCTCCTGGACCTCATTAAGGCCCTGGAGACCAGGCGTGACATCAACGAACCTGATTGGTTCACAGCCAACTTCATCACAGGGCAGTACCCACCGCCCACAACGGCCTGACACGGCCACGCCGACGCGAATCTCTGAATCGCGTCGTTTTTCTTTATATTGGGGACAACTTTTTAGCATGATATTGACCTAGGGTCTGAATTTACGTATACTATCGGCGCCTTTTGAAACTCTCTATGTCGAGTGACGCACCCTATTATCGACTTGCTGGACGGATCTTCGCTGATTTTAGCGGAACCATTGCGGTACCAGCCGTTCTAGGAGCTCTCTCTGGAAAATGGCTTGATGAGAGATATGGAACAGAACCTCTATATCTATTGATCCTACTTACGCTGGCGCTTGTCTTTACAGGTTTTGCCATCGTAAAAAAGGCAAAAAAATACACCGTCCAGTACGAATCACTGATAAAGAGAAAGAGCTAATCTATGGAACTGCTCCTGCCACCTGCTGCTGCTGAACCCTTGTTTCACGTCGGATCTCTCCCAATTACCAATGCCATGGTGAATGGGTGGATTGCCGTCGTGTTTTTTGTTGGTGTGGCATTTATCGCAAGTCGCCGAAAAGGCCTCGTTCCAAAGGGGATACATAATGTCATTGAGGGGGTTATCGAGTTCATGCTCACCGAGATACAAAAAGTGACAGGGGATGTAAAACGTGCGAAACAATTCCTTCCTCTTGTAGGAACCATCTTCCTCTTCATTTTGTTTTCAAACTGGCTTGGACTTCTTCCAGGAACAGGCTCTATTGGGGTATGGGGAGTGCACGAAGGTCATACGGCCCTCATTCCACTTCTTCGCCCAGCCGCAAGTGATTTGAACCTTACGCTTGCGATCGCCGTGTTTGCTGTACTTGCCTCACATCTATTTGGACTTATTAGTATTGGTCCGATGTCTCATATTAGTAAGTTCATCAACATTCGAGGGATTTTCCGCTCCATCAAAAAAGGACCTGTGGCGATCGTTGTTGCGATCATTGAATTTGGTGTTGGTCTTATCGAAATTGTTTCTGAAATCGCAAAAGTTGTTTCTCTCTCACTCCGTTTATTTGGAAATATATTCGCTGGAGAGGTGTTGTTAACCGTGATGCTGGGTCTTCTTGCGTATTTCCTTCCGATTCCGTTTATGTTCCTTGAGATTCTTGTTGGAATGATTCAGGCAACCGTTTTTGCGATGTTGACTCTGGCCTACCTCACCGTTGCAACAGAGGACCATGGGCATGAAGAAGAATCACATGACCCTCACACAGAACCCGCCCACGCGACGTAACCTCTAGGAGATGTGCGTAGACCTAAGTTCGCTTAGACGAATTTAGGCCTGCGAATATCGCAGATTTGAATCAATTATTCACTAAGTATTGATCCTATGGACGCAGAAACACTTGCTATCCTTACCAAGGGTATCACTATGGCTGTCGGTGGATTCGCCCCAGCTATCGGAATTGGACTCATTGGGTTCAAGGCCATGGAGGCCATCGGACGTAATCCAGAAGCAGCCGGAAAATTGTTTGTTCCAATGCTTCTTGGGATGGCGTTCGCTGAAGCTATCGCCATCTACTCTCTCGTGGTTTCATTCACTCTTTAGTGAATGGCCCGACCTGTGTTCATGAATGATCGTGAATATAGGTTGGAAAAAAATTATGTCACAAGAAATACAACAAGCGGCAGAAGCCGTACAAGAAGTCGCTCAGGTCACAGAAGCAACAGGGGGGCTCGGAACCCTTGGAATCAACTTGAAGATTTTCATTGCTCAGCTCATCAACTTTACGGTTGTTCTGCTTGTGCTTTGGAAATGGGCGTATAGACCGATCGTAAAGCTTCTTGAAGAGCGACAGGAAAAAGTTGCAAAAAGCGTAATGCAAGCAGACGAAATTGAAAAACGTGTGCAAGAGCTTGAGATTGAACAAAAAGAAGTTATTACAACGGCAAAAGCTGAAGCGAACAAAATTCTTGAAGAAGCACGGATAAGCGCAGAAGATCGAAAAAAGACTCTTCTTGACTCTGCAAAAAGCGAGGTACAAGGGGTGGTGACTCAAGGAAAAGCCCAGCTTCAGGCTGAAAAGGAGCAAATGATTCGAGATGCACGCACAGAAATTGCATCCATTGCTGTAGAAGCGGCTCGCAAAATCCTTTCGGAGTCTATTGACGAAAAGAAGGCTGAAAAACTCGCAGAAGGGGTTGTTGATTCGATGAGTACCTAACGCTATGAAACGATCGGAAAAACAATTAGCTCAGGCGTTTGTAAAAGCGCTCGATGGAGCGACTGTTCTGCAGGTTGAGAAGACGGCGAAGGATCTTATCGAACTTCTTGCTTCCAGAAACGAACTCCATCGCGTCAGAGGCGTGATAGAAGCGATCGAATCAGTATGGAAGGAGGTGTATGGAGCTTCTACCGTTACCATCGAAACAGCCTATCCCATCACAAACATTCTACGAAAGAAACTTCAGTCTCTCGCTTCCGGAGCAGACATTAAAGAAAAGGTACGACCAGAAATCATTGGAGGAGCAAAGCTACGCATCGATGAAACGATTATCGATGGATCCATCGAGGGTCATCTCGCACACTTGAATCATGCATTTAGGAACGTATAACCATATGGCTACAAAAACTGACATCATTGACGCTCTCAAAGGAGCGCTTGAGAATTACCACACCGAAACCAAACAAGAAGAGGTTGGAACCGTTGTGGCTGTAGGAGACGGAACCGCACGCATGTCCGGACTTTCCGGAGCGAAGGCATCTGAAATGCTCGAGTTTCCAGGCGGTGTTTTCGGCGTTGTCTTGAACCTTGAGGAGGACGGCGTGGGTGCCGTTATTTTGGGTGAGGCTTCAAAAATTAAGGAAGGGGACACGGTCAAAACGACAGGACGTATTCTTTCCGTTCCTATTTCGGACGATGTTCTTGGACGCGTCATTGACCCACTCGGTGCGCCAATCGACGGAAAGGGGAAGTTAAACGCAAAAAAGTTTTATCCAATCGAAAAGGTGGCTCCAGGCGTCATGACACGAAAGTCGGTTGGAGTTCCACTCCAAACAGGAATTAAAGCCGTTGATGCCATGATCCCGATCGGTCGTGGTCAGCGAGAGCTTATTATTGGTGACCGTCAAACAGGAAAAACAGCTATTGCCGTTGACACGATCATCAACCAAAAAGGTCAGAACGTGAAATGTGTGTATGTGGCGATCGGTCAAAAAGAGTCAAAGATCGCAAAAATTGTGGCAAAGCTCGAAGAGGCTGGTGCCATGGAATACACCACCGTTGTCGTGGCTGGAGCGTCTGACCCAGCTGCGCTCTCATACATTGCGCCATTTACGGGGTGTACGATCGGAGAATACTTCATGGAAAAAGGGGAGGATGCCCTCGTCATTTACGATGATCTCTCAAAGCAAGCATGGGCATACCGTGAAATTTCCCTTCTTCTTCGACGTTCACCAGGACGCGAGGCATATCCTGGAGATGTGTTTTATCTTCACTCTCGACTTCTCGAGCGATCTGCTCGACTCAATGAAGCGAATGGAGGAGGATCACTCACCGCGCTTCCTATTATCGAAACGCAAGCGGGAGACGTGTCTGCGTATATTCCAACGAACGTCATTTCTATTACAGACGGACAGATCTATCTTGAAACAGACCTCTTCTATCGAGGAATTCGCCCAGCCTTAAACGTGGGACTTTCTGTCTCTCGTGTGGGATCTGCAGCTCAGACCAAAGCGATGAAGAAGGTGGCTGGAAAGCTTCGTCTTGAACTTGCGGTGTTCCGTGAGTTAGAAGCGTTTGCTCAGTTCGCGACAGACCTGGATGCTGGAACACGTCAACAAATTGAACGTGGACGACGCCTCACAGAACTTTTGAAGCAACCACAGTATCACCCAATGCCATTTGAAGAGCAGGTAGCGGTCTTGTTTGCGGCAACCAATGGTCTACTCGATAACATTGCGGTAGAGAATATTGTTGCTTGGGAAGCTGATTTCCAGAACTACATGCGCTCTTCAGGAGTCGAGGTCATGGAAAACTTGAAGAAGGAAAAAGCGATTACGGATGAAATTGAGGCATCGCTCAAAACGATGATCGAAGAATTTAATCAGACATTTGATAATTAATCGGCAACCCCCTCTAGCTCCCCCTTGGAAAGGGTGAGGACCGAATATGGCTGTACAAACTCGTACAATTAAACGTCGGATCAAGTCCGTCAAGAATACACGGAAGATCACGAAAGCCATGGAAATGGTTGCGGCGAGCAAAATGCGCAAAGCCGTGAATTCCGTCATTGGTTCGAGACCTTACTCGAAGTTGGCTTGGAATACCGTGAAGTCAATCGGCTCGCGCGTAGATATGTCCCTTCACCCGCTCCTGCGAAAAGAAGAGACCGCAAAAAACGTTCTCGTCCTTCTCATTACTTCTGATAAAGGACTTGCGGGAGGATTCAACACAAACATTCTAAGAAGAACAAAAAAGATCATGGAGGAACTAGGGGAGGGGGTCAATATCCAAACCATCTGTATCGGAAAACGGGGAGCGGATGCGATGCGGAGAATGAACCGCGGAATCATGGCAAGCTTCGTCGACATCACAAACAACACCACGTTTGAAGAAGTCCTCCCGATTGGTCGCATGGTCATTGACGAGTTTACGAAGGGGAACGTTGATAAAGTCTTCGTTGCCTATACAGACTTTGTAAGCGCCGTTTCCCAAAATCCACTCATCCTCGAACTGCTTCCTCTTGGAACCGAGGAAGATATGGAACAGATCGGCGAGGTCACTGAGGTTGATAAGGGGAAAGAGAAAACCTATCTTGAAGCAAAGGAATATACATTTGAACCCTCTCCGCAACTCGTTCTCAATCAAATCTTGCCACGTCTTGTCGAAACGATGGTCTATCAAGCGGTTCTTGAGTCAGCTGCCTCTGAGCACTCGGCTCGCATGATGGCCATGAGAAGCGCCACAGATGCTGCAGGAGAGATGCTCGACGACCTTACATTCACGTTTAATCAAGCCAGACAGGCTGGAATCACTCAGGAGATCGCTGAGATCTCAAGTGGAAAGGCCGCATTAGAAGGGTAATATGAAAAAAGGAACTATTTCACAAATCATTGGACCAGTCGTTGACGTCCATTTTGAGAGCGATGAGATTCCAGAAATTCTCACAGCTCTTGAAATCGATCGAGATGGGGAGAAGCTTACCCTTGAGGTGGCTCAGCATATTGGACGAGGGGTTGTGCGAACAATCGCGATGTCTACGACAGATGGATTACAACGAGGCATGGAGGTCGTGAACACGGGTCGAGCCATTGCGGTTCCTGTGGGACCAAAGACGCTTGGTCGCATGTTCAATGTGACGGGTGATGTGATCGATGGACTTGGGGACACCGGAATTGACCGTCGTGATCCAATTCACCGAGAAGCTCCATCCTTTGCAGACCAGGCAACAAAAGACGAAGTGTTCGAGACAGGAATTAAGGTCATCGACCTCATCTGTCCTTTCTTGAAAGGGGGAAAGACCGGACTTTTCGGAGGAGCTGGAGTGGGAAAGACCGTGCTCATTCAGGAGCTCATCCATAACATCGCAAAGGAACATGGTGGATACTCTGTCTTTGCAGGAGTGGGAGAGCGAACACGTGAAGGAAACGATCTCTACGAAGAAATGAAAGAGTCTGGCGTGCTTGATAAAACAAGTCTCGTTTTCGGACAAATGAACGAACCTCCAGGAGCACGTGCACGTGTGGCTCTTACCGGATTGACGCTTGCTGAGTACTTCCGTGACGATGAGGGACGAGACGTTCTCCTATTTATCGACAACATTTTCCGATTTACCCAGGCTGGATCAGAGGTTTCGTCTCTTCTCGGACGTATTCCTTCTGCGGTGGGATATCAACCAAACTTGGCTACGGAGATGGGAGCCATGCAGGAGCGCATTACGTCTACCAAGAAGGGGTCTATTACCTCTATTCAGGCAGTGTATGTTCCAGCAGACGACCTGACTGACCCAGCTCCAGCAACCACTTTTGGACACCTTGATTCAACCGTGGTGCTCGCACGTTCTCTTGCGGAGCTTGGAATTTATCCGGCAGTAGATCCGCTCGATTCCTTTTCAACCATTCTTGATCCAAATATTGTTGGGGAAGAGCATTACAACACGGCTCGCGGTGTTCAGAAGGTACTTCAGCGCTACAAAGACCTCCAGGACATCATTGCCATTCTTGGTATGGATGAACTTTCTGATGAGGACAAGATGACCGTTTCACGTGCGCGAAAAATTCAGAAGTTCCTCTCACAACCATTCTTTGTGGCTGAACAATTTACGGGTTCACCTGGAAAGTTTGTAAAACGTGAAGATACCGTTCGCTCATTTAAAGAAATTCTCGAAGGGAAGTATGACCATCTTCCAGAATCCGCTTTCTACTTGAAGGGAACGATCGAAGAAGTGGTCGAATCAGCTGAAGCCAGTACGTAACCTATGTCTAAACTCCATCTCTCCATTGTGACGCCTGAACGCATTGTCTTCGAAGACGAGGTTGATTCAGTTTCTGTGATGACGGATATGGGAGAAGTGACTGTTCTTGTCGGACATGTTCCGCTCGTTGCGAACCTGCGAGCAGGGGAGCTACGGATTAAGAAAAGTGGAGAAGAGTATTTCCTGGCGTCGTCCACGGGATTCTTGCAGGTACGACCTGGAAATCAAATCGTCATTTTGGCCGACTCGGCTGAACGTGCGGAAGAACTCGAACTTGAAAAGATCGAGGAGGCACGTGAGCGGGCACAGAAGCTTCTCGAGGAAAAACGTCATGTTGATGACGTAGCATTCGCAGATGCTGCCGCCATGATGGAGCGAGAACTCGCTCGTTATCGTGTGGCCGTGAAGCGTAAAAAGTATCGAGACGTAGGGGGAAACAAATCTGGTGTCTCATAAACAAAGAAACCACCGTTAAACACGGTGGTTTTTGATTGACAGAGAAAGGGGCGTGTGGCACCATTGTCCCCGTTCCAACCCAAGGAGGGCCCATGGGCCAGCTGAGCGATCCAGACAGAAGCATGATCCGTCATCTGAGGAGCATGCAGGTGCTGGAAGATGCAGATGCACACAAGCTCGAGTCTTCTGATGGGGTGATCGTTGTCCCATGTTCCGATGGGGACCAGATGCCCGACGTTTTTGAACACCAGTGTGCACTGGCTCGTGAAGCTGGTCGTCGGGTGCGACCGCACATGTTCTCGCTCCACGGCGGGGCCATGCTCATCGCTGAGAATTGCCCGCTCTACCGTGAGTACCAGGTCGATCAGCTTCTGCTCCAGCAGATTCGTGAGGCCGAAGGAACGGACCTCAAGGGGATCGGAACTGTCGTACTCTACATCCATGCTCCGTGCGGTGCGGCAGGGCTCGCTGGTCTGAGCTTGGTCGAGCAGGTCGTCCTGCTCATCCGTGCCAAAGAGCGTGTCAAAGAGATCGACACCACGAACGTTGTGGTCTGTTTTGTCCACGTCGACTACGGGGACCGTCAGCGCACCTACTTCATCTCGCGAGATCGGTGGCTCAGCTACTGGGCCTCGCTCGGACGGAGTCTGTGGGGTCATCTCTTCCCGACCGACCCACACCCTGAGGCGGTTCCTACGCGGACGTCCGACTCAACACAAATGGCTCCTTAGAATGCTCGGAGCAGTGACCCACGCAGCCACCTTATGACGCTTTGACCACACTCAGTATGGCCAAACTTAAGGTGGTTTTCTTATTGTTTTATTATGAGTTAATGAAACTTCCGTGTTGGTAAAAACCTCGTTTCTCTTCTAGCTTTAGCGAC
>PFEU01000005.1 GCA_002793515.1 Candidatus Uhrbacteria bacterium CG10_big_fil_rev_8_21_14_0_10_48_16
TCCCAACTATTCGCGAGTCCTCCGTAAATTTCGGATCCCGCATAAACGAACCCTCGCTGTTTGGCGAGGGCAACAAGTTTTTCCATGGTCACGGCAGTTTTATGCATACTAAATGGTCATGATTTCTTCCTCTTTATTCTTTCCAATACTTTCAACGGAATCATTATACTCTTTTGTCATCTTATCAATCTCATCGAAAAGTTTGAACTTGTCGTCTTCGGAAATCTCTTTTTCCTTTTCCATTTTCAAGACCTGTTCACGAGCCTCCTCCCGAACTTGCCGATTACGAATCCGAGCATCTTCTAAATACTCCTTCATTTTTTTTACCATGGACTTTCGATTGTCTTCCGTCATCGGAGGCATCATGATGCGGATAACTGTTCCATCAACTACAGGACTCAGTCCTACACCCGCATCACGAATCCCTTTTTCAATATTCTTAATCAACCCCTTATCCCAAGGATCAATCACCAACGTTTTTGAATCCTGTGTTTGAATCGAAGCAAGACCCTTAATCTCCATCGTGGCGTCGTAGGCATTTACAGAGATATCTTCCACAAGCGCCGGTGTCGCTCGACCTGTTCGAAGAGCTCCAAGCTCCTTATGAAGATACTCAATTGTTGCATCAAAAGCAGGCTTCTTCTGGTTCAAAACAATATGCATAGATAAAGAAAAACGTTAATCGGTAGCGCTTGCTACGCCGATATATAACACTGTGGAGTCGTCTGGGTCAACCAATAATGTGCGGGGAACTCGAGACGTTGGAAACTTTTCCGTCCCCCAGGTAGACCCTGCATCTGTTGAGTGATAAAAGGTGGCACCCGACGCGTAGTACAACGTGTTTGGGTCATCTGCATCCATGCCAATCGCACGAATGGTCACCTGTCCCGCTGAGGTAAGAAGCGGAATCGCCTCCCAGGTATCTCCAAAGTCTGTCGAACGTGTGAGACCGTATTCACTCGAGGCAAGAACAACGCCTGAATCATTCGATTGAATCATGGTGTACACGCGCGTTGACTGCTTAAGCTCACTCAACCCGCCATCAACCTCCTCCCATGTTGTTCCTGTGTCGATCGTCTTATAAATTCCATCTTTGTACGTACTCACGAGCACCTGACGTGAGTCTGTGTTATTAATCAGAAATCCTGAAATCTCATTTCCTGTTTTCAACACCGTTGACCACGTACGTCCAGAATCTCCACTTCGCAACACATCACCATTACTCAAGCCGATCCAGACCATCTTTGGGTTATACCAGTCAACAGCAATCTGTACGACATTCACTCCTGATCGGGTATCGACATAGGTCTCGCTGTTAAACGAGCGCATACAGTCATCCGTTCGATACAGACGTGACCCCTTTGCCACATACACGGTACACACATCTGTAGGATCCACCTGCACGTTGTAGATCAACCCATCTTTTAAAGCAGACTCTTCTGGTTGTCGCCATGAGGCTCCAGAGTCTTCTGAATACAGCATTCCACTTTGTCTGGTTCCAAGATACAGATACGTCTTATCCTGAGGGTCCATTTCCATGTTTAACACATCTGTCGTGGCGAGTGTTCCAATTCCCGCAGAGGTTGGCACGACAACAGCCTGCCCCCATTCCTGTCCCGCCGTTATTGTTTTAAAGACGCCTCCATCAGATCCTGATGTAGACGTTCCTCCACCGAGACAGCCAGCTCCTAAAAGAATAAGGGAAAGAGCCATGAGACTAAGTCGTTTCATAAAATGATCATTAAATTGCTAGAGCAATATGCTCTAATGCTAAATGTGCATTGATATTATGTCTTATGGCGCCACGCACTTCGGCCATGCGTTGAAACACAGTCAATAGTTTCGTTTCTGAAAAGCTCGATACCAGTGTGTTCATTTTCGTTGTTTCTGGCAAAACACGCAACCCATGCAAACCCAAACGCGTGAGTAACACGTCACGACAAATGACTTCCCACTGATCGAGTGTATTGAGAAGCGCTTCATCCTTCTGCAGTTCCGATGTTGGAATTAGATCGGTGACCTGGCCTAGTCGTTCAACAAGCCCGCTCGAAAAAAACAATAATGCCTGCTCCAATCCTGTATCCTGTTGCGATCGATAGGTACTCTCTTTCAAAAATCGTAATGCGCGTCCTGGACGCCCAAGCGATTGAGCAGAAGCCAGTTCCGCATCAACGGGACTGAATCCCATTTTTACAAGCCCGGTCTTGATCTCTTCTCGAGGAACGGGAGAAAACCGCAAAATCTGACATCGAGAGACAATCGTTTCAGGAAGATCCTCTACGGAATGTGCTGTGAGAAGAAAAAGGGTTTTCCCTTTTGGCTCCTCGAGCGTCTTCAATAGCGCATTTGCTCCTCCCTTAGAAAGATAGGAAGCGCTTTCAACAAAAACCACTTTCCACCCGCCAGAAATTGACGTAAGTCCTAAACGACTATTCAACGCTCGCACTTGAGCCACAGAGATCGTTGCTTTTCTTTTTCCGGTCTTTTCGTCCACCAGACGGCTTAGCTCAAGATAATCCGTTTGCGTCTGAAGATCCCCTCGATGATTCAAAAGCGTTTGGATGAGCTTTTGCGCGACACATGTCTTCCCGAGACCCTCGGAACCAATAAAAAGGAGTGCATGCGGAAGTGTTCCATGTGCAAGACTCCGCGAAAGCACCTCTTGAATCTTGTTATGACCGATAATTCCAGTAAACGCACTCATACGCTCGCTATTATAGCATGCGCCCCATATCGGCATTCAATGTTCGCTGATGTAAACAAAGTATGGATTGTATAATTGGGCTAATTTTAGCAGAATTAATGCCAAATCTTCCTGCATAAGTCTTGACAAAGTTGACATAAAGTGGTATAGTATCGCCACGAAGATGAGAGATCCAAAGGACCTCAAATCGATCACTACAATCAAACAAAACTTTCTGGGGAGAGAGTACGTTATGACTGGATGTTTAATCAATGCTGATTAGATGGCCGGTTGTTGTATGTATCTCTTTTCACAGATGATGCATTCAGCAACCGGCTTTTTTGCATCAATTATCTCAGCAACCTCATGGAGAGGAGAGAGTTAAACACGTCCAGTGAACTTCAATAGAAGGACATCGGCGTGGATCACTAAGTGGACTGATTAGGCTCCGGCTTACTCACTCCACACAAACTGTGATCACGAGGCATATCCGCGCTTGCGCAGATCACTGCTTCACCAGGATCCCCTCCAGGAGGTTGACGAGATCCTTCCGACACAGAAATTCGGAGGAGAGAGTAAGTGTTATCAAATGACTCAACTAGGCTCGGGAACTCTTAAAAAAGATGAGATGCGCCGCTCTGGAGGGCAAACATTTGCGAAGTGTAGTCACTCTACACTGAGGAAATTTTTGACCGAAGAGCAAGTAGATCGCTTTTTTCAGAGTTCCCGTTGCTTACTTGATTCATACGCCCGATAACTCTTGGTCCCATACCAGACTTCGGTCGGTCACTGAAACCATCTTCTCCGGATTCCTGCGTCGAATCATCTCACCCACCACCCCTGTACGGAGTCCAAGATGACCCGCCCCCTCCTCGCCCTTCTGGCGACCGTCACTGGCCTCTGCATCGCAGTGGCCGGCCTCCCGAACGCCATGCTGTACATCAGCGTGGCAAAAGAGATCATCGACGCCATGCCCTTCTAGGGACGGCGTCGGCACGGGCGAGTCGCATCTTGCACTCGCCGCCCCTCAAAGTTCAGAAGTTTCTTCTGCGCTTCGAGGGACGCCGAAAGGCCAACCACTTCACCTCCTCGCTTGTCACGAGGATTTCAAAAAACCACCGCCCCCTTGTGGGGCTTCTGAAGACGTGTACGGCTTGGTCGCTGTGCACACGACAAACTTCAGAACCCCACCGGCGGTAACCCCGCCATGGAGTCCGACATGACCACCACCAAGACCCTGCTCGAGACCCTGGCGCTGAACACCCCCGCCCGCGACCTCCCCACCCGCACCAGCCGGCGCCACAACAACCAGCGCCCCGTGGAGCTGGCCCCGCGTCGCACGGTCGCTGAGGTCGAGGGTGCCCTCCAGCTCATCGTCGGCAAGTACGAGATCGAGGGTGGTGTCCGCCCCCTCGAGGCCAAGTACGAGGAGCTCCTCGCCACCCTGCTCAAGAGCCGCCGCTCCGCGAACGCCATCGTCGAGCTGGGCGAGGAGATGGCCCGGTCCGCCAAGCGCACCGCGGCCGGGGAGAACTGGTACTACAACACCTGGAAGCGGGAGATGCTCGCTCGGGCCGAAGAGGGCGAGGAGATGGCCGAGAACACCCCCGAGGGAGCCTCCTTCCGCCTCGGTCACCTCGGTCGAGAGGCGGTCAAGAAGGAGGTCATGTGCCTCTTCGGAACCAACCTCCCGGACTGGCTGGTGCGCACCGCCGGCGCCGCCATCGTGGGCAAGCGGGGTGCCAACCTGCTCACCGCCAAGATCATCCTCTCCGCCATCCACGGCGAAGAGGCGATCAACGGCTGGTGGAAGAAGGTCCGCGACGCCGACAAGGCCGCCCAGGCCACCACCGACGCCGACACCGAGTCCGACCAGGACGAGGTCGACAGCGACGAGGAGGCCGCCGAGCAGAGCGCCTAGCCCAAGGCGCACTACATCCTCTCTCGCGAGAG